>NZ_POTX01000186.1 GCF_003236305.1 Micromonospora endophytica | reverse complement strand
GGGTGGCGTGGGGGGAGACGGCGGTGGATCCACGGACCACCAGCTCCGGGCGGAACAGGTATTCGGAGTGCGGGGCACCGTGGCCGTTGATCTCGTCGACCAGAGCCCGGACCGCAGCCACCGCCATGGCCGCCACCGGCTGGCGCATGGTGGTCAGTGGTGGATCGGTGAAGGCCATCAGCGGGGAGTCGTCGTAGCCGACCACGGAGAGGTCCGCGGGGACGGCCAGGCCGCGCTGCCGGGCGGCCCGGATCGCGCCGAGGGCCATCAGGTCGGAACCGCAGACGATGCCGGTCGCGCCGCGCTCGATCAGCCGGCCGGCCGCCGCCTCGCCGCCCTCCACCCCGAACAGGGACAGCTCGGTCAGCTCGGCCAACTCGTCGTCGTCCACCCCGGCGAGCCGCCGCATCGCCGTCTTGTAGCCGTTGACCTTGCGTTGCACCGGCACGAACCGGTCCGGACCGGTGATCAGGCCGATCCGCCGGTGGCCCAGGGCCACCAGGTGCGCCACTGCCAACTCCGCGGCTTCCCGGTCGTCGCAGGAGACGAAGGGCGCCGGGATGCCGGGTGCGTACCCGTTGATCATGACGATGGGCAGCGGCCGGGCGATGAGCGTCCGGTACCGGTCGTGGTCGGCGGCGGTGTCGGCGTGCAGGCCGGAGACGAAGACGATGCCGGAGACCTGGCGGTCGAGCAGCATCTCGACGTACTCGTCCTCGCGTACGCCGCCGGGGGTCTGGGTGCAGAGCACCGGGGTGTAGCCGGTGGGCGCCAGCGCCGATTCGATGATCTGGGCGAAGGCCGGGAAGATCGGGTTGTCCAGCTCCGGCACCACCAGACCCACAAGTCCCGCGCTGCGCTTGCGCAGCCGGGCGGGGCGCTCGTAGCCGAGCACGTCAAGGGCGGTCAGCACGGCCTGCCGGGTCTCGGGTGCCACGCCAGGACGGTCGTTGAGCACCCGGGACACGGTGGCTTCGCTGACGTCGGCCTGCTGGGCGATGTCGGACAGGCGAGCGCGCATGGCGGCACTGTAGCTCACTGACAAGTTCTTGCGCAGTGGCCCGCAAGAACTTGCAGAATCGCGCATCGTGCGTCGGAATCGTACTCATCGTCCGTCGGCAGCGTGCCGCAATCGGGACGCAGGGTGACGCCCGGGAGGGTGGGCGGTGAGCGTATCCGGCAGTCACTTCCGCTACGAGGGCGCGAAATGTCGGAATAGTGGCGCTTGTCGAGGAGCGTGATTGCGGATGGGCCACGGTTGTTGCAAGGAAGTTCGCAAGGGGTTTCTAGTTTAGAAAGTTCTTGCTACTGTCCCGCCGTTACCCGGCAGGCAATCTAGGAGCGAACATGCGCCGCACAGCCAGGGGGATCGCCGTACTCGCCGCCGCCACACTCGCCCTCTCCGTCGCCGCGTGCGGCGGCGAGGACGAGGCGGCCGAGGAGCAGCCCAAGGTCGATCCCGCCTCCCTCAACGCCGAACTGACCTGGTGGGACACCTCTGACCCGCAGAACGAGGCCCCGGCGTTCAAGGAACTGATCGCCAAGTTCAACCAGACCTATCCGAACGTGAAGATCAACTACCAGTCGGTCCCGTTCGGCGAGGCACAGAACAAGTTCAAGACCGCCGCGCAGGCCAAGACCGGCGCCCCGGACATCCTGCGGGCCGAGGTGGCCTGGGTGCCCGAGTTCGCCTCCCTCGGCTACCTCTACGCGCTTGACGGCTCCGAGTTGCTCGCTGACTCCGATGACTTCCTGGCGACCCCGCTCGCCTCCAACAAGTACGAGGGCAAGACCTACGGCGTTCCGCAGGTCACCGACAGCCTCGCGCTGATGTACAACAAGGAGCTGCTGACCAAGGCCGGCGTCAGCGAGCCGCCGAAGAGCTGGGCCGAGCTGAAGACCGCCGCGCAGGCGGTCAAGGAGAAGACCGACGCCGAGGGCGTGTACCTCAACCCGGCCGGCTACTTCATGCTGCCCTTCATGTACGGCGAGGGCGGCGACCTGGTCGACACCGAGGGCAAGAAGATCGTCATCAACTCGGCGCAGAACGCGGCCGGGCTGAAGGTCGCCAAGGATCTGATCGACAGCGGCGCCGCCGCCAAGCCCTCCGCCAACGACTCCTACGGCACCATGATGACCCTGTTCAAGGAGCAGAAGGTCGCCATGATCATCAACGGGCCGTGGGAGGTCAACAACGTCACCTCGGCACCGGACTTCGGTGGCCTGGAGAACCTGGGCATCGCGCCGGTTCCGGCCGGCTCGGCTCGCGCCGGTGGCCCGGTCGGCGGCCACAACTACGTGATCTGGTCCGGCATGCCGCAGGAGAAGATCGACGCCGCCGTCGCGTTCGTCAAGTTCATGAGCAGCGCCGAGTCGCAGGCGTTCCTGTCGGAGAAGCTCGGCCTGCTGCCCACCCGTACCTCGGCGTACCAGGTCGACGCGGTCAAGAACAACGCGGTGGTCGCCGCCTTCCAGGCGGTGAACGAGGCGGCCGTGGGTCGGCCGTGGATCCCCGAGGCCGGTCAGTTCTTCGGCCCGCTCGACCAGATGGCCACCGAGGTCCTGATCCAGAACAAGGACCCGCAGGCCGCGTTGGACGCCGTCGCCAAGAAGTACAAGGCCGAGGTCGTGCCCGGCTACGGGCTCTGACCTGATGGTGGGCCTCGGCCCGTCGCCCCGACCACGACGCTGGCCCGGCGCGGCCGGGCTGTGATCCTGACACCGGCCCTGCGCCGGTGACCCCTTCGGCATCCCCGGCAGGGGTCGGCGACCGTGCCGGTCACCGACCCCTGCCGGACCTCTGCACTGGAGCGCAGCTGATGTCCACCGTGACAGCCGAACCGGCGCCGTCGTCGGCGCCGCCCGGCCCATCCGCTCGTCCCTCCCGGCTGCGCCGCAGCTGGGAGAAGCACTGGTACGCCTGGGCGATGGTGCTGCCCGTCGTCATCGTCCTGGCGGTTCTGATCTTCTACCCGCTGATCCGCGGGATCTGGATCTCCTTCACCAACCTGACCGAGGCCAACCAGGCCGCCGAGATCTGCACCAGGTCGATCACCGGCGGCGAGGTCTGCGCCGAAAACCCCAACAAGTGGGAGTTCGTCGGCCTCGACAACTACGTCCGGGTGCTCACCGGCGAGGTCGGTGAGTTCTGGCAGTGGACCGGCACCACGCTGATCTGGACGGTCGTCTGCGTGGCCTGCCACTTCGGGCTGGGCCTCGGGCTGGCGAGCATGCTCAACCGCCCGATGCGGGCCCGGGGCCTGTACCGGGTGTTGCTGGTGCTGCCCTGGGCGGTGCCGGCCTTCGTCAGCGCGTTCGCCTGGAAGTTCATCTTCAACGAGCGGTTCGGCCTGGCCAACGCGCTGCTCTCCGCCGTCGGCATCGACCCGGTCTCGTGGTTCTCCGACAGATGGACCGCGCTCTTCACCGCCATCGTCACGAACGTCTGGCTGGGCGTGCCGTTCATGATGGTGGCGCTGCTCGGCGGCATGCAGACCATCCCGGGCGAGCTCTACGAGGCGGCCGAGATCGACGGCGCCTCGGCGTGGCAACGGTTCAAGAACATCACCCTGCCGGGTCTGCGTCCGGTCAGCATGACTGTGGTGCTGCTCGGCACCATCTGGACGTTCAACATGTTCCCGATCATCTTCCTGGTGACCGAGGGGCAGCCAGCCGGGCAGAGCGAGATCCTGGTGACCGGTGCCTTCCGGGCCGCCTTCGAGGGCATCCGCAACTACTCGCTGGCCTCGACGTACGGCGTACTGATCCTGTCGATCCTGCTGGTGTTCTCGGTGTTCTACCGGCGGGCGCTGCGCAAGCAAGGCGAGGTGTGGTGATGGGACGGACACCGAAGACCGGCCGCAGCCGGCGCAGCCCGGTCAGGTCGATGCTGCTGCACGGCACGTTGATCCTGGCCTCGCTGATCGCGATCGGCCCGATCGTCTGGGTGCTGCTCTCCTCGCTCAAGCCCGGGTACGCGATCCAGAGCACTCAGCTGACTCTGTTCCGGGACACCACCCTGGCGAACTACAGCTACGTGCTGACCGAGACGAACTTTCCGAGGTGGTTCCTCAACTCGGTGATCGTCGCGGCCTTCACCATGACCATCGGCATCTTCCTGTCGGCCACCACCGGCTACGCGGTGTCCCGGTTCAACTTCCCGGGCCGCCGCCCGCTGATGATGGTCTTCCTGATCACGCAGATGTTCCCGGTGGCCATCCTGATCGTGCCGATCTACACGATCCTGGCCCGGCTGGGGCTGATCAACACGATGCCGGCGCTGATCATCGCGTACCTGACCATCGCGGTGCCGTTCTGCGCCTGGATGTTGAAGGGCTACTTCGACTCCATCCCGACCTCGCTGGACGAGGCGGCGGCGCTGGACGGGTGCGGCCCGTTCGCCATCTTCTGGCGGGTGGTGCTGCCGCTGGCCCGGCCGGCCGTGGCGGTGACCGCCTTCTACACCTTCCTCACCGCGTGGGGCGAGGTGGCGTACGCGTCGGCGTTCATCCAGACCGACAACAAGTTCACCCTGGCGTACGGGCTCCAGCAGTTCGTGCCGCAGTTCAACCCGCAGTGGGAGTACCTGACCGCTGCCGCCGTCCTGGTCACCATCCCGGCCGGGCTGGTCTTCTTCTTCGCCCAGAAGCACCTGGTCTCCGGCCTGACCGCAGGTGGCACCAAGGGCTGACGCTGCGCGATCGAAGGGGTCTTGGTTCCCGGCCACCGTACGACGATGCGGGCCCTCGGCGTGTTGCCGAGGGCCCGCCTGCCGGGTTCAGTGCGTCTCGTATTCGTACAGCGCCGTTGCACCCTCTCCCCGGTCGAGATCGGAGCGGGTCAGCCGCTTCACGGGGACCATGACGCGCTGGCCCGTGGAGCCACTGCCAGCATCAAGCCACACCTCGATCATCTCCGTCCTCGGTAGCTCACGCGGGCCGATCGCCAGAATCGTCACGAGCGGGGTCGGGTCGGGGAAACTGTTCATGGTCGGACCTCCCGTGTCCGATCAAGGCCCCCGGCGAGCGCCACCACGCGAGCCGGGGGCCGCCTGCGAGGTCTTCCGTCACCCTAGTGCCAACCTGTCCACCGTGTCCATCGAATGAACAGCATGGACAGCGTGGCGTGCCTGGACAGGTGAGACCTTGAAGGCATGATCGACCCTTGGTCACCGCGCTCGTTCGCTGAGCAGTTGGCCGACGTGCTTCGGGCGAAGATTGACAGCGGCGAGTGGCAGCCTGGGCACAAACTTCCCGGTGAGGTCACGTTGGCGCAGACCTACGAGGTGGCGCGCGGCACCGTGCGGGCCGCGCTGGACCAGCTCCGCGAGGAGGGCCGAGTGGTCACCTTCACCGGCCGTGGCACGTTCATTGCACCCGAGGCCACCGGAAATCCTGACGCTTGAGCCGAAGGCCAGCCCGGCCGGATGATCGCCCAAGACGCCTGGTTGGGCTGCGGGGGTGGTGGTCGTCAGGGTGCTGATGTCACTGTGAAATCACGCCTGTTCGGGACGTTGCTGCTGGCTGGTTTGGGCGTAGCGCCCGAACTCTGCCCAGCCCGGGGTGCGTAACCCGCTGGCTCGCCGAGCAGCCGGGTGCCTCTACTACAAACCGTCGTTGATAGGGCAGGATGGGTCGGGTGGAAGCACTTCGACTCATCCTCCTCTACGCCCATCTGATCGGGTTCGCGCTGCTGCTCGGTGGCGCCATCGCCCAATACCTCACCGGCAAGATCCGGATCAACTCCGCCATGCTCTGGGGGGTGGTGATCCAACTACTGACCGGCATCGGCCTTTCCGCGCCGTTGCGCGACGGCGATGAGCCGGCACCGGCGAAGCTTGTGACAAAACTGGTCCTCGCCCTGCTCATCTTCGTCATGGTCTTCTTCTCCCGGAAGAGGTCCGAGGTCGCCCGGGGCCACTTCCTCGCGATCGTGGGATTGACCCTGGTCAACGCGGCAGTGGCGGTCTTCTGGCGGTAACCGGGAGATCGCTGGTTCAACCTCAATAACCGGGCATTCCAGACACTTGGTCGCCCACCTGTCGGCACTGCACGTGACGTGCCCCACCCAAGCATTACGTACGGGTAACAGGGCTCCAACAGTCCTGCACGATTGTCGTTCGGCAGGTGGGCGCGGGCGTACGCTCTGCGTCCGTAACGTGGGACGCCGGCGGCACAGCGCAAGCCGGTTCAAGGGCAGCCACCGCAACCACGCGGTGTGCAATGGGAAGGGAGTCGTCTTGCGCTCGGTGCGTGGGATGCGGATCGCCTCGATCATCGCGGCGGGTGGGCTCGTACTGAGTGCCACCGCCTGTGGCGAGGCCCCGGATGAGGAGAACAACGCCGGTTCCGGCGGCGAGAAGTACACCGCCTGCATGGTCACCGACGTCGGCGGCATCGACGACAAGTCGTTCAACGCCTCGGCCTGGAAGGGCCTCGAGGCCGCCAAGGCCGAGAACAGCAACATCGAGATTAAGAACACCAGCTCGCGGGCCGAGGCGGACT
Organism: Micromonospora endophytica; assembly: GCF_003236305.1. Taxonomy (GTDB): domain Bacteria; phylum Actinomycetota; class Actinomycetes; order Mycobacteriales; family Micromonosporaceae; genus Micromonospora; species Micromonospora endophytica. Next base: position 5,918 of record NZ_POTX01000186.1, on the reverse strand, counting down.
ACGAGCCGAACCTCACCGCGTACGTCAACCAGGACTGCGACTTCGTCCTCTCCGTTGGCGGCTTGATGGGCGAGGCCACCAAGAAGATCGCCGAGGCGAACCCCGACCAGCAGTTCGCCATCGTCGACGCCAACCCGGGCGTGGCCAACGTCTACCCGATGGAGTTCGACACCGCGCAGGCCGGCTTCCTCGCCGGTTACGTCGCCGCCGGGATGAGCGAGAGCGGCAAGGTCGGCACCTACGGCGGCATGAAGATCCCGCCGGTGACCATCTTCATGGACGGCTTCGTCGACGGCGTCGCGTACTACAACGAGGCCAAGGGCGCCAAGGTCCAGGCCCTCGGTTGGAACAAGGAGACCCAGAACGGCTCCTTCACCAACGACTTCGTCAAGCAGGACGAGGGCAAGAAGGTCAGCGACGCGCTCGTCGCCCAGGGCGCCGACATCATCATGCCGGTGGCCGGCGGCGCCGGTCTCGGCACCACCAGCGCGGCCAAGGCCTCCGGCGGCAAGTACAACACCATCTGGGTGGACGTCGACGGCTGCGAGAGCACCCAGGACTGCGCGGCGATCATCACCACCGTGGTCAAGAACATCCCGGGCGCGGTCAAGGAGGCCGTGCTCAAGGCCGCCGGTGGCGGACAGCTCAACGCCCAGGAGGGCTTCGTCGGCACCCTGGCCAACGACGGCGTCTCGATCGCCCCGTTCCACGAGTTCGACAGCAAGGTTCCGGCCGAGCTGAAGAGCGAGGTCGAGAAGCTGAAGGCGGACATCGCGGCCGGCACCGTCAAGGTCGAGTCGCCCGCACAGCCGAAGTGACCCGGCACCGGCCATCCCCGGTGCGACGATCACCGAGGATGGCCGGTCAACGGCGCAGCACACCATGATCCGGCCGCTCCGGCGCGGGGAACACCCGCAGTGCCGGGGCGGCCGGTCCGCGCCACCGGTCGCCGCCTGCCGCGACCAGCTCGCCAGCAGCTACGCTGCACCATCGCTTCGCACCCCAGGAGGTTGCGCTGAGACTCGAACTGCGCGGCATCACCAAGCGGTTCGGTGATCTGGTCGCCAACGACCACATCGACCTCACGGTGGAGCCTGGAGAGATCCACGCTCTGCTCGGCGAGAACGGCGCCGGCAAGTCGACACTGATGAACGTGCTCTACGGGCTCTACCAGCCCGACGAGGGCGAGATCCTGGTCGACGGCAAGCCGCTCAAGCTGCGCGGGCCCTCCGACGCGATCGCGGCTGGCATCGGCATGGTGCACCAGCACTTCATGCTCGTACCTGTCTTCACCGTCACCGAGAACATCATGCTCGGTGCCGAGCAGGTGCGCGGCGGCATCGCCGGCTTCCTGGACCGGCGGCGGGCCCGGCGCGAGGTCGCCGAGGTCTCCCAGCGCTACAACCTGCGGGTCGACCCGGACGCGGTGATCGAGGACCTGCCGGTCGGTGTCCAGCAGCGGGTCGAGATCGTCAAGGCCCTGACCCGCGACGTGGACCTGCTCATCCTGGACGAGCCGACCGCGGTGCTCACCCCCCAGGAGACCGAGGAACTGCTCACCGTGATGCGGTCGCTCAAGGCCGCCGGCAAGTCCATCGTCTTCATCACCCACAAGCTCGGCGAGGTCAAGGCCATCGCCGACCGGATCACCGTGATCCGGCGTGGCAGGACCGTGGGTACGGCCTCGCCGGAGGCCAGCCGGGACGAGTTGGCCGCGCTGATGGTCGGCCGTTCCGTCCGGCTCACCGTGGACAAGGCCCCGGCCACCCCGGGCGAGCCGGTCCTGGAGGTCTCCGGCCTGATCGTCGACGACGACCGGCAGGTCCGCGCGGTGGACGGCGTCGACCTGACCGTACGCGCCGGAGAGGTGCTCGGCATCGCGGGTGTGCAGGGCAACGGCCAGACCGAGCTGATCGAGGCGATCATGGGTCTGCGCCCGGCGCTCGCCGGCACTGTCGCGCTGGAAGGCCGGCGGATCGACGGCTGGCCGACGAAGAAGGTGCTCCGGGCGGGCGTCGGCTATGTGCCGGAGGACCGCAGCGTGGACGGTGTGGTCAAGGAGTTCACCGTCGCCGAGAACCTGGTGCTGGACATCTACGACCGGCCGCCGTTCGGGCGGGGCCTGTCGCTGCGGCCGGACGCGATCGCCACCTCCGCGAGCGAGCGGATCGAGCAGTTCGACGTACGCACCTCGTCGGCGCAGGCGCCGGTAGGCACCCTCTCCGGCGGCAACCAGCAGAAGGTGATCGTGGCCCGGGAGCTGTCCCGGCCACTGAAGCTCTTCATCGCCGCACAGCCCACCCGGGGGGTGGACGTCGGTTCGATCGAGTTCATCCACAGCCAGGTCATCCGCGAGCGCGACATCGGCACCGCCGTGCTGGTGGTCTCCAGCGAACTCGACGAGGTGATCGGGCTGGCCGACCGGATCGCGGTGATGTACCGGGGCCGGATCATCGGCATCGTCGGCCCGGACACCCCACGCGAGGAGATCGGCCTGCTGATGGCGGGCATCACCCCCGACGGGCCAGGCAGCGAGGACGAGAAGGCATGACCAACCCGAATCCAGAGCCGGACTCCTCCGCCGCCGGCCCCGCCGGAACCGGCTCCCCGGACAAGGCACCGGCGAGCGAGGAGCAGGCCACCGAGACCGCGATCGGCAACACCGAACGCGCCGAGGCGGCCACCACGCCCAGCGCCGCCCAGGAGCCGCGTCCCACGCTGGGGCGGCTCTTCCTGGAGAACCTCTGGGCCGCCAACACGTTCACGGTGACCCTGCTGTCACTGGTCCTCGCCATGATCGTCGGCGCTGTCCTGATGATCGTCTCCGACCCGGACGTGCTGGCCACCTACGCCTACATCACCGCCCGCCCCTCCGACGCGATAAACGGCAGCTGGACGCTTGTCAGCGAGGCGTACGCGAACCTGTTCAAGGGCTCGGTCTTCGACCCGGGCGCGACCACCCTCAACGCCGCGCTCAGCCCGATCTCGGAGACGCTCACCTACACCGCGCCGCTTGTCTTCACCGGGCTGTCGGTGGCGCTGGCCTTCCGGGGCGGCCTGTTCAACATCGGTGCCCAGGGGCAGGCCACCATGGGTGTCATCCTGGCCGCCCTGGCCGGTTTCCTGCTGCCGCTGCCACCCGGCCTGCACCTGCTGGTCGCGGTCCTGGCCGGGGCGCTCGGCGGGGCCGTCTGGGGATTCATCCCCGGCATCCTCAAGGCCCGCACCGGCGCGCACGAAGTGATCAACACGATCATGCTCAACTACATCTCGGTCTACTTCCTGACCTGGCTGATCGTGCAGAACGGGGTGCAGGACCCGAACCGGACCGACGCCATCAGCCGGTCCGTGGACGCCTCCGCCCAACTGCCCCGCCTGTTCGGCGACGGGCTGCGGGCGCACGTCGGCATCATCCTGGCCGTGCTGGCCACCTGGGCGGTGGCCTGGCTGCTCAACCGGTCCACCCTCGGCTTCGAGCTGCGGGCGGTGGGGGCCAACCCCGACGCCGCCCGGACCGCGGGCATGAGCGTCACTCGGACGTACGTCCTGATCATGGTCTTCGCCGGGGCGCTGGCCGGGCTCGGCGGCTCGCAGATGGTGCTCGGCACCACCGCCGCGGCGCTGACCCCGCTGGTGATCGCCCAGATCGGCTTCGACGGCATCCTGGTCGCGCTGCTCGGCCGGGTGAAGCCCTGGGGGGTGGCGCTGGCCGCGCTGCTGTTCGGCGCGTTGCAGGCCGGCGGCAACCGGATGCAGTCGTACTCGGGCATCTCGCTGGAGCTGGTCACCGTGCTCCAGGCGCTGATCGTCATCTTCATCGCCGCGCCGGCCCTGGTCAAGGCGATCTTCCAGCTCCGGGCCGCGCGGGCCGCCCGGTTGCAGACGAGCCTCGCGAAGGGCTGGTGAGGCATGTCCACCACGGCTGTTCCCGACGTCGCGGTCGCCCCCGTCGACGAGGGCTTCTGGACCCGTACCCGCAAGGTCGGTGTGGTGCTGCTGGCCCTCGGCCTGCTGGCCACCGTGCTGTTCGGCGCGCTCGCCACCGGCGAGCAGGCCCGCTTCACGCTCAGTGAGGACGCCGCCGGGGCCGCGCTGGAGGTCAACGGCACGGTCGGCGCGATCGTCTTCGGACTGATCACCCTAGCCGCAGGTGGCGCGATGCTCGCCCGGCTGCCGAAGCGCTGGTTCATGCCGCTGCTCGCCGTGGGCCTTGTCGCGTTCGTGCTCTCCTTCCTCTGCTGGCAGGTCTCCGCCGCACCGGCCGGGCAGAACTTCATGCCGCTGGTCAACATCGTGCGGGGCACCTTCCTGCTCGCCCTGCCGCTGATCTTCGGATCGCTGGCCGGCGTGCTCTGCGAACGCTCCGGCGTGGTGAACGTGGCAATCGAGGGGCAGCTGCTGATGGGCGCGTTCAGCGGCGCGCTCTTCGGCAGCATCTCCGGCAGCGTCTGGGTGGGTCTGCTCGCCGCCGCGATCGGCGGCTCGTTCATCTCGCTGCTGCTTGCCGTCTTCTCCATCCGCTACCTGGTCGACCAGGTGGTCATGGGCATCGTGCTGAACCTGCTGGCGCTCGGCATCACCGGCTTCCTCTACGAGCGGCTGATGCAGACCGACCCGACGCGCTACAACAGCGCGCCCCGGTTCAGCAACTGGGAGATCCCGCTGCTGTCGGACATCCCGGTGCTGGGGCCGGCGCTGTTTCGGGGCAACATCTTCCTCTATCTCGCCCTGCTGCTGGTGCTCGTGATCCACATCGCGTTGTTCCGTACCCGCTGGGGCCTGCGGACCCGCTCGGTCGGCGAGCACCCGACGGCCGCGGACACCCTCGGCGTGAAGGTGCTCGGGCTGCGCTACCGCAACGTGATCATGGCGGGCGCGGTGGCCGGCATCGGCGGTGCGTCGTACACGCTGGCGCTCTTCTCGTTCACCAAGAACATGATCGGGGGTAAGGGCTTCATCGCGTTGGCCGCCCTGATCTTCGGTCGGTGGAGCCCGACCGGGGCACTGCTCGCCGCACTCTTCTTCGGCTTCGCCGACCAGCTGGCCACCTACCTGGGCGCGATCAACAGCATCATTCCCGGGCAGTTCCTGGCCATGCTGCCGTACCTGGCGACGATCCTGGCGGTGGCCGGGCTGGTCGGGCGGGTCCGGGCACCGGCCGCCGACGGGAAGCCGTACATCAAGGGCTGATCCAAGGGAGCACGATGGAGATCGACTGGGAGCGGCTGCGGGCCGCCGCCACCGAGGTGATGCGGCACGCGTACGTGCCGTACTCGAAATTCCCGGTGGGGGCGGCGGCGCTCGTCGACGACGGACGGGTCGTGGTCGGCTGCAACGTCGAGAATGCCGCGTACGGCGTGGTGCTCTGCGCCGAGTGCGGGGTGGTCTCCTCGCTGCACGCCACCGGCGGCGGCCGGATCGTGGCGCTGTCCTGCGTCGACGCCACCGGTGAGCCGCTGATGCCGTGCGGGCGCTGCCGGCAACTGCTCTGGGAACAGGGCGGGCCGGAGTGCCTGATCGAGGCCAAGGGTGGCCCGTTGCGGATGGCTGAGCTGCTGCCGCACGCCTTCGACGTGGCCGACCTCGAAGCGGTCACCGGCGAACGACCGGTGCCGGTGGTGCCCGACCGGCTGGCCGCCTGGCGCGGGCGGGGCACCGTCTTCGTGCACCCCGACCTCTCCGCCGGACAGCAGGTCTGGACGGCCTACTGGGAGCGCTCGTCCGGCGACGACGCGGCCGCCGAGACCGGGGTCCTGGAGGAGGGGCCCAGCTGGAACGACTCAGCCGAGGCGATCACCTGGGGCTTGGCCCGTACCCCCCGGGTGGTGGTGGTCGACGCGACCGGCACCATCTTCTGGGCCGGCGAGGGCGACCCGCCATTGGAGATCCCGGCCCGCTGGCCCCCCACCTGACCACCC
>NZ_POTX01000185.1 GCF_003236305.1 Micromonospora endophytica | reverse complement strand
GCCCCCGCCCCCGCGATCTTGCACTTTCGGTCGCCAGAATGCCCCTTTATGCACCTTTTGGGGCGACAGAAACTGCATGATCGCGCTCCGACTGCACTGCGGCAATAGATCTTGGACGAATTCGGCCCCTATAGGGGCACTTTCGCAACTAGATCGGCTTCGTGAGCGGCGCGCCCAATGGCGAGCAGGTGACCGGGGAGGGCCGGCAGGAACGTCGAAGGCGCCGACGTGCCGATGACATGATGACGGGATGTCAAGCCCGGTGGATATCGTCGACTACCAGCCTGCTTGGGGCGTGGCCTTCGCCGATCTGGGCGTCACACTGCGCCGAGCCCTCGGCGACGTGGCAGTTCGAATCGACCACATCGGTTCCACCTCAGTACCTGGCCTGGCTGCCAAACCCGTCCTCGACATCCAGATTTCGGTGCTGGCGCTGGAACCGGTCGACGGGTTCCGAGGACCGCTTGCAGGACTGGGTTACGTCTACCGCACCAGCAACCCCGAGCGGACGAAGCGCTATTTCCGGGAGCCGCCGGGCCAGCGGCGGACACATATCCACGTGCGGCAGCTCGGGAGTTTCTCTCAGCAGATTCCGCTGCTGTTCCGGGACTATCTGCGGTCCCACCCCGACGAGGCCGCCGCGTACGCCGCGATGAAGCGCCGATGCGCGCATCGATTCCGCCATGATCGGCAGGCATACGTCGAGGCAAAGGACCCCTTCGTGTGGCAGATCATCCGACACGCCGACGCATGGGCACAGCAGGTCGGTTGGATCCCCGGACCCAGTGATGCCTGACCACGGATCGGCGTAGCGGCGCAGGCGCCGACGAGGAATGCTCATCGGCTAGACCCGGAAGCGAACGGCTCCCGGCATTCGTGGTGCACCCCCGCAGCTGACCTGCGGGGGACGATGGTCGCCCGAGCGGTGATTTCACGGTGAAATCACGCTTGTTCAGGGATGCGCTGCTGGCCGGGCGATCCGGTGGGCGGCGCGAGAGGGTCAGCCTACGGGACCGATCTGCTTTGCCAGACCGACGAAGCCCCGCCAGGCCGCCGGCCCGAAGGTCAACGTGCCACCATCGCGGTCCTTGGTGTCCCGGACCAGGACGACACCCGGGAGGTTGTCAGCCACCTCCACACACGAGCCGCCATTGTTGCCACTCTTCGTGCTCTTGCGCCACTGCGCACCAGTCATGTCCATGATCCCGCCGCTTTCCTGATCAGGTCCAGTGATTGGGGACGAGGTAAGGTTTCGCTCCTGATGCGCTCCCACCTGCCGTTGAGGGTAGCAATGGATGCAGCATCTTTAACGATCTGCGCTGGCCCTTGACTGTCCACATGTGCGACAGCCTCGCCGTCGGGCAGCTCGGCGATGATGAATCCGCCACCGAGGCCGGGGTACATGCCGAGATCGCGCGGGACGATGAGCACCTTGACGCTCGGCAGCTCGGCGCAGGTGGCCAGGCGCTCGCACTGCTCGCGCATCAGCTCGCGGTCACCGTAGGCGGACTGGTGCAGCACCTGCTCGTGGATGACCGCGATCAGCAAGGGCGGACGTTCTCGTCGAAGGATGGCTTGGCGGCTCATGCGGGACGCCACGATGTCGTTCACCTCGGCCGACGTCAGCGCCTCGTCGGCGAGGGTAGCCCGCGCGTATGCCTCAGTCTGGAGCAGGCCCGGCACCCAGCAGTGCTCGAACCAGCAGAGGGCGACAGCCTCGCGCTCCCAGTCGACCCAGGCTCGCAGCCATTCGGGCTCGCTACGTTTCAGAACGTCCGGCCACAGTTCCTCAATGTCCCGCCCTAGGATCGTGGCGAGTTGCGTGCGTCGGCGAGGGCGCGGCACGCGTCCCGGCGTCACCCATCGCGCCGCCGTTTTCGGATCCACTCCCACCTGAGCTGCCAGGCTTTCGGCTGTCTCACCAGCCTCCACCATGGCCGCCCTAAGTGCATGATTCATCCCCACCTCCCGAGCGAACGTTCCGAACGCCTCTTGAGAGTAAATGAACGTCGTGTACTGGTCCGATCACCCAGGGCAATGTGTCTTGCATAGCGGTGCGCTTGGTGGGTCCAGGAAGCGGCTGGAGGCCCGGTAGGTGTGCTTGCTGGGGCCGCCCCACTTCCCCCGTCGGGGCGGCCCCGTCCAGCGAGAAAGGAGGAGCGGATGACGCAGCGGCCAACAAATGGGGTCCCGGCCTCCCGCTGGCGACCGCGGATCGTCGCCAGGCCACTGCCGCCCCGAAGCGACGGTACGCCCCGGATTGCGCCCGGCGTCTACCTACTGGATCGGGCCGCCTCGCCGCAGTTCGGGCGTACTCCGATCGTGGTCCGGGTGGTGCGGGAGCTGGATCGGCCCACCTATCACGGCTGGACGTGGATCGACTGCTACCAGCTCGATCAGCATGGCGACGCGGTCGACAAGCGACAGCTTTTCGTGATGCCGGAGGGGGTCAAGCCGGTCGACGTCCCGCATGTCCCGTACGCGGCGCGGCGGCGAGGGAACGGGGTCCGGTGATGGCCCGGTTCCTGCCGCACGAGGCGATGCGCCCGCTCTGGCGGTGCCGCAACTGCGGTGCGGACTGGCCTTGCCAGCCGGCGAAGTTGGCGCTGCTGAGCAGGTACCGCGCCGACCGGAAGGGCCTGCTGATCTACCTGGCTTCGCTGCTGGAGGAGGCCCGGGGTCAACTCGCCCAGCTCGATCCCGCGGCGGATCTGAGGAGCCGGTTCCTGGACTGGGCGAGAGCCCGCCACTGACCAGCAGCGGGCACCAGCAGGCCGCAAGCCGCCCCAGCAACGCCGCGAGGCACCCGGCAGCGCCGCGAGGCACCCCAGCAACGCCGCGAGCCGCCCCAGCAACGCCGCGAGGCACCCCGGCAACGCCGGGAGCCGACGTCAGTCGCGGCCTTCGTAGGCGCGGCGGGAGCCGCAGACGTCGGCGCGGGAACACATGGAGCGGGAGCCGTCGGCGTCCATGCGGACGGTGACCGTGTCCCTTGGGACGCTGTGGCCGACCACGCGGCCCTCCCCTTCCGGCGTGCTGACGCGGGCACCGATCGCCGGGGCGGACTCCTGGAACTTTTGGTACAGCGGGTGCTCGTATTTGAGGCAGCACATCAGCCGGCCGCAGGCACCGGAGATGCGCAGCGGGTTGAGCGGCAGATCCTGGTCCTTGGCCATCCGGATGGTGACCGGTTCGAAGTCGTTGAGGAAGGTGGCGCAGCAGAGGTCACGCCCGCAGGAGCCGATGCCGCCCTGCACCCGGGCCGAGTCCCGGGCCGAGAGTTGCCGCAGCTCCACCCGGCAGTGCAGGGTCGCGCCGAGATCGCGGACCAGGGAGCGGAAATCCACCCGGTGCGGGGCGGTGAAATAGATGGTGCTGCGCTCGCCGCCCTCGCCTCCGCCGAGCACGTGATCGACAGCCACCACCCGCATCGGCAGTCCGTGCTCGCGGATGAGCCGCTTGGCCGCGATCTTCGCCTCGGCCTTGCGTCGCCGTAGGGCCTCGTCCCGACGCAGGTCCTCGTCCTGCGCCAGCCCGGCCAGCCGGGGAAATCCGTCGGTTTCCTCAGTCACCCACTGCGCGGCCCAGACACACTCCGCCACCTCGGGACCGTCGTCGGTGGGGACCAGCACCTTGTCGCCCACCTGCGGACGCAGCTCGCCCGGGTCGAGGTAGTAGAGGCGCCCGTACCGCTGGAAGCTGACCGCACAGAGCATGCCCATGCCTTCACCCTACGACGTCGCGCGGCAGTCCCGCCGCTCGCGCGGTCGCCCGACCAACCCGGGCAACCATCCACGGCTGTCGACCAGGCCACACCGGCCGCACCCGGATCACCAGCCGATGCGGGTGGTCCGGCTGCCGGGCGGGGGGCCGCCGCTGTCCGGTCGGAGTCGATTGTGCTCCGGACGCCAGGGGGATTCAGCCAGACTCGGTCCCCACTGCCGCAGCAGGGTCTCCGCGCCGTCGTACGCCACGCAGAGCACGGCCAGCACCCGGGCCGCGATCTCGGCGGCAGCGGCGCTGCCCGGTGACGACGGCCCGGAGTGTGACGGCACCCGGCTCAGCGAGGTGGTCGCGACCACCGCCACCGCCTCGGCCGACCCGATAACGTCGGCCAGGGCCCGGGCCACGGCGAGCCGGCTGCCCTCCACCCAGTCGGCGAGCGCGTCGGCGTAACCGGCGGTCGCCTCCAGCCGCCCGACCAGGCTCTCCGGCCCCTCGTCGAGGTGCCGCAACAGCATCGCCCGGGACTGGCCGTACGCGGCGGCGGCCGACCCGGACCAGAGCAGCGGATCGGTGAGTGCGGCACAGGCGTGGTCGTACCCGTGGACGTGTCGGCGCACCGCGTGCCCGGCACCAGCCAGCGGTGCCGGACGCAGGTCGAGGAAGCTGTGCAGGGCGTCGCCGGGCAGCACCTGCATCCGGCGCAGCAGTGGCCAGACCCGGTGCCCCTCGGGCGCGCCCCCGGCGAGCAGGGTGTCGACCCGGCGCAGCAGGTCGAGCCCGGGCTCGGCGAGGCGGTCCAGGGCGTCCATCATCCCTCCCCGACCGCGCGGCGGGCGGCGACGGAGTCGGTGTCGGCGTACCGGTTGGCGGCCTGGCGCAGCGCGTCGGCAGTGGCGGCCAGTCCGGTGGCGGCGGCGTGCGCCTCGCGGGCCCGGTCGCCGGTCGCGGCCATCCACTGCCGGTGCAGCGCCCGCCCGATCTCACCCGGCCGCCCGGGAGCGTCGGTGCCGAACGCCGCCTGCGCCGGATCGGTGGCGGCGAGCGCGCGGGAAAGCGCGCTCAGGGTGGCGCTCGCCTCGTCGAGCCGGGCGGCCAGGTCCCGGAGGCTGTCCATGTCACGCCCCCGTCAATGGTCGGTAGGCGGTGAAGGTCTCGTTGTGCAGTTTCTCCCTGGCCCACTGCGCGGCATCGGCGGCGGCGGCCACCGCGGCCCGCACCGAACCGGCCACGTCGCGTGGTGCCCGGTTGTGCAGCGGGCCGAGGAACCGCACGTCGGTGATCCGGCCGTCGGCGGTCACCACCACCTCGACCAGGCCGTCCGGTGATCGGACGGTGACCTCGACCGTCGCCACGGCCCGGTCGAACTCGGCCTGGAGAGACTCGATCCGGCGGTAGCGCCGGACCGCCTCCTCGATCCACGCCTCGTCGATCTCACCCCGTGGCATCGGCGGACCTCCCCCAGCTGTGCTCACTTTCCGTGCCGCCACCGTCACCACGGCACACCGGACCGTACCGCACGCGAATTGCGCCTGTCGATGCCTGTGGATAACGGTCCGAACAGTAACGGCGGTACCGGGTCAGCCCTTCCAGAGGGCGAGCATCATCGCCTCCACGGCGATCCGGGGCTTGACATTCGTCTCGATCGCGGTCCGGCAGGCGAGCACCGCCTCCAGCCGCCGCAACGCCCCCTCCGCCTGCCAGGAGCGGGCACCCGCGCCGGCCAGTTCGGCGGTGTCGGTGTGCACCGGCGCCACCGGCGCACCCATGGCCATGGTCAACGCGTCGCGGTAGAACGCGGCCAGGTCGACCAGGGCCCGGTCGAGCGCGTCCCGCTGGGCCCGGGTGGCCCGCGACTTCTGACGTCGTTCCAGGTCCTTCAACTGGCCGGCGGCACCCCGGGCGGCTCCGGCCGCGCCCCGGCCGGTGCCACCCGCACCGAGCGCGGTCTCCAGCGCCGACCGTTCCGCCGCATCGACCTCCACCACCGACGCCTCGGCCTCCGCCTCGGCCGCCTCGATCAGGGCGGACGCCGCGTCGAAGGCGGCGCCGACGCTCGTCAGCCGGCGCGGCACCGCGAGCACCGCCTCCCGCCGGGCCCGAGCCTGCGGGTCGCCGGCCAGCCGCCGGGCCCGTCCCACGTGGCCCTGGGTGGCCGCCGCCGCCCACCGCGCCACGTCGGGCGCGATGCCGTCGCGCCGGACCAGCACCTCGGCCACCGCGTCGGGCGGCGGCTGCCGCAGCGGTACGACTCGACAGCGCGACCGGATGGTCACCGAGATGTCGTCCGGGTGGGTGGACGGGGCGCAGAGCAGGAAGACGGTCCGTGGTGGCGGCTCTTCCACCGCCTTGAGCAGCGCGTTTCCGGCCGCCTCGGTGAGCCGGTCGGCATCCTCGATGATCACGATCTGCCAGCGCCCGCCGGACGGGGTGCTGGCCGCGCGGAGCACCAGCGCCCGCATCTCGTTGACCCCGATGGAGAGCCCCTCGGGCACCACCAGCCGCACGTCAGCGTGGGTGCCGGCGATGGTGGTGTGGCAGCCGGGGCAGTGTCCGCAGCCGGTGCCGTGTGCACACTGCAACGCGGCGGCGAAGGCCCGCGCCGCGACCGAGCGGCCGGAACCGGGCGGGCCGGTGAAGATCCAGGCGTGGGTCATCCCCGCCCCCGGATCCGCCCCGGCGGCAGCGTCCGGATCCGGTTCCGGGTCGGCTGCCGGGTCGGGCTCGTCGAGGTGGCCGGCGGCGCGCAGCAGGGCGGCGGCAGACGCGGCGGCCCGGCGCAGCGTACGCACCGCCTCGTCCTGCCCCACCAGGTCGGCGAAGGCGTCCGTCATCAGCTCCACTCCGCCCGTCAGCTCAGCCCGGTCGTCAAGTCCGCTCCGTCGTCACCAGCTCCGATGGGGATAACCGAGGCTGCACCGAGGTGTCCGGGCCGTTCGCCGGCCCCGGGTGGTCGATCCCACCTGTGGCGTCGAGCAGCTCCGCCACCCGGCGGGCGACCTGCTCGGCGATCTCCTCCGCCGGGCGGGCGGCGTCGAGCACCAGGTAACGCTTGGGGTCGGCGGCGGCCAGGTCGAGGAAGGCGTACCGGACCCGCTCGTGGAAGGCGAGCGACTCGGCTTCCAGCCGGTCGGCGGCCTGGCTGCGGGCGGCGGCCCGGGACAGCCCGGCCTGTGGGTCGATGTCCAGGAGCACCACCAGGTCGGGCTTGAGCCCACCGGTGGCCCAGGAGGAGAGCCAGGAGACCTCCTCGACCGGCAGCGTACGGCCGGCACCCTGGTAGGCCAGGGACGAGTCGACGTACCTGTCGCTGACCACGACGGCACCACGGACCAGGGCGGGCCGGACCACCGTTGCCACGTGGTGGGCCCGGTCGGCGGCGTAGAGCAGCGCCTCGGCGCGGGGCGAGGGTGCCTCGTCGACGGCGGTGTCGAGCACCAGCGAGCGGATCCGTTCGCCGATGCCGGTGGCACCCGGCTCCCGGGTCACCACCACGTCCCGGCCCTCGTCCCGCATCCGCTCGGCGAGCGTGGCGAGCTGGGTCGACTTGCCGGCGCCCTCGCCGCCCTCGAAGACCACGAAGAGCCCGGCGGAGACGAACGGCTCGGCCGGCATCAGCGGGCGGCCCCGGATCGAGCCCCAGAGGTCGGCCAGGACCGGGACGCCCTTCTTGTCGTCCATCTGGCCGAACGCGCTGATGCCCGCGAAGATCCCGGCCGCACCGGCGGCGAGCAGCAGCAGACGGGTGGCGGAGATCGAGATGCCCAGGTCGGCGATCTCCAGGGTCCGGGAGCCGCCGACCCCGGCGAGCAGGCTGCCCAGCGCGATCGCCAGGATCAGCACCAGCCGGGTGCCGATCTGCACCACGGCGAAGACCCGGCCGCGTACCTCGTCGGCGACCTCGCCGCCGAGCAGGGTGGTGCCGGAGAGGAAGGCCATGCCGGCGCCGGCACCCACCAGGATCGCGCCGACAAGCGCCATGGACAGGTGGAAGGCGAAGGCGAGGGTCATCACCGAGGCGCTGGCCAGCACGATGCTCATGCCGAACCAGCGACGCCGGGACATGTCCCGGACGATCATCGGGCCGAGCCCGATGCCGATCGCCAGGCCCAGGAAGATCGCGCCGAAGAGCAGATAGAACGCGGCGTCACCGGCGCCGAGCGAGTTGGCGAAGAACCGGGCGGTGCCGATCACGATGCCGCCGCCGGCGAAGGCGCCCAGGATGCCCAGGACCAGGCCGCGCACCAGCGGGGTCTGTGCGATGAACCGCCAGCCCTCGGCGAACTGGCGCAGCATGCTCTGCTCGGTGCGCTCCCCCTCGGCGGTCTGCCCCTGGCTGATCTCCTTGATGCCGAACGCCACCACCAGGGCGATGGCGAGCCGGGAGAAGGCGTTGAACCAGAGCGCGAGCTGGGCCGGCTCGGCCCAGGCGGGCATCTCGCCGCCGGTGGCACCCCGGACGATGCCGTCGCCCGAGGCGAGCAGGATCGCGGCGGCGATCGGGGTCAGGCCGTACGTGGTGATCAGGGTGAGCTGGTTCGCCGTCTCCAGCCGGGCCCGGGGGATGAGGTTGGGTACCGCCGCTTCCTTGGCCGGGATCCAGAGCAGGGTGACCGTCTCGATCAGGAAGGTGGCGATGGCCGCCCAGCTGACCACCCGGGCGCCGCTGGCACCGGTGAGCGCGTACAGCGGGATGGAGGCGAACAGCACGAACCGCAGCAGGTCGCAGATGACCATCGTCCAGCGCCTGTCGAACCGGTCGGCGAGCACTCCGGCGACCGGGCCGAGCAGCAGGGCGGGCAGCAGCCGGATGGCGATCACGCCTCCGAAGGCCGCGCCCTTGGCCGTGCTGCCCTCCACCTGGGCGGCGGCGAAGACGCTCGTGGCGAGCAGGCCGAGCCAGTCGCCGAAGGAGGCCGCGCCGAGCACGATCCAGAGCCGGCGGAACGGCCGGATCCGCAGCACCGAGCGGATCGCCGGGTAACCGGAGAGGTCGGCCTGAGCGGTGGTCGGGCTACCGGCCGTGCCGCCGGGGCGGCCTGCGGCTTCCGTCGACCGCGGCGTGCCGGGGCGACCCGCGGTGCCGGCGGACTGGTCAGCTGTGCCGGCGGGTTGGTCGGCGGACGGCGACACGCCGGACGACTCGCCGTTGAACTGGCTTTCGATGGCCGTACCTCCACGTGCCGGCCCATCGCTGGGCACCCCCGGTGGAACACTCTAGCCCTGACGGGGCTGTCAACCCGTCATGCATCTCCTGCTCGTCGCAGCCTAGGCCGCCGATGCCAGCGCGCATCGGCCGACAGATGCGAGGGTATTTCGCATTCACCGTTTCACAGTTAGCGTGCAGACGTGGCCACCGACAGCGAGAACCTGCGCCACCGGCTGGACCGGGCAACCGCGCATCTCGATCCGCCGTACGCGGTGGTCGACCTCACCGCCTTCGACACGAACGCCGCCGCGCTCGTCGCCCGAGCCGCCGGCAAACCGTTACGCGTCGCCAGCAAGTCGATCCGCAGCCGGGAGCTGATCACCCGCGCCCTGGCCCGGCCCGGCTGGCACGGGGTGCTGGCGTTCACCCTGGCCGAGGCGATCTGGCTGGTACGCACCGGCGTCACCAGCGACGTGGTGGTGGCGTACCCCACCGTCGACCGGCAGGCGCTGGCCACTCTGGCGACCGACCCGGCCCTCGCCACGGGCATCACCCTGATGATCGACGACCCCGAGCAGCTCGACCTCTGTGACGCGGTCTGCCCACCCGAGCAGCGCGGCGAGCTGCGGGTCTGCCTCGACCTGGACGCGTCCTGGCGACTGTTGAGCGGACGGGTGCACGTCGGGGTACGCCGGTCACCGGTGCACACCGCCCGAGCAGCCGGCCGGTTGGCCGCCACCGTCGCCGCCCGGCCGGGATTCCGGCTGGTCGGGCTGATGTCGTACGAGGCACAGATCGCCGGCCTGGGCGACGCGCCGCCCGGGCGGGCGATGCTCGGCGCCGCGATCAGGCTGGCCCAACGCGGCTCGTACCGTGAGCTGCGGGCCCGCCGAGGTGCGGCGGTGGCCGCCGTACGCGAGCACGCCGAGCTGGAGTTCGTCAACGGCGGCGGCACCGGCAGCGTGGCCGTGACCAGCGCCGATCCCGCGGTCACCGAGGTCACCGCGGGATCGGGCCTGTACGGGCCGACGCTGTTCGACGGCTACCGCAGCTGGCGCCCGACCCCGGCGGCGTTCTTCGCCTGCCCGGTGGTACGCCGACCGGCACCCGGGCTGGCCACCGTGCTCGGCGGCGGATGGATCGCCTCCGGTCCGGCCGCCGGCAGCCGGTTGCCGCGGCCATGGTTGCCGGCCGGGCTGGACCTGATCGGCGCCGAAGGAGCCGGCGAGGTGCAGACCCCGCTGCGCGGTGCGGCGGTCTCCACCCTGAACATCGGCGACCGCGTCTGGTTCCGCCACGCCAAGTCGGGGGAGCTGTGCGAACACGTCAACGAACTGCACCTGGTGGAGGGCGAGGAGGTGGTGGCCACCGTGCCGACCTACCGGGGCGAGGGCCGGGCCTTCCTCTGAACAGCGGGAGAACCGACTCCGGCCGCCCCCGGCGCGGCTCAGGCGGACCTGGCCCCCGCCTCCGCGGAGTCGACGATCTGGTCGTCGGCCGGCTTGGCAGGCTGCCCGACCGGCCGCTTGCCGACCTCGCCCCGGGCATCCACCTGACGGTGCAGGTAGTCGCGGATCAACGCCTTGGCCTCGACCAACACCCGCTCGTTCCCCTCCGACGTGCGGCGGAACGCGAGCTTGATCAGCGCGTCGGCCACCTCCACCGCGATCTCCAGGTGGAAGCGCAGGTCAGGAACATCGGACAGGCCGAACCGCTCGCTGAGCACCCGGGCCAACTGGTCGGCGATGACGCCGTTGTTGTCCCGCTGCTCATCGAGCAGATGCAGGTCGACCACGTCACCGAAGTGCAGGGTACGGAATCCGGGAACGGTGCGATGCATCGTGATGTACTCGTCGATGCCCGCGTCGACCCCGTCCCACCAGTGGGTCAGATCGTCCGAAGAGAAGCGCTCGTCGAGCCGCTGGAGGTAGGACTCCATCGTGCGCAGGGTCAGCGCCTGCACGATCGCCCGCTTGTCCGGAAAGAACTGGTAGACCGACCCGATCGCCACCTCGGCCCGCTCGGCGAGCAGGGTGGTGGTCAGCCCCTCGTACCCCACCTCGTCGACGAGTTCGGCGCAGGCGTCCAGCATCCGCTGGACCCGCGCGACACTACGACCTTGCACTGGCACCCGACGCAGTGGCCCGGTCGTGGCGGCTGAAGTGGACACTCGCCACCCCCTTCTCGACGGATGAACATATCTCCTAGTCACTACTGCGTGACTACCGGTACAACGAGCGGACCTCTATTGCGGTGCTCTATCGCGGCGTTTACCAGGGACAACGTTCCTGGTATGAAATTAGTTCATAATATTTCGAGGAGTACCGATGGCTGGAACCGCGCCCGCCGATGCCACCGCCTGGTCCAACTGGGCCGGCAACCAACACGCTGTCGCGACAGCTGTGCTGCGACCCTCCTCCGTCGCCGAGGTGGTGGCAGAGGTCCGGTCGGCCGCGGAGGCCGGCGAGCGGATCCGCCCGGTCGGCAGCGGCCACTCCTTCACCCCCGTCGCGGTCAGCGACGGGCGGCGGATGGACCTCACCAGACTCGCCATCGACGCACAGGTGGACGTCGATAGACGCCTGGTCACCGTACCGTCCGGAATGACCCTGCGGCAGCTCAATGTCCTACTTGCCAGTCACCACCTGGCGTTGCCCAACCTCGGCGACATCGACGCCCAGACCGTGGCCGGCGCGATCTCCACCGGCACCCACGGCACCGGCGCGGCCCACGGTGGCCTTGCCACGTTCGTCGAGGCGCTGACCCTGGTCACCGGCACCGGAGAGGTGCTCCGCTGCTCCACAGTAGAACATCCGGACGTGTTCGACGCGGCCCGGGTCTCCCTCGGCGCGCTCGGCATCCTGGTCGACGTCACCCTGCGCTGTGTGGACGCCTTCGTGCTCCGGGCCCACGAACGCCCCGCCGCGCTGGACACCGTGCTGGCCGACCTGCCCGACCTGGTCGCCGCCCACGACCACGTCGAATTCTTCTGGTTCCCGTACACCGACCGGGTGCAGCTCAAGAGCAACGACCGGGTGGCTGCCGACGACGCTCCACTGCCCCGCTGGCGCAGCTGGCTGGACGACGACTTCCTGGCCAACACCGTCTTCGCCGGAGCCTGCCGACTCGGCCGCGCCGTGCCGGCCCTGGCGCCGCGGATCAGCGCCGTCTCCGCGCGGGCACTCAGCGAACGCGTCTACACCGGCCGCTCCGACGCGGTCTTCTGCAGCCCGCGCCGGGTCCGTTTCCTGGAGATGGAGTACGCGCTACCGCGCGACACCCTGCCCGAGGCGCTCGACGCACTGCGCCGGATCATCGACCGGCTGCCGTTCAAGGTCCTCTTCCCGGTCGAGGTGCGGTTCACCGCCGCCGACCAGATCTGGCTGTCCCACTCGTACGGGCGCGACTCGGCGTACGTCGCCCTGCACCAGTACATCGGCATGCCGTACGAGCCGTACTTCCGCGCCTTCGAGGAGGTGGCGACCGAGTTGGGCGGCCGCCCACACTGGGGCAAACTGCACTGGCGGGACGCCGCCTCCCTGGCCCCCGCCTACCCCCGCTGGCACGACTTCC
>NZ_POTX01000184.1 GCF_003236305.1 Micromonospora endophytica | reverse complement strand
TATAAGAGACAGGGGTGAGGGTGGGGTGGGGCCAGGTCTGGGTGACGTGGTAGCGGGTGCGGAGGGCGTCGCCCTTGGGGCCGGGTACGGCGGCCAGCGGGTCGCTGTGGCGGCCGGCGGTCAACAGCCAGATCCGCTCGACGCCGGCCAGGCACTCGGCCGGCCGGTCGCACTCGGTGGCCCAGAAGTCGCCCCGGCGGGTCTGGTCCTCGGTGAGCAGCACGTCTCGGGGCGTGCGTTCGCGCAGGTGATAGCGGAGACCGAGGTCGAGGAAGAGCCAACTGTCCCGGGGCGAGTAGACCACCGCGTCGCCGGCCCGCTGGCCCGCCGCGACGATCTCGGCCGCGCTCCGGTAATCCACAGTCGCGCTCCGGGGCCACTCGTGAGTGCGACGCAGGGCGACCTGGTCGGGCAGGCCGAGCAGCCCGGTCAGGGCGACCACGGCCAGGGCGCCCGGTAACCGGGCCGAGGCCAACGCCCCGCCGGCCAGCAGGCAGGCGAAGGGCACCACGAAGACCAGGTAGCGAGGAACCCAGAGCGGTACGACCAGACCGGCGAGGAAGAGCAGCGCCACCGGAATCAGGACGCAGCTCGCCGGCAGCACCAGCCGCCGACCGCCCTGGACCAGGCCGAGCGCGGCGAGCCCGAGCAGCAGGCCACCGACCACGCCGCTCTGCGCCACCCCGCCGGGCAGCGCCGCCAGGTCAGCGGGGCGGGCGGCGTCCACCCAGTCCAGTTGCCGGGCCCGTTGGCCGGCGGCCGTCAGCGCCAGCGGCGTCACCGCCAGCGCCACCGGCACCAGGGCGGCGAGCCACCACCCGAGCGGCCACCACCGGCCCGGCCGTGATCGTCCGAGCCCGGATGGGCCGGGCCGCGATTGGCTGGGCTCTGGCGGGCCGGGCCGCGATTGGCCGGGGTCAGGCGGGCTCGGCCGCGACTGGCCGGGGTCAGGCGGGCCGGGCCGCGATTGGCCGGGGTCAGGCGGGCTCGGCCGCGAATGGCCGGGCTCGGGTGGGGGCGGTTGTCCCCGTCTCCGCCTGGTGGCGGCGAGCACCGGCACGGCGTGGGCGGCGAGGAGAGTGAGGGCGATCAGGTGGGTCAGCCCGAGGGCGGTGGTCGCGGCCGCGTAGCCGGCCCAGCGGGCCCAGCCGGGTCGGCGTAGCGCATCGACGAGCAGCAGGGTGCTCAGCACGGCGAGCGCTGTCGCCAGGGCGTACGGTCGGGCTTCCTGGGCGTACCGGGAGGTGCCGGGGAGGAGCGCGAAGAGCAGCCCGGCGAGGGTGCCCAGGCGGGTGCCGCCGAGCCGCTGCCCGAGCCCGGCGGTCAGTCCGGCCGCCGCCGTCATCGCCAGCACCGAGGGCAGGCGCAGGGCGGCCACCGAGTCGCCTGCCACCGCCACCCAGGCGTGCATGAGCAGGTAGTACGGCATGGAAGCGGCGTCGATGGTGCCGGCCATCCGGGTCAGTCCGGCCGGTGTCCGGGTGGCGGCACTCCAGGTCGCCAGCTCGTCCCGCCACGGCTGGGCGGCATCCAGCCCGGCCAGCGACACGACCAGGGTGACCGCCGCCGGCAGCAGCCACACCGGCCGGGTGTGCGGGCGTACGTTGCCGAGTCGGACCCCCGTTCCGGCGGCAGGAACCGGCGTACCGGGCAATTCACCCATATAGTGAGCCTGCCACAGCAACGGGTCTGCGGTGGCGGCAGTCATCGCCCGTGATGTGGGATCGCACACCCGGTTATTGGCCGGTCCCGTCGAGGTGTGGAAACATAACGTTTATGACTGCCGCCGTGGTTCGTCGCTTCGTGGCCCGCCGCCACGTCGACTACGGCCGCGTGCGCAGCGCCATCTGTCCGGCTCACTGACGACGCCCGACCAATCCTGCCTCGGGCACGCAGCGCGCCGGGCCGTCATGACACCGCTGTCCACGGCTTCACCGGGAGCCCGGTCGTCGCGTGCGGGTATCCCAACCGAGGCACCGTAGACAACGGAGGACGCCGCGATGGCGGTCAGCGAGATTCCGGCCCGCCCCGGGAACCCCCCGGCGCGACCCGCGCGGGCACCGCGACGGGCCCGTGGCGAGGGCCAGTGGGCGCTCGGACACCGTGAGCCGCTCAACCCCAACGAGCGGACCAAGAAGGACGACGACCCGCTGAACGTACGGCAGCGGATCGAGAACATCTACGCGCACCGGGGCTTCGCCTCCATCGACCCCCAGGATCTGCGGGGCCGGTTCCGGTGGTGGGGTCTCTACACCCAGCGCAAGGCCGGCATCGACGGTGGGCGTACCGCCGTGCTGGAGCCGCACGAGCTGGAAGACGAGTACTTCATGCTCCGGGTCCGCGTCGACGGCGGCCAGCTCAATCTGGCGCAGCTGCGGACCATCGCCGAGATCTCCCAGGAGTTCGCCCGGGACACCGCCGACATCACCGACCGGCAGAACATCCAGTACCACTGGATCCG
This sequence comes from Micromonospora endophytica, assembly GCF_003236305.1. Taxonomy (GTDB): domain Bacteria; phylum Actinomycetota; class Actinomycetes; order Mycobacteriales; family Micromonosporaceae; genus Micromonospora; species Micromonospora endophytica. The sequence continues at coordinate 10,051 of NZ_POTX01000184.1, read as the reverse complement.
GGTCGAGGACATGCCGGAGATCTGGCGGCGACTGGAGTCGGTGGGGTTGCAGACCACCGAGGCGTGCGGCGACTGCCCGCGCATCGTGCTGGGCAGCCCGGTGGCCGGGGTGGCCGAGACCGAGTTGATCGACCCCACGCCGGCGATCGACGAGATCGTCCGCCGGTACGTCGGTGACAAGCAGTTCTCCAACCTGCCCCGCAAGTTCAAGTCGTCGATCTCCTGGCTGGTGGACACCCCGTACGAGGCGAACGACATCGCCTTTCTCGGCGTCGACCACCCCGAGCACGGTCCGGGTTTCGACCTCTGGGTCGGCGGCGGTCTCTCCACCAACCCGATGCTGGCCCAGCGGCTCGGCGTCTGGGTGCCGTTGGCCGAGGTGCCGGACGTCTGGGCCGGTGTGGTCGGCATCTTCCGCGACTACGGCTACCGCCGGCTGCGCCATCGGGCCCGGTTGAAGTTCCTGGTCGCCGACTGGGGCGTGGCGAAGTTCCGCGAGGTGCTGGAGAAGGAATACCTGGGCCGGACGCTGCTCGACGGGCCGGCCCCGGAGCTGCCGGAGAAGCCGATCGACCACATCGGCGTGCACACCCAGCGCGACGGCCGGCACTACGTCGGTGCCGCCCCGGTGGTCGGGCGGGTCTCCGGCAGCCAACTGGCCCAGCTCGCGGACGTGGTCGAGGCGCACGGCAGCGGCCGGGTGCGGCTCACCCCGTACCAGAAACTGCTGGTGCTCGACGTGCCGCCGGAGCGGACGGAGTCGCTTGTCACGGCGCTGCGGGGGATCGGCCTGGAAGCCCGTCCGTCGATCTGGCGGCGCGGCACCATGGCCTGCACCGGCATCGAGTTCTGCAAGCTGGCCATCGTCGAGACCAAGGCGCGCGGCGAGCACCTGGTGGCCCAGCTCGAGGAACGGCTCGCCGGTGCGGATCTCAAGGACGCCGACATCTCCATCCACCTGAACGGATGCCCGAACGCCTGCGCCCGCACCCAGGTGGCCGACATCGGCCTCAAGGGCCAGCTGGTGACCGGCCCGGACGGCCGCCAGGTAGAGGGCTTCCAGGTGCACCTCGGCGGTGGCCTGGGCATGGCCGCCGGTCAGTCCGCCGGCTTCGGGCGCAAGCTGCGCGGCCTGAAGACGACGGCAGAGGAACTTCCCGACTACGTCGAGCGGCTGGTCCGGCACTACCTGGCCGGCCGCACCGAGGGCGAGACCTTCGCCAATTGGGTGATTCGTGCCGACGAGGAGGACCTGCGATGAGCGACCGTAGCGAGCGAATCATTCGATGCAGCGCTGCGGAGCCTCGTCGCGACGCCGAGCGTAGCGAGGTGGCGCGATGAGTGGTGAGACCCGAGCCGCACCCCTGTACTGCCCGTACTGCGGCGAGGAGGACCTGCGGCCGAACGAGACCGGGCCCGGCGCCTGGGAGTGCCACGCCTGCGCCCGGGTGTTCACCGTCCGGTTCACCGGCCTGCTCTCCCGGGGGGTGCAGCGATGAGCGGACTGCTCTCCGCCGCCGGCCTCGGGCTGGTCGGCACCACCCCGGTCCAGGACCGGCCCGCCGCCGGGCCGGTCGAGACGGGCCGGCGTAGCCCGGCCGAACTGCGTACGCTGGCCGAACGCGCCGGCCGTGAGTTGGAGGGCGCGCCAGCAGCGGAGATCGCCCGCTGGGCCGCGGAGACCTTCGGCGACCGGTTCTGCGTGACCAGTTCGATGGCGGACGCGGTCCTCGCCCACCTGGTCTCCCGGGTCGCCCCCGGGGTGGACGTGGTCTTCCTCGACACCGGCCTGCACTTCCCGGAGACCCTCGCCGTCCGCGACGAGGTGGCCCGGACACTGCCGGTCACCGTCCGGTCCATCCGGCCGCGACTCACCGTGGGCCAGCAGGACGGCGAGTACGGGCCACGACTGTTCAACCGGTCGCCGGACGAGTGCTGCCGGATCCGCAAGGTGGAACCGCTGGAACGGGCGCTCTCCGGTTACGACGCGTGGGCCGCCGGGCTGCGCCGCGACGAGTCGCCGACCCGGGCCAACACGCCGGTGGTGGCGTTCGACCCGCGACGCGGCAAGGTCAAGGTCAACCCGATCGCGGCCTGGAGCCAGGCGGACGTCGACGCGTACATCGCCAGGTGGAACGTGCCGGTGAACGAGCTGTTCCGGCGCGGCTACGGTTCGATCGGCTGCTGGCCGTGCACCCGGCGGACCAGGGCCGGCGAGGATTCGCGGGCCGGTCGCTGGGCCATGTTCGAGAAGACCGAGTGCGGGCTGCATCTCTGAGTGACGGTCGGAGCCGACCCGGGGAGTCCGGGTCGGCTCCCGACCCGGTGCTCCTGGTCGCCCACGGCAGTCGCGATCCACGGGCGGCCGAGGCGACCAGGGCCCTGGCCGCAGCGGTCGCGGCGGCGCGGCCGGGCACGTCGGTGCTGGCGAGTTGGCTCGACCACACCCAGCCCGATCCGGCGCAGGCATTGCGTGACCTGGCCGCTTCCGGGCACGCCCGGGCGGTCCTGGTGCCGTTGCTGCTGACCGCTGCGTACCACCGGCGGGTGGACATCCCCGCGGCGGTGGCCGCGGCCAACGGGTCCGGGCCACCGATCCGGGTACGGGTGACCGACGTGCTCGGTCCCGTCGGTGACGAGGTGGATCAGGTGCTGCTGGACGGGTTGCGGCGTCGACTGGCCGAGGCGGAGCCGGGCCGGTTCGACGCGCTGGTGTTGTCCGCCGCGGGCACCCGGGACCCGGCCGCGCGTGCCTCCGTCGGACGGGTGGCCCGGGCACTCGGTGCGACTCTCGGTACGCCGACCCGGGTCTCGTACGCCTCTGCGGCGCCCCCGAGCGTCGACACGGCGGTGGCCCGGCTACGGGCGGCGGGTGCGCGGCGGGTGGCGGTGGCCGCGTACTTCCTGGCTCCGGGCCTCTTTCACGACGCGGTGACCACCGCGGCGCACACCGCCGGTGCGGTGGCGGTGGCCGGCCCGCTGACCGACGCGCCAGAACTTGTCGAGCTGGTACTCCGCCGGGTCGATGACTGATCTCTGGGGCTGCCGTTGCCGGGCAGCAGAACGCCCCGGCGGGCTGAGAGCCGGCCGGGGCGTCGCTTCGGTGCGGTTGTGGTCAGGCGGAGTGAGCGCGCAGCACCCGGAGGCCGCCGCGACGCTTGACAGCGCGCCGCTCCTCCTCGCTCATCCCGCCCCAGACGCCAGCGTCCTGACCGGACTCCAGCGCCCACTGCAGGCACTGGTCGGTCACGGAGCAGCGCCTGCAGACGGCCTTGGCCTGCTCGACCTGCAGGAGAGCCGGACCGGACGTCCCGATCGGGAAGAACAGCTCCGGGTCCTCGTCGCGGCAGACAGCATGGTGACGCCAGTCCATGGCGGCAACACTCCTCATTCTGGATGGGTGGCAGATGTTGCTTCTTGGTGCTTTTCCTATATGCATACGCATTGCCGTGGTGACGGTTCGCGTCCGTCAATTCGGCAGTGCGTTAGCAGGCCCGTGGGGGCCGGGGGCCTGCTGGAACGGCTCAACCTGCTGAGCACATCCAGGCAATGTCCCGGTAACTCAAGTTCGCTTGTGAATACTTTCACGAACTCACGCAATGTCAAGGGTGGCGCTTGGAAAAACTCCGGGCGGTGAGCAAGCCCACAACCCATTTGTCCGGGTTCCGGAGCGCTCCGGCTACCCGCTGTATCACCAGCATTGATCAATATAGTACAGTCCGCCGGACAATGCCGACATTTCCGACGCGCGTCTTGAGTGTCGCGGTGGTCACGCGTCGGGGGCGCGCGCCCGATCCAGTCTCTACCCGAGTTGCCGGAGACCTAACAGATTACTCTGAGTGCGGCCGGAACGGAGGCGAATCTGATTTTTTCCCGCTCGCCAAGATAGTCGCCGTCGAGCTGGAACGCCTGCGGACGCTCCGCGACCAGCGTGAACTCGTCCACGTCGTGCAGCCGCAGCACTTGGCGACCGTGTGGATCGGGCGTGTTGGAGAGAAACTGTGTCACCGTGCGTGTCGTGCTGGCGACGCCGAGCTGGCGGAAAGCCATTGCGTCAAGGCCCAGATCGAACGACGCCTCCGGGTTCGGGTTGGCCTCCCGGTCGCCGACGTAGGTCCACGGGGCGGTGTTCTGGACGATGACGGTCGCCAGATCACCCTCCGTGTCCTCGCCGGGTCGTTCCAGTCGAATCGCCGGGTGTCGCCGTTCGGAGCCGAACAGAAACTGTGCGGTGAACGCGCGAAAATACAGACCCGGTGAGGAGACCCGGCCGCGACGACGGGCCTCCTCGACCCGATGGATCACCGCCGCGTCGAGCCCGAAGCCCGCGCAGAAGGTGAAGTAGCGGTCGTCGGCCCGGCCGAGGCCGATCGTCCGGTAGCGGCCCAGCCGCAGCCCCTCCAGGATCATGCTGGCGCCCTCCGGCCACTCCCGGGGCAGGCCCAGCGCTCGGGCGAAGACGTTCGTCGAGCCGCCCGGCACGGTGGCCAGGGCGGGCAGCCGCTCCGCCGTCGGCGGCTGACCACCGGCCGAGGTGGTCGTCATCAGGCCGTTCACCACCTCGTTGACGGTGCCGTCGCCACCGAGAGTCACCACGGCGTCGACGCCCTCGGCGGCGGCCTCCCGGGCCAGCACGGTGGCGTGACCTCGCCGACGGGTGTAGCGCACGGAGAGGTCGACCTCGCTGCGTAGCGCCCGGACCAACACGTCCCGGGCGCGCTCGCTCGTCGTGGTGGCCTTCGGATTGATCAGCAGGACGGCCCGCATGGGCGGCACTGTACTCCGCGCCGTCACGGGTATCGTGTCCGCGTGGCCATTGACTCCGTCCCGACCCCCGTCACCCTCCGTTGGGCGGTCCGGTTGTTGCGGGGCCAGGCGGTCGTCGTCGGGCTGATCGCCGCCGGACTGCTGGTCGCCAACTTCACCGCCACCCGCACCGACCTGCTCTCGGCGGTGCTGATCACCCTCTTCGCCGCAGGTGCCGCCGCCGCGCTCTGGGCGCTGGGCGGGGCGCTGCTGCGGCATCGGGCCGGTGCCCGCGCTCCGGCCATCGTGCTCCAGCTCATGCTGCTGCCGATCGGTTGGTTCATGATCCAGGGTGGGTTGGGCTGGCTCGGCGTACCGCTCATCGCGCTCGGGATCGGCGTCACCTGGCTGCTGGTGAGCCCGCCCACCACCCGGGCCCTGGGCTTCGAGTGAGCTGACGCGTCACGGACTTCGAGGGCGCCGACGCGTCACCACCCCGAGGCGCGACGAGTCAGCAGGGCGATTGTCGCTCGGCCGTCGGCCGCGCTCGCCGAGGCCGAGGTGGTGAGCGCGGTGAGCACCTTCCACGCGAACGACGACTCGGCGGGCAGCTTGGCGCCCGGCACGGTCGGCACGGTGACCTCGACGGTCAGCGCGTCCTCGGTCACCGCGAAACGGCAGTCGAGGTCGGCTTCCCGGGCAGCGATGGCGAGCAGCATGGCGCACGCCTCGTCGACGGCGATGCGCAGATCCTCGATCTCGTCGAGCGCGAACTGCAGGCGGGCCGCGAGGCCGGCGGTGGCGGTGCGCAACACGCCGAGATAACCGCCGTCAGCAGGCACGGTGAGGTGTACGACGTCGTCGGTCGCTGGTTGGCCGGTCAGTTGAGTCACACTCATCCCCCCGGTCGGGGACTCTACCGGCTCGGGCGGACGGACGTGCGGTGGCGGTCAGATACGTCGACGGCCGACGCGCCCGGTGGGACGCGCCGGCCGTCGAGCGGTCGGCAGGGCCGGAAGATCAGGCCTGCTTGGTCTCCCAGAAGATCTTGGAGATCTCGTCGATCTTCTGGAGCAACTCGTCGGCCTTGGACGGGTCGGTGGCACCCTTGGCGCCGGCGGCCCCGGCCAGCTTGGTGGCCTCGTTGAACAGTTGGTGCAGGTGCGGGTACTTCTCGAAGTGCGGCGGCTTGAAGTAGTCGGTCCACAGCACCCAGAGGTGGTGCTTGACCAGGTCGGCCCGCTGCTCCTTGATCAGGATGGCCCGGGTACGGAACTCGGGGTCGGTGTTGGCCTGGTACTTCTCGCAGATCATTTTCACCGACTCGGCCTCGATCCGAGCCTGCGCGGGGTCATAGACACCGCAGGGCAGGTCACAGTGCGCGCTGGCGGTCACGCGAGGCGCAAGGATGCGTGGAAGTCGCATCGGGATCCTCCATAGGAAGTTTGCGATGATCCAAGACGACATTACTCCTGGAGCATGGTCCCCGAGGTCGCTGGAGGTGAAACGGTTGTCCGCGCCACGGCTGCACTGGCCGCTGTCGGCCGTACTGGTGACCGGTCCGTCCATGTCCCCGACGCTGCGGCACGGCGACGCGGTGCTGGTCCGCCGGGGTGGCCGGGCCATCCGCCCGGGTGACGTGGTGGTGGCCGTCTTCCGCAGCCGCCCGGACCTGCTGGTCGTCAAGCGCGCGATCCGACCCACCGACGGCGGCTGGTGGCTGTACGGCGACAACAGCCTGGTCACCGACGACTCCCGGGTGTACGGGGTGGCAGACGTGGCCGGTCGGGTGGTGGCCCGCTACTGGCCCCGGCCGGGTCGGGTGCCGTCCCGCCGGTTATGACCCTCCTCACATGACGACCCCACCCTTCCCACTATGCTCGGAGACGTCCGGGTGACCCCCCGCACCGCTCGCCGCCGCTCGCCGCCTCACCGTGCGCCCGACCGGCCGGCCCAGCTGCTCGACAGATCCTGGAGTCACCATGCCCTCGTCCACCGTGGACCCCGCTGATCCCGTCTTCCGACTGCACTCCGGCGGCAAGATGGCCGTCGTCTCGACAGTGCCGCTGACCAGCCGGGAAGACCTCTCCCTCGCGTACACCCCCGGGGTGGCCCGGGTCTGTGAGGCCATCGCCGCCGACCCGACGCTCGCCCACGACTACACCTGGGCGTCGAACACCGTCGCGGTCGTCACCGACGGCTCGGCCGTACTCGGGCTGGGCAATATCGGCCCGCGCGCCGCGTTGCCGGTGATGGAGGGCAAGGCCGTGCTGTTCAAGCAGTTCGGCGGGGTCGACGCGGTACCGGTCTGCCTGGACACCCAGGACGTCGACGAGATCGTGGCGACGGTCAAGGCGCTCGCGCCGTCGTTCGGCGGGATCAACCTGGAGGACATCAGCGCCCCGCGCTGCTTCGAGGTGGAACGGCGGCTCGACGAGGCGCTGGACATCCCGGTGTTCCACGACGACCAGCACGGCACCGCGATCGTCGTGCTGGCCGCGCTGCGCAATGCCGCGACCCTGCTCCACCGCAAGCTCGGTGACCTGCGGGTGGCGGTCAGCGGCGCGGGCGCGGCCGGGGTGGCGGTGACCAGGATGCTGGTGGCCGGGGGAGTGGACCCGGACCAGGTGGTGGTCTGCGACTCCCAGGGGATCATCTCCACGTACCGCAGTGGCCTGACCGGCGTGAAGGCCGAGCTGGCCGAACTCACCAACGCCGACGGCCGCCAGGGTGACATCACCGAGGCGCTGCGCGACGCCGACGTGCTGATCGGGGTCTCCGGCGGACGGATCCCCGAGCAGGCGGTGGCCGGCATGGCCCCGGGCGGAATCGTGTTCGCGCTGGCCAACCCCACCCCGGAGGTGGATCCCGAGGTGGCCGGACGGCACGCCGCGGTGGTCGCCACCGGCCGCAGCGACTACCCCAACCAGATCAACAACGTGTTGGCCTTCCCCGGCGTGTTCCGGGGCGCCCTCCAGGCTCGGGCCCCCCGGATCACCGACGCCATGAAGGTGGCAGCGGCCGACGCCATCGCCGCCGTGGTGGCCGACGAACTGACCCCCGAGGCGATCGTGCCCTCCCCGCTGGACCCCCGGGTCGCCCCCGCCGTGGCCGCAGCCGTCGCCGACGCCGCCCGAATGTAAGGAGGGGGCCCTTCTTAACGCCTCGTGTAGAGGAAGGGCCCCTTCTTAACACCCGATCAGCTTGTTACCGTGCGGATCATGCGTGCCGCCTTCGCCTCCCGTTTCGACGACGCCGACCCGCTCGCCGCGCTCACCGTCGGTGAGCAACCCGAGCCGAGCCTGCCCGACGACGACTGGGTGACGGTGCGCGTCACCGCCAGCTCGCTCAACCACCACGATCTCTGGTCGCTGCGTGGCGTCGGGCTGCGCCCCGAGCAACTGCCGATGATCCTCGGCTGCGACGCGGTAGGCATCGACCCAGACGGCAACGCGATGGTCGTCTACCCCGTGGTACCCACCCCCGGTGACCCGCGCGGCATGTCCATCCTCTCCGAGCACTTCCCGGGCACCCTGGCCGAGCGGGTGGCCGTACCCCGGTCGAATCTGCTGCCACTGCCGGCGGACCTGGCGGCGACCGACGCGGCCTGCCTGCCCACGGCCTGGTTGACCGCGTGGCGGATGCTGACCGCCAGAGGCCGCGTCGAGGAGGCCGACGCCGTGCTGGTCCAGGGCGCCGGCGGGGGCGTGGCCACCGCGGCGGTCGCGCTCGCCGCCGCGATGGGCAAGCGGGTGTACGCGACCAGCCGGCACCCGGCCAAGCGGGAACGAATCGTCCAACTCGGGGCGACGGCCGTGGAACCCGGCGCGCGGCTGCCCGAACGGGTCGACGTGGTGATCGAGACCGTCGGTGCGGCGACTTTCGACCACTCGCTGAAGTCCGCCGCGCCCGGTGCCCGGATCGTGGTCTCCGGCGCGACGGCCGGGCACGAGCCCCAGGTCAACCTGCGTCGCGTCTTCGCCATGCAGCTGGAGATCCTGGGCACCTCGATGGGGACGCCGGGGGAGTTGGCCGACCTGCTGGCGTTCTGCGCCGAGCGGGGCGTACGGCCGGTGGTGGACAGCGTGGTGCCGTTCAGCCGGGTGGAGGACGCCTTCGCCCGGCTGCACTCCGGCGACGCCTTCGGCAAGGTCGTCGTCGATCACACGGCGTGAGCGTAGGTGTGGCTGATGTGTTAGGAGGGGGCCCCTGCTATACACGAGGCGTTAGCAGGGGGCCCCTCCTTCGATCACAGGCGGTTGTCGAGGGTGGCGAGGTCGTCGCGGGCCGCAGCGGCGATGCGTTCCTTGGCGGCGGCGTCGCCGTAGAGGGTCCAGCGCAGGAACTCGATTGTGGTGTCGGCCACCACCCGCAGCGCGGGTCCGTCGCGTAGCAGAGCCCGGCCGTGGTCGCCGTTGGGCAGGCTCAGCATCGCCTTCGGCCAGGGCACCTTGTCGTACACGGCCTTGCCGGTGGCGTACTGCACCACCTCGTCGGCCTCGCCGTGCACGAAGAGCTGGGGTGCCGCGGCACCGGCGAAGGCGGTACCCACCCCGAGGGCGGTACCGGCGAAGACGATCCCGGCGGCCAGCCGCTCGTCCCGGCCGGAGGTGAACAGCCCGATGGTGGTGACCCCGCCGGCGGAGTGTCCGGCGGCGGCGACCCGGTCGGTGGCCAGCCGCCCGCGCAGGGGATCGTCGGCGTCCGCGTCGAGGGCGAGAAGCTGGGTCAGCGCGTACGACACGTCGGCGGGCTGGTTGAGCACGTCGAGGACGTTGGGTTCGCCGGGACCGGAGGTGTGCGGGAAGGTGGGCGCGGCCACCACGAGACCTGCTGCCGCCCAGCGGGTCAGCAACTCGGCGTAGTCGGCGGGGCGGCCACCCAGGCCGTGGCTGAACATGACCACCGGGAACTTCCCGGCCGCCGCGTCGGCCGAGGTCGTCGGCGCACCGCCGGCCCGCCCGGCCGCCGGGTACCAGACGGTCACCGGCAGCGGCCGGTCGCCGTCGCGGTTCAGCTTCAGCTGTCGTACGCCGACCGCGAAGCTCTGTTCCGGGGCGCTGCCCGGTGGGATCGCCGGTGCCGCTGAGGCGGCCGTGGTGGGCTGCGGTGTGGCTGGAGTCGCCTGCGGTGCGGCTGGAGTCGCCTGCGGCGTGGTTTCGGGGTCGTTGGAACAGCCGACCAGCATGCTGGCGAGCAGCGTGCTGGCGAGCAGAGCAGAAGGCACACGGCGCAACATGCCCCCAATCCTCCCTTCCCCCAGGGTCAGCGGGCGGGGCGGGTCTCGAAGGTGGTGATGTTGGGG
>NZ_POTX01000183.1 GCF_003236305.1 Micromonospora endophytica | reverse complement strand
GCCCGGACGACCTGCTGCTGCGCCTGCTGATCGCGCTCGGCCTGGAAGAGAGCCGGGTACCGGCCGACCAGCACGCCCGGGGGGCCCAGTACCGCGCCCTGCTGCGCGAACGGCGCATCCTGCTGTTGCTCGACAACGCCGCCGACGAGGCGCAGATCCGTCCCCTGCTGCCGGGCACCGGCAACACCATGGTGATCATCACCAGCCGGCGGGCGCTTGCCGGCCTGGAAGCGGTCGACCGGCTCACCCTGCCCACGCTCACCGCGGATGAGGCGGTCACCCTGCTACAACGGATCATCGGACCGCCCCGGGCCATCACCGAACCGGAGGCCATGCGCGGTCTCGCCCGAGCCTGCGGGCACCTGCCGCTGGCCTTGCGGATCGCCGGTAACCGGCTGCTCAGCCGGCCGCACTGGAGCGTCGGCCACCTGCTGTCCCGGCTTGCCGACCAGGACGACCGGCTCGACCTGCTGGTCGCCGGGGACCTCCAGATCGCCGCGCCGTTCATGCTCTCGTACCGGCAACTCAGCCCCGCCGCGGCGCGGACCTTCCGGCGGCTCGCGGTGCTCCCCGGCCCGGACGCCGGCCTGGAGCTGGCCGCCCAGGCCGCCGGACTGGAGCCGCGGCAGACCGAGGCGGCGCTGGAGGAGCTGGCCGAGCTCGGGCTGCTCCAGCCGGCCACCGACGGCCGCTACCGGTTCCACGACCTGATGCGGCTCTTCGCCCGCGCCCGGCTGTCCGCCGAGGAGACCCCGGCCGTACGGCAACAGGTCGAACAGCAGGTGGTCACCTGGTTGCTGGAAACCGCTGTCGCCGCCGGACGATGGTTCGAGCCGGCGTACGCCGCCGCACCCGAACCCGCAGGCGGCTGGGCCACGGCGCAGGACGCCGGCGGTTGGATCGAGCAGGAGAGCGGCAACTGGTTCGGCGCGCTGCGGCTGGCGGCGGCCGCCGGCCGGCACGCCGAGGTGCTGGCCGTGGCGGACGCCATGCACTGGTTCTCGGACCGGTGGATGCACTGGGCGCACTGGCTTGAGGTGTACCAGCTCTCGGCGGCCTCAGCCGAGGCACTCGGCGATCCCCGCGACCGCGCGGTCCACCTGAACTACCTCTCCTGGGCGTACACCACCTGCGCGCACCGTCCCGACCTGGCCGAGACGCCGGCCCGCGAGGCACAGCGACTGGCCGCCGTGGCGGGCGACCTCAGCCAGCAGGGCTGGGCCTGGACCTACCTCGGTTTCGCGGCCCGGCGGCGCGACGACGCCGCCGGGGCCGAGACGGCGGCCCGGCAGTCGCTGCCGCTGTTCGAGGCCGGCGGCGACTGGGACGGGTACGCCCAGGGTCTGTCCCTGCTGGCCGGCAGCCTCGCCGGCGCCGGCCGGCACCGGGAGGCCATCGCGCAGTACCGGCGGCTGGACGCCCTGCTGACCGACCCGGACCGGGCGCCATCACCGCTTGTCGTCGAGGTCACCGCCGGTCACGTGCACCTGAACATCGGGCTGAGCCTGCTGACGTTACGCCGGTGGACGGCCGCCGCGGCGAGCTTCCGGGCCGCGCTGCCCCGGCTGCAACGCTCCGGCGTACGGCAGAGCGAGGCGCGCTGCCGGTACGGCCTGGGTGACGCGCTCGCGCATCTGGGCCGGGTGGACGAGGCCCGGGTCGAACTACGCCGGGCGGTCCGGACAGCCCGCCAGGTCGGACCGGCGGAGTTGGTGGACACGGCGCTGGAACGGCTCGCCAAACTACATCTCGGCCGGAGAACCGCTGGCGGGTGACATCCGGCATTCTCCGATCGGCAACAGATCGGAGTCGGTAACGGTCCGGGGTGGCGGGCATACTCATCGTATGCGGCATGAAGGGCACCGCCACGGCAGGACCGGTCGACCGACGACAGAGACCCGCGACGCAGTGGCCACGGCACACCCGGGCGTCCATGGTCACCATGCCATCGAGCGGCGCCATCTGCTCGGTGGGCATCGCTTCGACGACGCCGCGCACCTGCTGGCGTTGCAGCGCGCAGTGGGCAACCGGGGCGTCGGCGAGTTGCTCACCGCCCAGCGGATGTTCCAGAGCCCGGCCCAGGGCCAGGGTCAGGCCGCCGGGGCGCCGGCACCCGCGGTCACCCTCACCGAGGTCGAACAGCTCCAGGCATACCACCGCAACGTCGTGAACCGGCATGTCCGGGCCTTGCTCGACGAGTTGATCCCGCACCTGCAACGGGTCTCGACCTGGACCCCGGCGCCGGGCACGGGCGGTGGCCACACCCGCAACCTCGGGCCGGCCCCGACCGGCGGCTCGCAGTACGAGATCAGCTATGCCAGCGGCGGCAGGGACTCGGAGCGGATCGCCGTGCTGGTGCACGAACTGACCCATGTCGCCGTCAACGAGGCCTACGACTCGGACATGCTCAACTACCCGGTGGCGCCGCTACCGGCGGGCTCGACCGCGGCCGATGAGGGAGCGCGGCAGGACGAGCGCGTCCGCGCCACCAACCAGGACCAGATCAACGCGTTCCAGGCGCATGCCGTCCGCAACGCGGCCGAGTTGCTGGAGCTGCTGCCCGCGGCGGGGTTCGGTGCGAGCCGGATGCAGGAGGTGGCGAACAAGCTCAGCGGCCACACCGCTCAGAAGCCGCTGCACGAGTACGACGCCGTCCTCAGCCACCTGCTGGTCTGGGCCGAACGCGACGACGTCTCCCGCACCACGCCGTTCTATCAGCGGTTGACCGCGTTCGTGGCCGAGGCCGCCGGATGGCGGCAGGCCGGCGCGGTCAACCCGACCGCCGCCCCGGACACCCTCAACGAGCAGCGGGACCGGGTCATGAACGCGCGACTGGCGATTCCCTCCCCGAGAGCGACCACCACCGCGGGAGCGGGTGCGGCCGCAGCGGGCGCGAGCAGCACGGCCAGCCGGAGCATCCGGAGCATCCGGGACCAGGCGAAGGCCACCCTCAGCAAGCTGTCCAGACGGTTCCCGAGGGGCGACCAGAGCTGACCGGGGGCCGGGCGGTGGCCGGCCCCCCGCGACCCACCGGAACGACCGGTGGGAATCAGCAGGTGTTCAGCATGCTAGTGAGCGCCGACTTCTCGGCACTGTCGACGGTGAGGCCGTAATACCACTTCACCTGGATCCAGGCCCGCGCGTAGGTGCAGTGGAACGCGGCCTGCGGTGGTTTCCAGGCGGCCGGGTCCTTGTCACCCTTCGACGAGTTGATGGTGCCGGTGACCGCCCACAGCTCCGGGCCACCGAGGTCGTTGGCGTAGGTCTGGCGCCGCGCGGTGGTCCAGGACCAGGCCCCGGAGCGCCATGCCTCGGCGAGCGGCACCACGTGGTCGATGGAGATCTCGGCCGGATTGGTACGGGTGACGCCGTCGTACGGGCTGTACCAGGATCCGGAGGTCGGGTAGCAGCTGGCGTCGACCACCACGTTGCCGCCGTCGCGCTTGAGCACCTGCTCGCGGGTGTTGCAGGTGCCGGTGATCGTGATCCAGTGCGGGAACAGGTCGCGGTTGTAGCTGGACTGGTGGGACTCGGCGGCGACGGTGAGCGAGTTGAGCCGGCTCAGCGCCGTGCTGTACGCGGGGATGTTGGGCGGGGTGGCCTGGGCCGGTGCCGGGACTACGAGGACGGCCAGGGCGATGACGGCCACCAGGGCGGCCTTGGGTACGCGAGCCATCGGACGACTCCTTGCTGTCACCTGCCACGACGGGTGGGGGTGCCCGTCTGACGCATGGCGGGGACAACAGGAATTCTCGCAGACATCGTGATCTTTGGATCAGTCCTGGCCGGGAAGTCGTCGTGAACTCAAGGTTGCCCGGGGTGGTCAGGGTTCCGGGCTGCGGCTGACCGTCCGGATGTAGCCGTTGAGCAGGGCGAAGTCGCGGCACTGGCCGCCGCCACCACCGACGCCGTCCAGTGCGGTGCCGGCCTGTCGGCAGTTGACCCGCAGAGTCACCACCGCGTCGGCGGGAATCTCGATCGGGGAGACCACGTGGTAGTCCAGGTCGCGGAAGTTCTGCAACGCCACGGTCTGCACAGTCGTCCCGTCGATCACCAGGTCGAGGCGGCCCTCGTCGCCCTGCGGGTTCTGCAGGAAGATGTCGGTGAGCACGACGACCCGCCGGGCGGGCACTGTGTACTGGTCGGTGCGGGTGGCGCCGGCCGGTGCGGTCACCGCGAGCCGCCGACTGAACGAGTCGGCGCCCGGTGGCAGCGCGGGCACACCGGTCCCCGCGGTCGGGCTGGGACTGCGGGTGGGCCTCGGCGCGACCGGTGCGGCACTGACCGCCGCCGCCGCCTGGTCGGCCTTGGTCTGCGCCTCCTGGGCGCGGGTGTCGGCGGCCTGGGCCTGCTGGGCCACCGGGGCGACCTGCTCCTGGGCGGCCTCCTCGGCCAGCGACTTCACCGACGGGCGCAGCAGGGCATACCACAGGCCCGCGCCGAGCAGCGCCAGCACCAGCAGCGCCGCCACCACCCGGCCGATGCCCGCCGGTAGCACCGGCTGCTGCACCGTGGCTGCGTCGAGCCGGGCCGGTTCGACCTCGTCGGCGACCACGTCGACCTGGAACGGCCTGGTGACCGGCTGACCGCGCCACAACCACTTGCGGCTCCTGGCGCGGACCTGCACGAACGCGGCCTCACCCGGCGCGACGGTGAGCACCTCCGGCCGGATCGCGAAGGCGAGCTGATTGTTCGGGTCGCTGCCGCTCAACGCCACGCCGAGGGGGATGTTGCCGACGTTCGCCACCGACACCTCGTGCCGGCCGGTGCGCCGCCCGTGCGAGGTGCGCGGCAGGATCTCCGGGGCCACCGCCGCGAAGGGCAGCACCCGTACGGTGGCCTCCGGGACCACCTGCGCGTCCGGACGCTCGGTCGGGGTGACCCGCACCGCGAACGGTCGATCGCCGGCCACCACCTGCGCGGAGCGCGGTGGGTGGAAGCGGACCAGGGCCGTGCCGGTGTCACCCGGGTAGACCGTGACGGCGGGCGGTTCCACGCTCGTCCAGTCGGCCGGTTCGCCGAGCACCTCGATCGCGTACGACTCGACTATCGATCCGGTGTTGCGGATCTCAAGCCGGCAGCTCGACTCGCTGCCCGGACCGACCTCGACCAGGTCGGCGTCCAGGAAGGCCTCGGTGGTCATGGTCGCGACTCTAGGAGCGGCCGGTCCGGTCGAATCAGGAATAGAGGCGGACCTTGGGGCAACGCCAGGGGTCCGTTGAGCCCACGTTGACTGCACGATTGGCGCACCCGGCGATACTCGGCGCGACGTGTCTTCGACTGAGCCTGCTTGGGGGAGCTCATGCGACGTCTGCCCGTTCACCTCTACTCCACCGACGTGATTTCCCGGGCCGGTGTGGTGAGTCAGCTGCGACCTCGCCCCGAGGTGTTGCTGCTCGACGAGACCGAAGCCGACCAGGCCGCCGTCGCCGTGATCATCAGCGACACCATCGACGAGCCGACCCTGCGTACGCTGCGGGCGCTGCGCAGCCGCAGCCGCTGCGCCCTGGTGCTGGTGGTGACCCAGGCCGACGACGCCGGCCTGGTCGCCGCCGTGGAACAGGGGGTGGCCGGCATCATGCGCCGGTCGGAAGCCAGCGCGGACCGGCTGGTGGCGGTGATCCAGGCCGCCGACGCCGGTGAGGGTGCCGTGCCGCCGGACCTGCTCGGACGGTTGTTGCAGCAGGTCGGGGCGTTGCAGCGGGAGGTGCTCGGGCCACGTGGGCTGACCTTCGCCGGCCTGGCCGAACGGGAGGTGGAGGTGCTGCGGCTGGTCGCCGACGGCTTCGACACCGCCGAGATCGCCACGAAGCTGTCCTACTCACAGCGGACGATCAAGAACATCCTGCACGACGTGACCAACCGGCTGCACCTGCGCAACCGCTGCCACGCGGTGGCGTACGCGCTGCGCAACGGCCTGATCTGAGGACCGTCCCGGCCACTGCGTGCCCGTTCGGGCAGGCCGCGCTGCCCGCAGACCGGCCCGCACCGGCACGCCCCGCACCGACGGCGACCGCCAGGGTGATGGCACGTGTGTCCACGGGAGGTGTCGTGCGCTGGGGCAGCCGCCGCTGGGGTGTCATGGTGCTCGGTCTGCTGGCCGGGCCGGCCATGGTCGCGCCCGAGCCGGCCCCGCCCACGCCACCGCCCACCGCTGCGGCGGCACCGGCGGCCGAGGTCGACTACCGGCTCGGCTACACCAGCACCGAACGACCCACACTCGTGGTCGACCGGGTCGGTGCCCGCGCCCCGCAGCCGCTGCTGAGCACGGCCGAGCGCGGCGACGCCGAGCAGGACGCCGACGCGCGGGCCGACCGGCTGGTCTGGGTGGGACGCCGGGCCACCGCCGGCAACGCCGACCTGACCGGCGGCCTCTGGCTACGCCGGCCCGGGACCACGCCGGTGCGGTTGGTCGGCGGCCCCGGCACGGTGGCACATCCCGCGCTCTCCCCGGACGGCCGGCGGGTCGCCTTCACCAGCGACCGGGCCGGCAACGCCGACATCTGGACCATCGGCACCGACGGCAGCGGGCTGCGTCGGCTCACCGACCATCCGGCCGAGGACAGCTGGCCGACCTGGTCCCCCGACGGCACCCGGATCGCGTTCGCCAGCACCCGGGCCGACCTCGCCGGTGACCTCTGGGTGATGCCGGCGGCCGGCGGGGCACCGACCCGGATCACCGACGGCCCGGCCGCCGACAGCCAGCCCGCCTGGTCACCGCAGGGCCGCCGGATCGCCTTCACCACCACCCGCTTCGCCCCGGCCGGCAGTCCCGGCCTGCGTACGGTGGCGACGGTGGCCGCGACCGGCGGCGCGGTAACCCGGGCGGTGCCCGGTCCCGGGGACGCCACCGAGCCGGCCTTCTCGCCCGAGGGTGACCGGATCGCCTTCACCACCACCCGCGACGACCCCTCCGGCGACGTGCACCTGCTGCGCGACGGGCGGGTCACACCGGTGGCCACCGGCCCGTTGCCGCAGCACCACCCCACCTGGCGCGGCGGCGATCTGATCTGGACCGGCACCGACACCGACCGCACCAGCGACGTGTGGAGCGCCGACCGGGCCGGCGGTGACCGGCGCGACCTCACCGCCCGACCCGGACGCGACGAGAGCGCACCGGCCTTCAGCCCCGACGGCACCCGGCTGGCCTACAGCGCCGAGCAGCCCGAGGGCGGGGCCCGCATCGTGGTCGCCGACGCCACCGGCGCCAACCCGCAGGTGTTGGCGCCACCGGGCACCACCGCCGCCGACCGTGACACCGATCCGACCTGGTCGCCGGAGGGGACCGCGATCGCCTTCACCCGTCACACCTCGGACAGGCTTCGACCGTCACGGATCCTGGCCGTGTCGGTGACCGACGGGCGGCTGCTCACCGAGGTACCGATGCCCTGGTTCCTGCGCGGCACCGACACCCAGCCGTCCTGGTCACCCGACGGGCGGCAGTTGGCGTTCGCCCGCGACGCCCGGGCCCGCGACAGCGAACTCGAATGGCCCGTGGTGGACCGGCCCGCGCCGCCCGGCACCACCATCGACTTCACCCAGTCGGTGCGTACCCCGCAGATCCCACCCCGACCGGACATCGTCTTCCTGGTCGACGACACCGGTTCGATGGCCGAGCCGGGCGAGGGTGGCACCAGCGTCATCGAGCAGCTCAAGGCCCGGCTGCCCGAGGTGATCGCCGACGTCCGCACCAGCGAGCCGGACGCCCGCTTCGGCCTGGCCACCTTCAGTGGTCGCGGCGGCGAAGGCGAGTTCGACCCGTTGATGTACTACCCCCGGCAGGCGGTGACCGCCGACGACGCCGCCATCGACCGGGCCGTGGCCAGCCTGACCGCCGACAGTGGATTCGGCACCGAGAACTGGTTCTACGCGCTGCGGCAGATCGCCCGCAACGACCGGATCGGCTTCCGGCCGGACGGCAGCCGGGTGGTGGTGCTGATCAGCGACACCGACAGCGTCGACAAGACCGCCCCGCCGCCGGAGCAGGCCGAGATCACCGAGGCCGGGCTGCTCGGCGAGCTGCGGGCCGCCGGGATCGCGCTCATCGGCGTACCCATCGCCGGTGCCGACTTCGAGCGCGGGCTCAACTTCGACGGCGCGGCCGGGCGGATCGCCACCGCCACCGGCGGGCGGCTCACCGCCGACAGCGACCCGGCCGATCTGATCGACGCGGTGCAGGGTGCCATCCGCGGCCTCACCGTCACCGTGCGGCCCAGTGCCAGCTGCGAGGACGGCCTCTCCGTCACCTTCGACCCCGACCCCGCGCGGGTGGAGGCCGGCACCCGGGCGCGGATCCGGGAGGACATCACCGTCGCGCCGGACGCGGTCCCCGGCTCGGTGCTGCGCTGCACCATCACCTTCGACCTCGACCCACCGCAGCCCAACCGCGACGCCGTGCAGGAACTCATCGTCCGCGTCGCCGACCCCCGTGGGCCGTTCGTCCGGGTGGACGACGTGCGTGTGCCACCCACCGGGCCGGACGGTGCCCGGGTCAACTACCAGGCGTCGGCGGTGGATCCGGTCGGCCGGCCGCTGCCGGTGAGCTGCGTGCCGCCGCCCGGCTCGCTCTTCCCGATCGGGCAGACCGTGGTGACCTGCACGGCCACCGACCGCGACGGCCGGACCTGGTCGGACCCCGGTCTGATCATCGTGACCGACCCGGCGGCCCTCGGCAGTCGGATCTGGCTGGCCCGCCTCGATGGCGACCCCGCCGGCACGCTGACCGTCACCGACCAGACGGACCTCAGCGCCCGGGTGGGCGAGACCTGCCCGAGTCGCGCCAGCGACCGGGCACCGGCCTGGTCCCCCGACGGCGGCGGGATCGCGTACGCCGACAGCTCCGGTGACCTGTGCGTGGTGCGACCCGACGGCACCGGGGCACGGCATCCGTTGGCCGCCGCCGACCGGGGCACCCGGACGGCGACGGACCCGGCGTGGTCCCCGGACGGTCGACGGATCGCGGTGGCATTGGCCCATGTTCCGGCACCGGAACCTCCGGCGGTCGGCGGCTCGGACATCGTGGTGCTGCCCAGCGGCGGCGGCCCGGCCACCACAGTGATCCCGCAGGTGGGCCGCGAGCCGGCATTCCAGCGCCTGCCGGTGCCCGACCTGAGCCTGACCGTCTCGGTGAACGCCCAGCCCGGCTATGTCGGCGGCGACCCGAGCACCGTCACCTTCACCGTACGCAACGCCACCGCGCTGCCGGCCGACAACGCCTGGCTGGACATCACCGTGCCCGCGCCGCTGCTGCCGCTGGCCAGCGCCGATGCCCGCTGTGACATCGGTCGGCGACTCTGCCGCCTCGGCACCCTCGGCCCCGGCGCCCAGCAGGTGATCCGGGTGGTGTTGGCGCCGCGCGCGGCGGTCGCCGCCCCGGTCGTCGGCCAGCTCAGCGCAACCGTACGGCAGGTGCCGGCGACGCGGACCGCGCAGGCGCCGGTGCGGGTGCTGGCACCGGCCGTCCGCGTCGACCCGACCATCGGCCCACCCGGCTTCGTCACCGCGGCGATCGGCACCGACTTCCCGCCCGGCGCCCGGGTGCGGCTGCGCTGGTCACCGGGGATCACCACCACTCCGGACACGGTCACCGTGGCGGCGGACGGCAGCTTCCGCACCCAGATCCTGGTGCTGCGCAAGGACACCCTGGGCCCGCGTGACCTGAGTGCCGAACGGGTCTCCGGTCGCGCCTTCGCGCCGGTACGCGCACCTGAGCCGTTCCTGGTGGTGCCGCGTGGGTTCGCCCCGCCCCTGTTCGCCGGCCGGGGGTGAGGCGGTGATCCACGAAATCGACGACGCGCTGCGCCGGCTGGTACGCGACGAGGCGCTGCCCGGCTCCGGGGTGGACATCGTGCTGGAGGCCCCCACCAAGGAGTGGGCCGCCCGCCGCAACGCCCCCACCGTCAACCTCTACCTCTACGACATCCGCGAGGATCTGCGCCGCCGCTCCCGGGGCCTGGTCAACGAGTACGACGAGCGGGGCCAGGTGGTCCGCCGGGTTGCCCCGCCCCGCTACATGAAGCTGTCCTACCTGGTCACCGCCTGGACGCAGCGGCCGGAGGACGAGCACCGCCTGCTCTCCTCGCTGCTGCTGTGCTTCCTGCGCTTCGACGCCGTGCCGGCGACCGTGCTGACCGGCTCGGTGGCCACCATCGGCATGCCGGTGCCGATGACCGTCGCCCTGCCGCCGCCGGAGGACCGGGCCTTCGCCGACGTCTGGACCGCGCTCGGCGGCGAGTTGAAGCCGTCGCTGGATCTGGTGGTCAGCACCCCTGTGGACAGTGGCCGGGAGGTGCCGGTCGGGCCACCGGCTCACGAGGGCGTGGTCGCCGAGGTCGCCGACACCACCACCGGCGGCGAGGCCGACCGGGTCGGGCACCGCCGGGCCAGGGCCGGGAGCTGACCGCGTGCTCGACCAAACGCGGCCGCTGCTGCACCGCCTCCAGCGCCTGGAGCTGGCGGTACGCGCGGCGGTGGCACGTCGGCGGGAGAGCGACCCGCAGCCCGACGACCCGTTTCGCGGTCTCTACCTCTCCGACGAGACCGTCGACGCGGCGCTGGCCACCGCCCGCGAGCCCTTCGACCTGTGGCCCGCCGGGCCGGCAGGAGTCGGGCCGGAAGGAGTCGGGCCGGAAGGCACCGGCCCGGCAGACGGCGGCCCGGCAGACGGCCGCCGGGCAGACGGCCGGTCGGAACGCGACGGGCCGGAGGGCATCCGGCTCGAGGGCAGCGATCGGTTGTCGGCGCTGGCTGACGCGGCCGGGTTGACGCCGCTGGACGAGGCGCTGCTGCTGGTGGCGCTCGCCCCCGACGTGGACAGCCGGTTCGAGCAGTTCTACGGCTACCTCAACGACGATGTGACCCGCCGCCGTCCCTCGATCGGCCTGGCGTTGCGGCTCTGCGGGCTGCCCGAGGCAGCCGCCTCGGGCCGGTTGCGGCTGGCCGCCGGCGCGCCCCTGGTCGACCTGGCGTTGCTGCGGGTCGACTCCCCCGACCGGCCGGTGCTCAGCCGGGGGCTCTGGGTGCCGGACCGGGTCGGCGGGTGGCTGCTCGGGGTGGACGCGCCCGAGCCGTCGTTGATCGGGCTCGCCACGCCGCTCACCCCGGCCGGTCCGCCGCCGACCGGGGCGGCAGCGTTGGGGCGGGCGCTGGCCCGGGCCGGGGCCCGCCTGGCGTACCTGCGGGAACGCACCGGCGGCAGCGCGACGGCCCTGGCGGTGGCCGCGCTCGACGACGCCGGGCGGGCCGCCCTCGGGGTCGACCTGCCCCGGCTGGCCGCCGATCCGCAGCCGGCGGAGTTGGCCACCGCGCTGGTCCGGGAGGCGTTGCTCACCGGGGCGGGGTTGGTCGTGGGCCCGGTGCAGGGCGACGAGCCGTGGGCGGTCTGGGCCCGGTTGACCACCGGTGAGGTGCCGGTGCTGGCCTACGGCACGCAGCCGTGGGATCCGGCCTGGACGGCACGCGCACCGGTGCAGGTGGAGGTCGTGCCGCTCAGTGCCGCGGAACGGGCGGCGGTGTGGCGGTCCGCGCTGCCCGACGGGCTCGTCAACGGTCTCGATCCGGCCGCCGCCACCGCACAGTTCGTGCTGGGTGCGCCGGCCATCCGCCGGGCCGCCTCGGTGGCCGTACAGCTCGCCACCGCCGCCGGAGAACCGGTAGGTGAGGCGCACCTGCGGGCCGGTGCGCGTACCCAGAACGCGGCCGGCCTGGAGCGGCTGGCCCGGCGGATCGTGCCGGAGGTCGGCTGGGACGACCTGGTGCTGCCGGCGCCGACGCTGTCGCTGCTGCACGAGTTGGCTGGCCGGGCCCGGCACCGGGACCGGGTGCTGCGCGAGTGGCGGATGCGCCCCGGCGGCGGGCGCGGGCACGGGGTGACCGCGCTCTTCGCCGGTGACTCGGGCACCGGCAAGACCATGTCGGCCGAGGTGGTGGCGGGCAGCCTGGGGCTGGAGCTGTACACCGTCAACCTGGCCACGGTGGTGGACAAGTACGTCGGCGAGACCGAGAAGAACCTGGAACGCATCTTCGGCGAGGCGGCCGGGGTGAACGGGGTGCTGCTCTTCGACGAGGCCGATGCCATCTTCGGCAAGCGCTCCGAGGTCCGCGACGCCCACGACCGGTACGCCAACATCGAGAGCGCGTACCTGCTGCAACGGATGGAGACCTTCGACGGGCTGGCGGTGCTGGCGACGAACCTGCGGGCCAACCTGGACGAGGCGTTCACCCGCCGGCTGGACGTGGTGGTGGACTTCCCGGTGCCCGACGAGGCGGCCCGCCGGGCACTGTGGGACCGCTGCCTCGGCACCCGTGCGCCCCGCGCCCCCGACGTGGACCTGGACTTCCTCGCCGACGCCTTCGAGTTGGCCGGCGGCCACATCCGCTCCGCCGCCATCACCGCCGGCTACCTGGCCGCCGGCGCGGATCGCCCGGTCGGCATGGCGGAACTGATCGGCGCGGTCGGCCGCGAGTACCGCAAACTAGGCCGCCTCACCCTGGAAAGCGAATTCGGCCCCTACCTAACCCTGGCCACCTGACCCACCC
>NZ_POTX01000182.1 GCF_003236305.1 Micromonospora endophytica | reverse complement strand
GTGCAGGGCGTCGGCGCAGGCTCGGATGCGCTCGGGGCGGGCGGTGCCGATCACCGGCACGATCCGGGCCGGGTGCCGCTGGAGCCACCACAGCAGGATCGTCTCCGCTGTGGTGTCGTGCTGCTGCGCGAGCGCGGCGACGTGCTCGGCCGTGGCGTGTTCGGTCGGTGTCTGCGCCAGCCCGGTGTACCGGCCCTTGGACAGCGCCCCCCACGCCTGCACGCCGATCCGGTTGCTGCGGCAGTGCTCGATGGTGCCGAGGGGGAAGTTGAGCGTCGCGGACTGCGTGGTGTTCGCCAGCACCCCGGCCTCCACCCAGTCGCGGTGGGCCAGGCTCAGCTGCAACTGGTTGACCACCAGCGGCAGGTCCAGGTGCGCCTGGAGGTACGCCACCTGCGCGGCGGCCATGTTCGAGACCCCGACGTGCCGCACCAGGCCCTGCCGGTGCAGCGAGGTGAGGGCCTCGGCGATCTCCTCGGGGGCGGCCAGCGGGTCCGGCCGGTGCAGCAGCAGCACGTCGATCACGTCGGTACGCAGCCGGGTCAGGCTCTGCTCGACGCTGCGTACGATGTGCGGGCCGCGCAGGTCGTAGTAGCCGGCGCGGGCGCCGTCGGGCAGGTGGATGCCGCACTTGGTCTGGATCAGGATGCGCGAGCGCAGTCCCGGCGTACGGGTGAGGACCTCACCGAAGACGGCCTCGGACTTGCCGTTGCCGTAGATGTCGGCGTGGTCGAAGGCGGTGACGCCGATCTCCAACGCCGCCTCGACCGCGGCGTGCGCGTCGTCGATCTCCTGCGCGCCGTACGGCTGGTTGTCCCATGTCCCGCCCAGGCCCATGCACCCGTAGATCAGTCGGTGGGTCCGGATGTCGGTCGCGGCGCTGTTCGGGCGCGGGTGCTGTGGGTCGGTCATCGCACCTGGATAGCACAGAGCGGCCGCCGGTGGCCGGGTCGGGTGCGCTGTCACGTCCCGGCCACCGGCAGGTCACCGGAGCCGGGCATACTGCGCAGCGTGTCGATCGGCTACGCCTACCTGGACTCCCCCGGCCCGCTCGCGTTCGCCCATCGCGGTGGCGCCGCCGAGGGCGACGAGAACACCGCGGCGGCCTTCGCCCGCGCGGTGGACCTCGGCTACCGGTACGTGGAGACCGACGTGCACGCCACCGCCGACGGGGTGGCGGTGGTGTTCCACGACGCGACCCTGCAGCGGCTCACCGGGCAGCGGTCCCGGGTCGCCGCGCTGCGCTGGGCCGACCTGGCCACGGTACGCGTCGGCGGCGACGCCGCGGTGCCGCGCCTGGACGAGGTCCTCGACGCGTGGCCGCAGGTGCGATTCAACATCGACGTCAAGTCGGACCGGGCGGTGCTGCCGACGGTGGCCACGCTGGCGCGCGTCGACGCGCACGAGCGGGTGCTGTTGGCCTCGTTCAGCGACGGTCGGCTGGCCCGGTTGCGGGCGCTGACCCGTGGGCGGGTGGCCACCAGCCTCGGTGTGCGTGGGGTGGCCCGGCTGCGGTGGGCGTCGCTGACCGGCCGGCCGTTGCGGCTGCCGCGTTCGGTGGTGGCGGCGCAGGTGCCGGTGCGTTACGGCCGGTTGCCGGTGGTCGACCGCCGGTTGCTGCGTACCGCGCACCGGTGCGGGTTGCAGGTGCACGTCTGGACGATCGACGATCCTGCCGAGATGCACGAGTTACTTGATCTTGGTGTTGATGGCATCATGACCGACCACGTCGGCGTGCTGCGCGACGTCTACCGCAGCCGCGGCCACTGGGCCGCCTGAGCAGTCAGGGCAGAGGACCCCACATGGCCGAGACGGTGTCCCCCACCGCGCGCGACGACCTGCCGCCGCCTGCCAGCACCCGCCGCGAGCGCACCGGCTGGTACGTCTACGACTGGGCCAACTCGGCCTTCCAGACCACCGTCATCACGGTGTTCCTCGGGCCGTTCCTGACCAGCGTCGCCAAGGTGGCCGCCGGGTGCGCGCCGGGCGGCGACTGCGACGGGTACGTCTACCCGTTGGGTATCCGGGTGGCCCCGGGGTCGTACTTTCCGTACCTGATCTCGTTGTCGGTGCTGTTGACGGTCTTCGTGCTGCCGGTGACGGGGGCGATCGCCGACCGGTCGATGCACAAGAAGCGACTGCTGGCCGGCACCGCCTTCACCGGCGCGTTCGCCACCATCGCGATGATCTTCGTCACCGGTGACCGGTATCTGCTCGGCGGGGCGTTGTTCCTGGTCGCCAACATCGCCTTCGGCGCGGCGATCGTGGTGTACAACTCGTTCCTGCCGCAGTTGGGTGGGCCGGACGAACGCGACGGCATCTCCAGCCGTGGTTGGGCGCTGGGTTACCTCGGCGGCGGCGCGCTGTTGGCGTTGAACCTGGTCGCGGTGCAGTCGTTCGACAACGGCACCGCCGAACGCACCCTGGACCTGGCCCGCTGGTCGATCGTCTCGGCCGGGCTGTGGTGGGCGGTGTTCACGTTGGTGCCGTTGCGCTGGTTGCGGGAGCACCCGACCGCCGCGGCACTGGCCGCCGGCGGCCGCGGCAACGTGTTCACCGACGGGTTCCGGCAGCTCGGGCGCACCCTGCGGCAGGTCAAGGCGTACCCGTTGACGTTGTTCTTCCTGCTGGCGTTCCTGGTCTACAACGACGGCATCCAGACCGTCATCACCCTGGCCAGCCAGTACGGCACCGAGGAGCTGCGGCTGGAGCAGAGCACCCTGATCGTGACGATCCTGCTGGTGCAGTTCCTGGCCTTCGGTGGGGCGCTGGCCCTCGGCGCGTTGGCGGCGCGCATCGGCGCGTGGAAGACGGTGCTGCTGAGCCTGGTGCTGTGGATCGCGGTGATCCTCGGCGCGTTCCGGCTGCCCGCCGAGGCGCCGGTGCCGTTCATGATCCTCGGCGCGGCCATCGGACTGGTGCTCGGCGGCAGCCAGGCGTTGAGCCGGTCGCTGTTCAGCCAGCTCATCCCCGCCGGCAAGGAGGGCGAGTACTACGGCTTCTACGAGATCAGCGACAAGGGCACCAGTTGGCTCGGGCCGCTGGCCTTCGGTCTGGTCTTCCAGCTCACCAACTCCTACCGGGTGGGTCTGGTCTCGTTGCTGATCTTCTTCGTGGTCGGGTTCGCGTTGCTGCTGGCGGTGCCGATGCGCCGGGCCATCGTGGCCGCCGGCAACACCCCGCCGCGGGTGCTGTGACCCACACCGGCGGGCCGCTGATGATCGGCTCGCCGGTGCCCATCGGCTAGGCTGCCCGTCCGTGAGTACCGCCGACGACGCCACACCGACCTGCCTGGCTCGACCGCTGCTGGCCGCTCCGGGCGACGACCCGGTCGGGTGCGTGGCCGCCCGAGGCGTGGACGGGCGGCCGGCGCACGCCGCCGCGCTGCGGTTCTACTGGGGCCCGATGGACTGCGGAAAGTCCACGATGGCTCTGCAGATGAACTACAACCACGCCCGGCAGGGCCGCCGGGGTCTGGTCACCACCCGCATCGACCGGTCGCTGGGCCCGCAGGTCACCACCCGCATCGGGTTGGCGCACGAGGCCATCGAGATCACCGACGAGTTGGACCTGCGGGCCCTGGTCCGCGAGGCGTGGGCCGACGGCGTACGGGTGGACTACCTGATCTGCGACGAGGCCAGCTTCTACTCGGTGGAGCACGTGGAGCAGATGGCCGAGCTGGTCGACAGCTACGACGTGGACGTGTACGCCTTCGGTCTGGCCACCGACTTCCGGTCCTGCCTGTTCCCCGCCGCGCAGCGGCTGTTCGAACTGGCCGACTCGGTGGCCCGCATCCAGGTCGAGGTGCTCTGCTGGTGCGGCCGGGAGGGGCTGCTCAACGCCCGGGTGGCCGGCGGTCGGGTGGTCCGCGAGGGCGAGCAGGTCGTCATCGGCGACACCGTCGACGACGCCGACCTGCGCTACCAGGTGCTGTGCCGGCGGCACCACCGCACCGGCGACCTCGGCCCACGCTCCGCCGGGAGCTGACCGTCGGCGCGGTGGTGACGCCGGCAGCTGACCCTCGCGCTACCAGCGCAGCGCGAGGGTGCCGATGAACGAGTGCAGCTGGTCGGCGATGAGCTGGTGGTCGCGCTGCGACGGATGCCAGTGGCAGCCGAGCAGGTCCAGGTTCTCGCCGTAGGAGAAGTGCTGCACCCGCTGGTCACCGCGGCGGTGACGTTCGCGGACGACGCGTTGGGTGGCCTCGCCGAGGGTGGGGTCGGACATCTGTGCCGCGACCACCAGGATGGTGGCGCTGCGGCCGTAGCGGGCGCGCAGCTTGTCCAGGAAGCCGTGGTAGGCGCTGCGGTACGCGGCGGCCAGGCTCTGCGGGGTCCAGGTTTCGTCGGGGCCGATGGCGGTGGAGAAGTCGTTGATGCCCAGACCCACCACGATCAGCTGGGGCCGCCAGGTGGGCGGGACCGGCCAGACGTCACCGTCGACGGCCAGCAGGGCCCGGTCGTAGTAGGTGCGGTAGTTGGTGCCGGGTTCACCGCCGGCGTAGTTGCGGACCATGCCGCGGCCGGAGAAAGCGTTGATCTGGTAGTCGGCGCGCAGCCGTTTCGCGGTCAGGGCGGCGAAGCTGCGGTCGGCGTTGGTGGTGCGGTTGACCTCGTCGCCGGAGCAGTCGCGGGTGGTGGACATGTTGCCGTAGCCGGCGGTGTGCGAGTCGCCGATGAACTCGATCTGGCGGGTCCGCGCGGCCGGCCTGGCCAGCACGGCGCCGCCGGGTGCGGCGACGAAACCGCCGAACGAGGCGGTGGCCCAGGGGCTCTCACTGCGCTTGACCAGGCGTACGGTGTGCGCGGTGTCGCGCAGGTCGGTGATCCAGTGGGTGCCGGCGCTCGGCGTGACCAGGGTGGCGGCGGTCACGCCGTCGACCTGGACGTCGTAGTCGCTGTGCGGGTCGTCGAGCACGACACCGACGGCGGTGCCGCGGACGCGGCCCTCGAAGTAGACGCCCGGCCAGCTGAACCGCGCGGCGCCGTCGGCGACGCTCACCCGCCCGGCGGTGTGCACCTGGGCCAGCGCACGCGAGGTGGCCGGTGACGCCGAGACGGGTGGGGCCACCGGCGTGAGACCGACGGTCACCGTGCCGGCCACCATGGCGGCGAGGACACGCCTCATCAACTCCCCCTTGTATCGACATCTGTTGATCTGGCCCCTCAGTGTCGAAGTGGGGCGGCGGAAAGTCAATCGGCAGCGCGAACCCCACCGCCGACGGCCGGTCGATAACGAAACGATCACCGCCGCGAACCTTTTCCGGCGGCCGCCCCCTTCTCAGGCATGACGACAGCCGGCGCGGGCCGCACCGGCGCCGAGGCACGAGCGGGGGTAGCCGACGGATGAGGCTCGCGTGGCGACGCGCCCACGGCACGAGCGGGCTGCTGCTCGCGGCCGCCGGGGCGGCCCTGGTGGCGACGGTGGCACTCACCGGCCTGGCCGCGTACAGCAGGGACGTGGTCGACTCCGGCACCCGCAACGTCCTCACCGCCGCGGCCGCCGAGGAACGCTCCGTGCTCGTCCGCGCCTCGGCCGGCCGCACCCACCAGGCGCTGCGGGAACGCGACAGCGCGCTACGGCAGCGCGTCGAGACCGACCTGGCCGGCCTGCCCGCCCGGATCAGCACCGCCGGCTACGCCGCCGGCCGGCAGTTGCGCGGCGACACCGGTGACGCCGCCGCCGACCGCACCGGCAGCACGTACGCCTCGGTGATGTTCCTCGACGACCTGCCCGCGCACGCCCGGCTGACCGCCGGCGACTGGCCGCGGGCCGGCGCGACGCCGGTGCAGACCACCCTGGCCACGGCCGCCGCGACGGCCCTGCGGGTCGACGTCGGCGACCGCATCCCGATCACCGACGGGCTCACCGGCACGATCATCGAGGTGGCGGTGGTGGGCGTGTTCACCCCCGTGGACCCCGCCGCCGCGTACTGGCGACTGGCCCCCGAGACGGCGACCGGCTCGCTGCCGCAGGCCGCCACCTACGGGCCGATGATCGTGCACCGCGACGACTTCACCTCCCGCTTCCTGACCAACGCCTCCATCGGCTGGCTGATCGAACCGGACCTGTCCACGGTCACCAACCCGGCCGCCCTGGACCGGCTGGCCGAGGTCGCGACGCGGATCACCACCAGCGCGAGGAGCATCGAGGCACTCGGTGACTCCGCCGTGGCCACCAGCGAGATCGAGATCCTGGTACGCCGGTTGCAGCAGGCCACCCTCGTCGGCCGCTCCGCGCTGGTGACCCCGATGCTGCTGGTGGTGGTGCTCGGCGGGTACGCGCTGCTGCTGGTGGCCGTCCTGCTCACCGAGCAGCGCCGCGGCGAGACCGCGCTGCTGCGGGCCCGGGGCGCCGCCCGCTGGCAACTGGTCGGCCTGACCGCCCGGGAAGCCACACTTGTCGTGCTGCCCGCCGCGGGCCTGGCCCCGCTGCTCGCCGCCGAACTGCTCGACGTCGCCGACCGGCTGCCCGGCCTGGCCGCCGTGTCGCTACGCGGACACGGCGCACCGACGATCTGGCTGGTGGCCGGCGCCGCGGCGGCCGGCTGCGCGTTGGCGATGATCGCGCCCAGCCTGCGCCGGGGCGACAGCTACGTCGCCGACCTGGCCAGCCGGTCCAGGCCGAGCCGCCGCGGCCTGATGCAGCGGGCCGGGCTGGACGTCGTCCTGGTCGGCGGGGCCCTGCTGGCCTGGTACCAGCTCGGCCGCTACTCCTCCCCGGTGTCCCGCGACCGGGGCGGCGAACTGGGCGTCGACCCGCTGCTGGCCGCCGCGCCCACGCTCGGGGTGCTGGCCGGCGCGGTGCTGGCGCTGCGGCTGCTGCCGCCGCTGGTGCGCCTCGCCGAACGGTGGGTGGACCGCAAACCGTGGACCGCCGTCATGCTCGGCACCTGGCAGGCCGGCCGCCGGCCGCACGCCGGGCCGGTGCTGCTGCTCGCCCTCGCCGTCGCCGTCGGCACCCTCGCCTGGTCGCTGGCCGGCACCTCCCAGCAGTCCCTGACCGACCAGGCCGCCCACCGGGTCGGTGCCGACCTGCGACTGACCGAGGTCAACAACGCCGCGCCGCCGCAGCGGGCCGACCAGGTGGCCGCGCTGCCCGGGACCCGGGCGGTGCTGGCGGCCTGGCGCGACACCGTACGCCTCGGCCCGAGCGCCGAACCGGGCACCGTGCTGGGGCTCGACGCCGCCACCGCGGGTCAGGTGGTGCACCTACGCGACGACCTGGCCGCCGGCGGCGGCACCGAGGAACTGTTCGACAGCGTCGCCGCGCAGCGGGTGCCGGCGACGACCGTCGCGCTGCCGGCCGATGCCCGCCGGCTGACCGGGCACCTGCGCACCCGCGCCGACGGGCGCGGCATCACCGGGTCCGTGACCCACCAGGCGATCGTCGTCGGGCCACGCGACGGCCACCGGCGGCTCCCACTGGGCAGCACCCTCGACGACGAACCGCTGCGCTTCTCCGTCGACCTGCCCGCCGGTGGGCCGTGGCGGCTGGCCGGGTTCACCGCCGAGACCCTCGGCGGCCCCGGCACCTCGCTCGACTGGCAGGTGTCCGACCTGCGGGCCGCCGGCCCGGACGACTCCCCCGGCACCCCGCTGGACCTCGCCGCCGACGGTCCGTGGCGGCTGTCGGACCGGGCCGGTGAGGTGGCCGCGTCGACCGCCACCGGCGCGACCCTGCGCACCCGCTACGCGCGCAGCGGCAACCCGTACGACCGCCCGACGTTGACGCAGCTGACCATCACCCGGTCGGCCGCCGACACCCGGGTGCCCGTGGTGGCCACCGCGCAGGCCCTGGCGGCGCTGCACCTGCAGGTGGGGGCGCAGACCCGGTTGTTCCTCGGCGGCGCCGACGTCGACGTGACGGTGGTCGACGCCGTGACGGCGCTGCCCGGCGACGTCGAGGACGCCGCGCTGCTGGTGGATCTGCCGTCGCTGAGCACCCGGCTCTTCCACGACCACGGCCTGCTGCTGTCGACTCAGGAGTGGTGGCTGTCCACCGCACCCGGGCAGGCGCAGCAGGCGGCCACCGCCGCCGCCGCGCTCGGCGGCCTGGTCGTGCTCAACCGCGCCGACGCCGCCGACGAGCTGGCCGGTGACCCGTTCGGGGTCGGTGCCCGCGGCGCGCTGTTCGCCGCCGCCCTCGCGGCGGTGCTGCTGGCCGCGGTCGGCGTGGCCGTGGACGTCAGCGCCACCGCCCGCCGCCGGGCCACCGAGTTGGCCGTGCTGCACACCCTGGGCGCCGGACACCGGCTGGTGGCCCGGTCCCTGCTGGCCGAGCAGTCGTTCCTGGCCGGCATGGGGGTGCTCGTCGGGCTCGTCGTCGGGCTCGGTGTCGCAGCGACCATGGCCCCGCTGGTGATCCTCACCCCGTCGGCCGACCGCCCCGACCCGCCACCACTGTTGCGGGTGGAGTGGCCACCGGTGCTGGCCACCGCCGTGGGTCTGCTACTGGTGGCGTTGGCCTTCAGCGCCGCACTGTCCACCGGCATGCGTCGCCGGCTAACCGCCACCCAACTCCGCACCGGGGAGGACCGGTGAGCGCGAGGCCGGTGAGCGCGAGGAACGCAGCGCAGCGGAGTCCCGCAGTCGCGAACGAAGGGTTGGCCCGGTGAGCGCGAGGAGTGAGCTTGCGAGCCCCGCAGTCGCGAACGAAGGGTTGGCCCGGTGAGCGCGAGGAGTGAGCTTGCGAGCCCCGCAGTCGCGAACGAAAGGTCGGCCCGGTGAGCGCGAGGATGATTCTGCGCAGGATCAGGGCGTACGGCGCGCATGTGGGTCTGCTCGCGGCGCTGGGTTTGGTGGCGGCGTTGCTGGTGACGGCGGCGCCTCGGCTGGCCGACGGGTACGCCGACGCCGGTCTGCGCGCAGACGTGAACCGGCTGCCGCACCAGGTGCGGGACGTGACCATCGCCGTCGCGATGCGGCCGGACCGGCCGGGCACCGCCGCCGCCGGTCAGACGTCACTGGACGGGTTCGCCGAGGCGTTGCCCCAGCCTTTGCCGGCGCTGGTGGACCGCCGGTGGTACGCCGCGGCGCTGCCCGAGGAGCAGTTGAGAGCCACCGGCGACGAGCCGCCGATGAACGGCGGTGCGGTGAAGAACATCGGGTTGCGGGCGCAGACCGGTGTGCCGGAAGCGGCCGAGTTGACCGCCGGCCGGTGGCCGCGTACGCCTGGGGGCGGGGCGGCGGAGCTGGCGGTGTCGGCGGCGGTGGCCGAGACGCTGTCGCTGCGGCCGGGCACCCGGCTGCGGCTGGCCGGACCGCAGGGCGTGGCGCAGGCGCAGGTGGTCGGGGTGTTCACTGCCCGCGACGCCGGTGACCACGTCTGGGACGACCTGCGGCTGGCGCTGGATCCGCTGGTGCCGGTCGCGGACGGCGATCCGTACCTGGCGGGGGCGGTCACCGACTGGACGGGCCTGGACCTGGTCTCGGCCGCCAGCGGCGTTGCGGCCGACCACAGCTGGCGTTACCGCCTCGACGAGCGCCGCCTGGACACCTCGATGCTGGCGGAGGTCACCGAGGCGGTGACGCACAGTCGGCGCATCGAATGGGTGCCGGAGTCGACGGTGCAGACGTCACTGGACAGCGCGTTGAGCCGCTTCGCCGACCAGTTGCGGACGGTGCGGGCGCTGCTGGCCGTCGTGCAGGCCGGGCTGATCGCCAGCGTGCTCGGGCTGATCCTGTTGGCTGCCCGGTTGGCGGTGCGCCGCCGCCGCGACGAGTTGGCCCTGCTGCGGGCCCGGGGCGCGGCGCTGGCCACGATCGGTGGGCGCACGCTGGCCGAGGCGGCGCTGGTGCAGCCGCTGGCCGTGCTGGTCGGTGTGCTGATCGGCAGCCGGGTGCCGGGTCCCGCCCACGGCCTGCCGTGGTTGGCGGTGCTGCTGGCGGTGTCGACCACCGCGGTGGTGCCGGTGCTGGCCATGGTCGCCCACCGCCGGGTCGCCACGGTCACCGGCCGCAGCGATGTGGTGCGGCAGCGGCCGTCGGTACGCCGGTTGACCGCCGAGGCCAGCGTGCTGATGCTCGCCGGCCTCGGGGTCCTGCTGCTGCGGCGGCGGGGCCTCGACACGGCGGGCGGTGTCGACGCGTACCTCGTCTCGGTGCCGGTGCTCGTCGCGCTCGCCGCGGCGCTGGTGGCGATCCGGCTGCTGCCGTGGCCGCTGCGGCTGGCGGGCCGGTTCGGGGCGCGGGCCCGGGGCGCGGTGCTGTTCCTCGGTGTGGCCCGCGCCGGGCGGGGCGCGCCGGTGGCGCTGGGCCCGCTGGCGGTGCTGATCGTCGCGGTCAGCACCGGCGTGTTCGGTGCGGTGGTGACGACGAACGTCTCCGCCGCCCGGGACCGGGCCGCGACCCTCACCGTGCCGGCCGACGCGCTGCTGACCGGTTACTCCTTCGCGCCCGACGCCGGTGCCGCGTTGACCGAGGTGTCGGGGGTGCGGGCGGTGGCCCGGATGTGGGTGGACTCCAACCGTCGGCTGTTGTCCGGCACCGAGGTCGGGGCGCGGTCGTTCGGGCAGGCCCGGGTGCTGGTGGTGGACGGTGCGGCGTTCGCCGAGGTGGTGGCCCGCAGCGGTGTCGACGTGGACGTGCCGGCCGCGTTGCGGACCGCCGTGCGCGCCGACACGCCGGTGCCGGCGCTGGTTTCGACGCAGGTGGCGGCGGAGTTGGACGGTGCGGCAGTGGCCGACGTGCAGGGCCGGCTGTACGGGTTCCGGGTCGCCGGCGTGGTCGACACGTTTCCCGGCGTCGGGTTGGGGGTGGAACGGTTCGTGGTGTTGCCGTGGCAGGCGCTGACGGAGTACGCGTACGCGCCGATCGTGCCCAACCGGTATCTGGTCGCCGGTGACGACATCGACCGGGCGCGGTTGTTGGCGGTCGCCGACGACGCGCAGCGTCGCCGGCAGTCCGACGTGCTCGGGGTGGAGGTGACGCGGCCGGAGTTGCCGGCGGCGTTGGAGACCTGGCGGGCGTACCGGCAGTCGTTGGCGCGTACCGGCGCCAACGAGGTGCTGACCCTGACGTTCACCGCCGGGGCGGTCGGCGGTACGGCGTTGGCGTTGCTGGCTGTCGGGTTCACGGTGATCGCCGACGCGGCCGGTCGGGGCCGGATGCTGTCGCGGCTGCGCACCCTGGGAATGTCCGCCGTGCACGGCCGGCGACTGCTGGTGTACGAGTTGGTGCCGCTGGTGGTGGTCGCGGCGGTGGTGGGCACCGTGGTGGGGGCGCTGCTGCCGCGGCTGCTCGGTCCCACCCTCGGGCTGTCCGCGTTCGTGCCGGACGTGGCGCTGCCGCAGCGGCTGGATCCGCTGGTCGTGGGCGGGGTGTTGGCGCTGGTGGTGCTCGGTCTGGTGGCCGGGCTGGTGGTGGAGAGCCTGGTGAACCGACGCCAGCGCCTCGGTGAGGTGCTGCGGCTGGGAGAGGAGAACGGGTGATGAGCGAGGCGGTCATCGGGCCCGGCGCGGTGGTGCCGGCATGAGTGTGGTGCGTGAGGACGTACCGGATCTGGCGACGTTGCAGCGGCGGGCGGCGCAACGGGCCGCCGACCGTGCCGGCGGGGCCGACCGGCTGCGCGGGCACATCGTCTGCGACAGCCTGGTACGCATCTTCACCACCGAGGGGGTGGAGGTGGTCGCGTTGCAGGGCCTCGACCTGGTGGTGGACCGCGGTGAGCTGGTGGCGATCGTGGGCGCCTCCGGGTCCGGCAAGTCCACCGTGCTGAACATCCTGTCCGGGCTGGACACCCCCACCGCCGGCATCGCCCGGGTGGCCGGCTACGACCTGCTGACCATGTCGGCGCGCAAGCGGTTGCGGTACCGGCGGCACACGGTCGGGTTCGTGTGGCAGCAGACCAGCCGTAACCTGCTGCCGTACCTGACCGCGCGGGAGAACGTGGCGCTGCCGATGCAGCTTGCCGGGCGGCGGGGCCGGGCGGCCCGACGGCGCGCGGTGGAACTGTTGGAGCTGGTCGGCGTGGAACACTGCGCGGACCGCATGCCGGGGCAGATGAGCGGCGGTGAGCAGCAGCGGTGCGCCGTGGCGGTGGCGGTGGCCAACGACCCGGAGGTGCTCTTCGCCGACGAGCCGACCGGTGAGCTGGACGAGGCCACGGCGGCGGAGGTGTTCGGCGCGTTGCGCACCATCAACGCCGAGCTGGGTGTCACCGTCGTGGTGGTCACCCACGACCCGCAGGTCGCCACCCAGGTACGACGTACCGTCGCGATCCGCGACGGGCGCACCGCCTCGGAGGTGCGCCGCACCGCGCGGGTCGGCGCCGACGGGGTGGAGGAACTGGTCACCGAGGAGTACGCGGTGCTGGACCGGGCCGGGCGGATGCAGTTGCCCGCCGCTTTCGTCGACGCGCTCGCGTTGGCCGACCGGGTGAAGCTGACTCTGGAGCCGGACCACGTGCAGGTCCGCTCCGGCGACGGAAGGGGCACGACGTGAGTGAGGACCTGGTCCGGGTTGAGGGGTTGTGCCGCGACTACGGCGGCGGTGAGCGGGTGGTGCACGCGGTGCGGGACGTGTCGCTGCGGGCGGGGCG
>NZ_POTX01000181.1 GCF_003236305.1 Micromonospora endophytica | reverse complement strand
CCGGCTGCACGGCGAACTCGGACACATCCCACCCGCCGAACACGAGGCCCTACACGCGATGACCCACCCGGTCCCCGCACCCCTGAAAACCAGCTAACCAACTGTCCATCAAACCCGGGGCTTGACACTCTTACGGAAGATCGTGTTCATGACGAAGCTCCATTCGGGGGTCGGCGCACACCACCAACGGGGGGTCGGCGCGGCATGCGCAAGCACCGTCCGGCGCTCAAGAACAAGAAGAGGGGGAAGCGGCAAGGCAAAGCGAGGGAGATGGAGACCCCGCCGGGCGCAGGCGGGAAAGGGCGCGCGTGGGCGGTCAAGCCGCTTCGCGGCGCCGGGACCATGTGTAACGGCTGACCGGGGGCGGTGATTCCCGGGAACGGCGCCCGGTGGTCGGCACCAGCATCCTGCGCGGGGCAGCCAGCAGGTCCTGCGCGGTCAGCCACCGGATACAACGCCGGCCAGTGGCCAGAGATTCCACCGACGGGCGGCCGACCGGGCTGGGCAGTGGGCCACCGACACCACAGGATCCGGGCGGTGACGGCGTACGGTTATCCGGATTTTTGGTCACAAACTTGACATAAGGTGCGGCCCGGATGCGATCGCAGGCCCGCCACCGTACCGACTGGCGTTACCCTGACAGCATGCCGGCCGTCTCCACCCCCGCGACCTCCGTGGCGTACCTCGCCCGACCCGGTCGTCCCACCCTGGTGGCGGGTTCGTTGGCAGAGCTGCGCGGGCCCGTCGCAGGCGTGGTCGAGCTGCCGGTACGGCTCATGTGGAGCAGCGACCGCGCGTTCGACCTGAGCGACCCGGACCAACTGCTCTGGATGTACGAGAACGTGCTGCGCGAGAGCACGAACCTCGACGACCTGCGGCGGCTGCTCAACGGCCGGACGCTACGCCAGGTGTGGCGGCTGCTGAACCTGCCCCGCGGCGTGCGGCTGGCCTGGGAGACCCGGCATCGGGGGTTGCGGGCGGCGTGAGCGGAGCCCACCCGCACGATTTCTACCGCGAGGTGGCCCGGGTGGCGCTGACTGTCGCCGGGCCGTACCGTTTCGTGCTCGGCGGCGGCGTGGCGTGGGCCGCCCACGGCCTGGTCACCCGACCCACCGAGGACGTGGACCTCTTCGCCGACGTGGAGGGCGCGGCCGCTGCGGCCGCGTCCGACGTGCGGACCGCCCTGGAGGGCGCCGGTTTCCAGGTGATCGAGGCGGACTCGGACAGTGAACTCGGCGAACTGTTCGACGGCTTCGACCGGGACCTGCGGGATTTCGTCGTCGGCCGAGGCGACCGGCAGATTCGGCTCAGCCTGGCCCGCCTCGACCGGCACCGCAGCCCGGTGGTGATGGACTTCGGACCGGTGATGGACGTACGCGATCTGATCGCGAACAAGACCGCTGCCCTGGTCAATCGCCGCGAGGTTCGTGACTACATCGACGTGGCCTCCGCGTTGGAACACCGGGACGTGGCCGAGCTGCTGGAACTTGCCCGGCAGCTCGACCCCGCCCTGGACGATGAGGACGTCCGCGCCGCCGGCCGGTACCTGGACCGGATCCCGGACCGCCGCTTCGCCCGGTACGGCCTGAACGCCGCTGACATCACCCGGGTCCGCGACCGTCTGGCCGGCTGGCCACGCTGACAGTGCGGCACGCGGCGGTCACTTGGTGAAGCGACCTCCGGTCACACCGAGAATCTCGCCGGTGATGAAGCTCGACTCCTGCGAGGCGAGGAAGACGTACGCGGGGGCCAGCTCGGCGGGTTGCCCAGGACGGCCCACCGGAGTGTCCGTACCGAACTGCTTCACCTTCTCCTCCGGCATGGTCGCCGGGATCAGCGGGGTCCAGACCGGTCCCGGCGCCACCGCGTTGACCCGGATGCCCCGATCGACGAGATCGGCGGCGAGTGCCTTGGTGAAATTCGCGATGCCCGCCTTGGTGGTGGCGTAGTCGAGCAGCTGCGGAGACGGGTCGAACGCCTGGATCGACGACGTGTTGATGATCGCTGAGCCTTCGTCGAGGTGCGGCAAAGCGGCCTTGCAGAGCCAGAACATCGCGTACAGGTTGGTCTTGAACACCCGGTCGAACTGCTCGGTGCTGATCCCGGCGATGCCCTTGTCCTGCGCCATCTGGTAGGCGGCGTTGTTGACCAGGATGTCGATGCCGCCGAGGTCGCTCACCGCCCGGTCGATCAACGCCTGGCAGTTGCCCTCGTCGGCGATGTCGCCGCGTACCGCGATCCCCTTTCGACCGGCGGACTCGATCAGGCGGACGGTCTCGCGGGCGTCGGCGTCCTCCTCCTCGCCGAGGTAGGAGATCAGCACGTCGGCGCCCTCGCGAGCGAAGGCGAGCGCCACGGCGCGACCGATGCCGGAGTCACCGCCGGTGATCACCGCCTTCTTTCCCTCAAGCTTGCCGCTGCCCTCGTAGGTGTCCTCACCGTGATCCGGCTTCGGCCGCATCTCATCGGTCCGCCCTGGCGGCTCCTGCTGCTGGTTGGGCTGGCCCGACTGCTGGCCGTACTGCTCGGTGGGGTCCTGCTGGGTGTGCTGGTCCTGGCTCACGGACGTCTCCTCGTGCGGTAGGTCAATCCGGTCCTGAATGGCCCTACCCGACCGCCGCTGTCCGAAACGGTCGATAGCTCTCGTCACTCCCCGTACGGCATCCTAGGATCCTGGATTGCGCCCCTGGGCTTAGCGCCCGGCGGACCGAGAGTGTTAATAAGGGGCCCTTCCTCTACACGAGGCGTTAACAGGGGGCCCCTCCTTTCATCGCCCACCGCCGTGAACACCGACGGGCATCTTCGCCGCCGCATCGGGTAACCGCCAGCCGCAGACCGCCCCAGCCGCGGGCGGACGAGGCGCGAGGAGGACACCATGCAACAGGTGCGGCTGTCGGACGTCGAAGCTCGGGTTTACGACGCGGTGGCGGCCCTGGAGGCACGCGGCCAGGTCCCCTACCCGGACCTGATCGCCCAGGAGTGCGGCCTGACCGAGGAGCAGCTGCAAACCCCGCTGCACCTGCTGACCGAGAAGAACCTGCTGCACCGCGAGGACTCGCCGATGGCCGGGCTCGACTTCGGCCCCCGGTTCTGCGCACAGCAGCTCGCGTGACGACCGCCCCCGTACGCCACGGTCGTCGGCCTGCGGCACGACAGTCGAACGGCCGGGGCCCGGGTTGAGCCCAGCGGCCGGCGGATCGTCGAACGCGGCTGCGGCGTACGACAATCGGCGGCGCTGGCAGGCGCTGGGCGTCGGACTGGTCGCGGCGTTCATGACGCTGTTGGACATCAGCATCGTCAACGTGGCGATTCCGTCGCTGGAGCACGCCCTGCGCGCCGGTCCCAGCGACCTCCAGTGGGTGCTGTCCGGGTACGCCCTGGCCTTCGGTCTGGTCCTGGTGCCGGCGGGCCGGTTCGGTGACGTGCGCGGCCGGCGCAACACCTTCGTCTTCGGTGTCGGCCTGTTCACCCTGACCAGCGCGTTGGCCGGGCTGGCCCAGTCGCCCGGTTGGCTGATCGCCGCCCGGCTGCTCCAGGGCGCCGCCGCCGGGTTGGTGAACCCGCAGGTGACCGGCCTGATCCAGCAGCTGTTCCAGGGTGCCGAGCGGGCCCGACCGTTCGGCCTGCTCGGCGCCACCATCGGCATCTCCACCGCGGTCGGCCCGCTGCTCGGCGGCCTGCTGATCGCGGCCGGCGGACCGGACCACGGCTGGCGGTGGGTCTTCTTCGTCAACGTGCCGGTCGGCGTCGTCGCGGTGCTGCTCGGTCTGCGGCTGCTGCCCGGCCGACCGCCGGGCCGGGCCGCGCCGGCACGACGGGATCCGGTCGGGGTGACGCTGCTGGCTGTCGGCGTGACCCTGGTGCTGCTGCCGTTGATGCAGCGCGAGCAGTGGCACGGCCCGGTGAAGTGGCTGCTGCTGCCCGCCGGCCTGATCGCGCTCGCCGGTTTCGGGCTCTGGGAACGGCGGTACGCGCGGCAGGGCGCACCGCTGTTCGACGTACGCCTGTTCGGCCGCAAGTCGTACACCCTCGGCTCGGTGATCGCGCTCATCTACTTCGGCGGCTTCAGCGCGATCTTCTTCATCTTCACGCTGTACCTGCAGAGCGGCCGGGGATACAGCGCGCTCGTCGCCGGCCTGGCGATCACCCCTTTCGCGCTCGGCTCGGCCGTCGCCTCCGCGGTCGGCGGGCGGATCGTCAACCGGTTCGGCCGGCCGCTGGTCGCGGTCGGGCTGCTCACGGTGGTGGTCGGTCTCGGTCTGGTGGCCCTGGCCATCGAGCTGGCCCCGCACGCGCCCGTGCCCTGGGTGACCGCCGCTCCCCTACTGCTCGCCGGTATCGGCAGCGGTCTGGTGATCGCCCCGAACCAGACGTTGACCCTGTCGCAGGTGCCGGTGCCGCAGGCAGGCAGCGGCGCGGGGATGCTCCAGACCGGTCAGCGCATCGGTTCGGCCGTCGGCATCGCGGTGGTCGGCGCGGTCTTCTTCTCGGCCGTCACCGCCGGCAACGACGCCTGGTCGAGGGCCTTCGAACGGTCGTTGCTGGTTTCCGCCGGCATCATCGCGTTGGCGCTGCTCGTCGCCCTCGCCGACCTCACCCACCGGGAAAAGCGCAAGGAGGGGCCCCCTATTAACGCCTCACGTAGAGGAGGGGCCCCCTCTTAACAGTTCGGGACCGTGCGCGCGATGCCCAGCGTGTGGGCGTCGGTATCAGTACAAACTCGGATCTGGCTGGGCCCGGGAGACCTGGTCAGAATCGGGACGCTGCGCGGGGACGCAGCGTCCCGATCAGGAGGATCGATGTCCAGCAACGCTTCTGCGGCAGTCGGCGCCGTCTCCCGGTCCGGCTCGCCCTGGCGCGGCCACTCCGGCGGCTATTTCCTGCTCTTCCTGATCGGCACGGAGACCTTCGTGGTTTCTCCGCTGCTCCCGACGATCGCCGAGTCGCTGTCGGTCTCCGAGGCGGCGGCGGCGCAGAGCGTCACGGCATACACCCTGGTGTACGCCGTGACCGCGCCGTTGCTGGGCGCGGTCTCCGATCGAATCGGTAGGCGGCCGACGATCGTGGTCGGTGCGGCGCTGTTCATGCTGAGCAACGTGGTGGCCGCCGTGGCGGCCAGCCTCACCGTGACATCGTGCTCGATACGCTGGCCGCCGGGAGCAGTGAGCACGGGCACGGGGGCCGCAGCGTCATGAGCGAGAAGCACCCGTCGGACACCGCGTACCCGAAGCAGCTCGGTTCCTTCCTGCGCGCCCACCGGCAGCTACTCACGCCGCAGCAGGTGGGTCTGCCACCGACGGGCCGGCGGCGCATCCCCGGGCTGCGGCGGGAGGAGGTCGCGGCGCTGTCCGGGGTGGGACTGGCCTGGTACACCTGGCTGGAACAGGGCCGGGTGGTCGTTTCGAAGCGGGTGCTGGATGCGATCGCGATGCTGCTCCCGCCGCAGCGGCGGAAGCTGATGTGGTGCATGGTCGGTGATCCGGCCATCCGGGCCGGCCTGACGGACTGGGCGGCGGTGGCGCGGGACCCGGGTCGACCCTGATCAGGGTCGGCCCGGGTCGTGATCAGCTCACCAGAACTGGGAGACCAGGTCCGCGGACTGCTCCTCCCACTGGGCGTAGTGGAACGGGTAGGCCGAGACCTGCACCGTCTGCGCCGCGCTGGTCAGCGGCATGTCCCGCCAACCCTGGACCCGCTTGAGCGCCTCGAAGAACGCCGTCGTGGAGTACTCCGGGTCGGTGATCTGCTCCACGCTGCCCCACCCGGTGGAGGGACGCTGCTGGAACAGGCCCTGCGAGTCGTGGTCGTTGGAGACGCCCAGGTGGCCGAGGTTGTAGAGCTTCGACTCCTGGAGGGCGGTGGCGACGCCGATCACCGCGCCCCGCTCGCCCACACCTGTCTTCTTGGCCACCTCGACGATGGTCCTGGCGTTGTCGCGTTGGGCGTTGTCGAGCGGGATGCGCGACTGTGCACCCTGCACGCCGTACGGGATCAGTTCGCTACGGGTGGGCTTGTCGCTGCGGTCGCTGGTGACCGGTGCCGACTCGGACGTACGGCCGGTGGCCTTGTCGATCGCCGCGACGGCCCCCTCGTGGGGGCCGCTGGTGATCGGTGCGGCGATGGCGCTCGGGCCGAGGGCCAGCCCGGCGAGGGCGGTCACGCCCACGACGCTCAGCGCGGTCTTCCGGTTCGGGTTCGTCGCGATGGCCGGGAGCCATCGAGCGAAGTCACGCTTCACGATGGTTGCCCCTTCGATCGTTACGAGCACGCTCGGGGTGAGCCGCTCTGGAGAACACGCGGACGTCGGCGTTTGGGTGCCGACGCTTCGGGCAAGCACAACCAGCCGGGCGTGTCGGTCATTCCGGAAATGGCGGATGCGCCAGAGGCTGCGGTCCGGGTCACCCGCCGGACCGGACAGCCGCCTGCGATCACCACTCAACCGGACGGCAGGCACCATGACGGTCAGCGGCGACCGGACGGGCCAGCTCCGCGCGCCGCGCGCGGTGGCCGGGAACGCGGTCAGCCGGCGTACGGGGTGCCGTACCGGACCAGCACGTGCCAGAGCTGCTTGAGGTGCTGACGGGTGTCCGCGATCGGACCTCGGTCGGCCCACCGGTGCGGCTCGGTCACCGTCGAGGCCGCGGCGCGGCCGATCAGGGCGGCGTGCAGCGGCTCACCGGGGCGGGCGAACTCGGCGTGCACCCGGGCCGCCAACTGTGGGATCGCCGGCCCCCGGAACTCGGCGTCGACCTGTTGCACGGGCAGCACGAAGCCGGCGTGCCAGCGCAGCGGAAAGCCGTACCGCCGGGCGGTGTCGGTGAGCAGCGTCCCGGTGTCGGTGTCCCGGAACGAGGGATCGACCACCAGTTCCGCGACGTCCCGGGCCAACCGCAGCTCGCCGTGGACCTGCGCTTCGATGTAGTCGTCGAGGGACCGGCCGGCGACCCGCGGCGTGGCGGCGATCTCCGCGCGGGCCCGCAGCAGCTCGCCGGTGAGGGTGACCAGGTCCGTGCCGGGTCGACCGAGGCAGACCCCGGTGTCGACGGTCGCCACCAGCAACGCGGCGAGCACCGGCTCGATCGCGTCGATGGTGGCCACCTGGCGGGGGCCGAGGTGGCTGTCGCCGAAGCAGAAGGTGGTGCGGACCAGCACCTCGGGCCGCAGCCGCAGGTGGCAGGAGCCGAATCGGGGGCAGGCGCCGTCGGGATGGTCCAGCAGGTTCAGCCCGCCGTACGTCGGCCGGTGCGCCGGGCGGACCCCGGGACGCTGGTACGCGCCACCGAACATGCGCTGTTCCCAGCGGTCCCGGTCACCACCGGGGTACGCGCTCAGCCCGCCACCGGAGATCCCGGTCTCGAACTGGCTGCGGTAGACGCCGTCGACGGCGAGTGCCTCGATCACCGACCGCCCGTCGGCGAGCAACCGGTCCGGATGGAAGTTGAGGGTGAGCCGGCCGGCCCGGCCGATCGCCGCGACCAGTTGCGCCCCGTCCGGCCGGACGCCGGTGCCGGTGAGGATGCGGTTGATCGTCGCCGACGCGGCGGGCCGGGCCCGCCGCGCCAGCGTCCGTACGTGCTCCAGCGCGTCCCGCTGGGCCGCTGTCAACCGCTGGTCAGGGGTCGAGGACACCGGACGAGTGTGACGGGCCCTGGTGCGCCGACGCACCCCGGTTTCCGGGCCCGCCGACGCGCCGGCCGGGCCCGGAACCAGGTCAGTGGCCTCGGGCCAGCCAGTGCGGCAGCTGCGGCGCCTCGGCGCCGATGGTGGTGCTGTCGCCGTGGCCGGTGTGCACGACGGTCTGCGCCGGCAGGGTGAGCAGCCGGTCCCGGATCGAGGTGATGATGGTGTCGAAGTCGCTGTACGACCGGCCGGTGGCGCCCGGACCGCCGGCGAACAGGGTGTCGCCGGTGAAGACGACGTCGAGCGCGGGGGCGTACAGGCAGCAGGCGCCGGGGCTGTGGCCGGGGGTGTGCAGCACGGTGAGCGTGGTGCCGCCCACCTCGATGGTGTCGCCGTCGCGCAGCTGCCCGCCCGGCGGCTGGTCGGGGTGGACCATGTCCCAGAGCACCCGGTCGTCGGGGTGCAGCAGCACCGGCGCGCCGGTGGCCTGGGAGAGTTCCGGCGCGACCCGGACGTGGTCGTCGTGGGCGTGGGTGGCGACGATCGCGGTGACCCGGCGGCCGGCCACCACCTTCAGGATGGCGTCCACGTCGTGCGGGGCGTCGATGACGACGCACTCGCTGTCGTCACCGACCACCCAGACGTTGTTGTCGACGTCGAAGGTCTGTCCGTCGAGGGAGAAGGTGCCGGAGGTGACGGTGTGGTCGATCCGGGCGGCCATCAGAAGACCACCACCGAGCGGAGCACGTCGCCCCGGTGCATCCGGGCGAACGCCTCCTCCACCCCGTCCAGGCTGATCTCCTCGGTGACGAAGGCGTCCAGGTCGAGGCGGCCCTGCAGGTACAGCTCGGTGAGCAGCGGAAAGTCGCGGCTGGGCAGGCAGTCGCCGTACCAGCTGGACTTGAGCGCGCCACCGC
Organism: Micromonospora endophytica; assembly: GCF_003236305.1. Classification (GTDB taxonomy): domain Bacteria; phylum Actinomycetota; class Actinomycetes; order Mycobacteriales; family Micromonosporaceae; genus Micromonospora; species Micromonospora endophytica. The sequence continues at coordinate 4,298 of NZ_POTX01000181.1, read as the reverse complement.
GGCCGAAGACGTCGAGCAGCGGCAGCTCGACGCGCATCTCGGGGGTCGGTACGCCGACCAGCACCACGGTGCCGGCCAGATCCCGGGCGTAGAACGCCTGTTTCCAGGTCTCCGGCCGGCCGACCGCGTCGATCACCACGTCGGCGCCGAAGCCGCCGGTGGCCGCCTGGATCTCCGCCACCGGGTCGGCCTCGGAGGCGTTGACGGTGTGCGTGGCGCCGAACTTGCGGGCCCAGTCGAGCTTGCGGGAGTCGGTGTCCACCGCGATGATCGTGGTGGCGCCGGCCAGGGCCGCACCGGCCACCGCCGCGTCGCCGACGCCGCCGCAGCCGATCACCGCCACCGAGTCGCCCCGGGTCACCCCGCCGGTGTTCATCGCCGCGCCGAGCCCCGCCATCACCCCGCAGCCGAGCAGGCCGACGGCGGCGGGCCGGGCGGCCGGGTTGACCTTCGTGCACTGGCCGGCGTGCACCAGGGTCTTCTCGGCGAACGCGCCGATGCCGAGCGCCGGGGAGAGTTCGGTGCCGTCGGTCAGGGTCATCTTCTGGGCGGCGTTGTGGGTGGCGAAGCAGTACCAGGGCCGACCGCGCCGGCAGGCCCGGCACACCCCGCACACGGCCCGCCAGTTGAGCACCACGAAGTCACCGGGGGCGACGTCGTCGACCCCCTCGCCGACCTGCTCGACGATGCCCGCCGCCTCGTGCCCGAGCAGGAACGGGTAGTCGTCGCTGATGCCGCCCTCGCGGTAGTGCAGGTCGGTGTGGCAGACCCCGCAGGACTGGATGCGTACCACCGCCTCACCGGGCCCGGGGTCGGGCAGCACGATGTCGGTGACCTCGACGGGTGCACCCTTGCTACGTGAGATGACTCCCTTGACCTGCTGGCTCACGGTTCCTCCTCCACCTCGGCGCCGAGCTGGCACGCCGAGGCTGCTGCGGCGGCGTCGCCGGCGATCGTTTCCGCAGGCGAACCTACCTGGTGGTGATGCGCCAGCGCTGGTTGGCACCGGAGTTCGGCAGCCAGGTGGAGACCGTCGCACCGTCGCCGGTGGCTTGGCCGGCGACGTCCAGCAGCCGTCCGGTGGCGACGTTGACCAAGGTGTACGTGCCGTCGCCGGTGGTGGAGAGCAGCCACTGGGCCGTCGGGCCCGGATTCGCGGTGGCGGTGACCAGGGCGGCGCCCTGGTCGACCACGGCCAGGTGCCGGTCACCGGCGGCGGTGCCGACGGTGTAGCGCGCCCGGTTGTCGTACCCGCCGGTGAGCCTGGTGATCCGCCAGCTCTGGCCGGTGTCGGTGGCGGCGTCGGTGCGGATCACCACGCCGCTGCCGGACGCGGTCAGCGACCGTCCGCTCTGCACGCCCTGGAGCCGGTAGGTCCGGCCGTCGCGGATCAGCGCGGCGTCCGGGTGGACGCCGGAGACGCCGGTGATCCGGAAGGTGGTCACCGACTGCGCGGGCACGGTCAGCTCCGCCGCCCGGTCGCGCACGGTGACCGGGGTACCGGGGCGGAGATAGCCGTTCGCGCTGGTGACGATCGGGGTCACCGTGGCGTCGGCCGCGACCGCGCCGAAGGCCGACAGGTCGAGCCGCACCGTACGGGCGGCGGTGGTGGAGTTGACGTGCACCACGGTGGCCTGGTCGCCGCGGGAGACGGCGGCGACGCTTGCCGTGTCGTCGACCTTGACCAGTCGGTCACCGGGACGGATGTGGTGGGTGAAGTTGCGCAGCGTCTGGAACTTGGTGTTGGTGTGGATCGGGCAGGTCCGCAGCGTGTCGGTGGCGGTGCAGTCGAAGCGCACCTGGATGCTGCCCCAGTTGCTGCCCTGGGCGAACTCGCCGCCGGGCTTCATGTTGTCGTAGTCCTCGATCGGCTGCCAGAGCACCCACGCCGTCGGTTCCAGTTCCCGCAGGTCGTCGACGATGTGTTGGGCGATGCCGAGGCCGGGGGCCATGTTGGTGAAGCTCTGCCCGGTGGTGCTCCAGGAGCCTTCCACCTCGCTCATCCACAGCGGTTTGTCCGCGCCCTTGGCGATGTCGCGGACGGTGCTGCGTTGGCCGGTGCCGTAGGTGTGCACGTTGAGCTGGGCGATCTGGGCGCGGACGTCGTCGGCGTACGCCTGCCAGTTGGTGGCGAACGTGCCCGGGTTGGTCTCGTCCATCGCGGAGACGGTGGTGTGGCTGCCGGCGGCCCGCAGCTGTGCCGCGACCGCGCGCAGGACCTGCTGTTGCCGGGCGGGGCCGGCGTGGGCGCCTTCCTGCCGGCCACCGACGGGGTTGCCGTCGGCACCGAGGCGGGTGGACCAGTAGGTGGTGTTGGGCTCGTTGAGCGGGTCGATGGTGTCGACGGTGATGCCGTGGGCGTCCTCGAGTCGTTCGGTCACCCCGACCAGGTAGGTGGCGAAGTCGTCGATGGTGTCGGCGCGGATCTGTTCGGCGGTGGCGTCGAATCCGCCGGAGACGTAGCCGCTGACGGTCTGGAACCACGGCGGCGAGTTGCTGAAGGTCTCCCACCGCGTCACGTCGCCCTTGATCCGCTCGACCCACCAGCGTTGCGCGGGGTCGGCGGCGTCGTTCCAGTGCGTCGGGTCGGCCGGGTTCCACCAGTCCCGGTCGGCCCGGGTGGTGCCGGCGGGCGCCTGCCACCAGCCCGGCACGGCGCCCCCGGGACGCAGGTAGTCGGGCACGTCGGGGGCGTTGCCGCCGCCGATGTTGTAGCGGGCGATGTTGAGGTCGAGGCCGTCGGGGCCGAAGAGGAGGTCGGCCAGGCGCTCCCGGATCTCGTCCGGGTAGCCGCCGGTGGCGTGGGCGAACCAGACCAGGCTGGTGCCCCAGCCCTCGAACTCCTGCCCCTGGTAGGAGGGGTCTGGGCGGACGGTGACGACAGCGGCGTCCGCGTCGGCCGCGCGGGCGGCCCCGGTGGCGACGACGCCGATGGCCGCGACGACGGCCGCGCTGAGCGCGGCGGCCACCCGGCGGCGGGTGCGGTCTGTGTGTGCCATGCCGGCTCCCTCCGGAAGTGGTCGGGCAGGGGTGCCCGGACCACCGGCCCGGCGCACGGCTGCGCCCGCCGGGTGGGACCGGGGGGACGGCTGCCGTAACCCACCGCTAATGTTTACGCAAACATCGGTGTCGATGATGCTCGCAGCCGGTGCCGGACCCGTCAAGGGCGCCGGCCCGGCGGTACAGCGCCGACGCCGGCCGCTACCTAGAGTGGTCACTAAACATCCCGGCCCGGTTCGGGCGTACAGGAGAGGAGCCGACGGGAGTGAGTGCGTCCTCGTCGCCAGTGGCAGCCCCGGATCCGGCGGGCGAGGGTGGCCGATCGCCGCGCCGTCGGCGGGTCTCCATGGCCGACGTGGCCCGGCTGGCCGGCGTCTCGGCGCAGACCGTCTCCCGGGTGTCGACGGGCCACCCCGGGGTGGTGGGCTCCACCCGGGAGCAGGTGCTGGACGCGATGCGGACGCTCGGGTACCGGCCGAACAGCGCCGCCCGCGCCCTCAAGTACGGCGAGTTCCGCACCATCGGGGTCATCCTGTTCACGCTCTCCACCACGGGAAACAGCCGGACCCTGGAGGCGATCGCGACGCACGCGGCCGACGAGGGCTACGTGATCACCCTGATTCCGGTCGCCGCACCCACCCAGGACGGGGTGCACGGCGCGTTCACCCGGCTCGGTGAACTCGCCGTCGACGGAGTCATCGTCATCATGGAGGTGCACCTGCTGGACAGCGCGACGTTGGTGCTGCCGCCGGACGTACCGGTGGTCGTGGTCGACTCCGACGCGGGCGACCGCTACAGCGTGGTCGACACCCACCAGGCCGACGGTGCCCGTCAGGCCGTGCATCACCTGCTCGACCTCGGTCACCGGACGGTGTGGCACCTGGCCGGCCCGGCGGAGTCGTACGCCGGCGAGCGGCGGGCCCTGGCCTGGCGCGCGGCGCTGGAGGAGGCCGGCCGGCCGGTGCCCGAGTTGCGACGCGGTGACTGGTCCGCCGACGCCGGCTACCGGGTCGGCCTCGACCTCGCCGACGAGCCGGGCTGCACGGCGCTCTTCGTCGCCAACGACCAGATGGCGCTCGGTGTGCTGCGGGCGATGTACGCCAAGGGCCGGGTGGTGCCGCGCGACGTCAGCGTGGTCGGCTTCGACGACATCGCCGAGGCTGGGGCTTTCATCCCCCCGCTGACCACCGTGCATCAGGACTTCGCCGAGGTGGGCCGGCGCTGCGTCGAGGCGGTCCTGCGCCAGGTCCGCACCGGTTCCGCCCCGGCCGGCACCACCCTGGTCCCCACCCGGCTGG
>NZ_POTX01000180.1 GCF_003236305.1 Micromonospora endophytica | reverse complement strand
CTCGGTCAGCGCCGCCGCCGCGTCGTCGAGCGCCCGCACCGCCCGGCGGGATTCCCACGTCGCGGCCTCGACCAGGGTGCCGACGGTTTCGCCGTGACGCGCCGCCAACGCCTGCCCGGCCAGGCCGATCGTGCCGGCCCGTGCCACGGTGCCCTGATCGGGTCCGGTCACCCCGGCCAGCACGTGCAGCAACGTCGTCTTGCCCCGGCCGTTCTCGCCGACGATGGCCAGGCGGGAGCGGGCCGAGACGGTCACGCTGACGTCGGAGAGCACGACCCGTCCGCCCAACACCACCCGGACCCCGTCGGCGCGTACGTGCGCCCGGTGTCCGGCCGGCAGCTCCGCACCCCAGGACTGTGCTGATTTCAGTTCAAGATTGTTCACTGTCTGCTCTTCGGCTCGTCGTGGAGCCGGGCAGCACATCGACGCCGCCCGGCGGGAACACCAGGACGGCGGAACAGAGACGCTCAGAAAAAGCTGGTCAACCCTGCCGCCGTCAGCGGCGGAACCAGGGCTTCATCGCGACAGCGCACGAATACATGAGCCGACGATACCGCAGCCGGTGCCCGGCGGCGTCGGGGCGAGGCGGCTCAGATCTTCTCGATCGGGGCGTGCCGCAGCACCAACCAGAGCGTCTGGTCACCGAAGTCGATCTGCGCCCGGGCACCGGGACCATGCCCCTCGACGGCGAGCACCCGGCCCAACCCGTACCGCTGGTGGTTGACCCGGTCCCCGGCGGAGACCTTCGGGCCCTGCGGCAGCTCGCTCGCGGTGGCCAGCCGGCTGCCGTCCACGCCGAGCTTGCGCGCCAGCTGCACGGCTCGCGGCGTGCCTCCGGAGAAGCCGCCTCCCATCCGCTCGGCGCGGCCACCCACGCCGCCGCCGTTGCCACCCCAGGAGGTGTACGACCCCTCGGTCCGCTCCCAGCGGACCAGCTCGGCCGGCAGCTCCTCGACGAAACGCGAGGGGGGATTGTAGGACGGTTGGCCCCAGGCCGACCGGGTCACCGCCCGGGACAGGTAAAGCCGCTGCCGGGCCCGGGTGATGCCGACGTACGCCAGCCGGCGCTCCTCCTCCAACTCCCGGGTGTCGCCGAGCGACCGCAGGTGCGGGAAGACGCCGTCCTCCAGGCCGGTCAGGAAGACCACCGGGAACTCCAGCCCCTTGGCGGTGTGCAGGGTCATCAGGGTGACCACGCCCTGGTGGTCCGGATCGTCACTGGGCACCTGGTCGGCGTCGGCGACCAGCGCGACCTGCTCCAGGAAGCCCGCAACGGTGGCCCGCTCCCCCTCGGCGGCGGTCGCCTCGATCCGTTCGGTGTACTCCCGGGCGACGCTGACCAGCTCCTGGAGGTTGTCCAGCCGACCGGCGTCCTGCGGATCGAGGCTCTCCTCCAGCTCGGCCAGATATCCCGAGCGGGTCAGCACCGCCTCCAGCACCTCTTCCGGGGTGCCGTCGGCGGCCAACTCCCGGGCGGAGTCGAGCAACGCCACGAAGTCCGCGATGCCATTGGCCGCCCGGGTGGAGATGCCCGGCGCGTCCTTGGCCCGCCGCAGCGCCGCGCCGAAGGAGATCCGGTCGCGACTGGCCAGCGCCTCCACACACGCCTCGGCCCGGTCACCGATGCCCCGCCGGGGCGTGTTCAGGATCCGGCGCAGGCTCACCGTGTCGTCGTCGTTGACCACCGCACGCAGGTAGGCCAGCGCGTCGCGGACCTCCTTGCGCTCGTAGAAGCGCACCCCGCCGACGACCTTGTACGGCAGGCCGACCCGGATGAACACCTCCTCGAAGACCCGGGACTGCGCGTTGGTGCGGTAGAAGATCGCCACGTCACCCGGGCGGGCGTCACCGGCGTCGACCAGCCGGTCGATCTCCCGGGTCACCCAGTCGGCCTCGGCGTGCTCGGTGTCGGCCACGTAGGCCACGATCGGCTCGCCGGTCCCGGCGTCACTCCACAGCCGTTTCGGCTTCCGCGAGGTGTTGCGGTCGATCACCGCGTTCGCCGCGTTCAGGATGGTCTGGGTGGAGCGGTAGTTCTGCTCCAGCAGGATGGTGCGGGCGTCGGTGAAGTCGCGCTCGAACTCCAGGATGTTGCGGATGGTCGCGCCCCGGAAGGCGTAGATCGACTGGTCGGCGTCGCCGACCACGCACAGCTCCGCCGGATCGAGGCCCTCGGTGCCGGAGACCAGCTCCTTGATCAGGACGTACTGGGCGTGGTTGGTGTCCTGGTACTCGTCGACGAGCACGTGCCGGAACCGGCGGCGGTAGGTCTCGGCCACGTGCGGGTGCGACTGGAGCAGATGCACCGTCGTCATGATCAAGTCGTCGAAGTCGAGCGCGTGTGCCTCACGCAGCCGCCGCTGATAGAGCGTGTACGCCTCGGCCAGCGCCCGCTCGTTGGGCCCGTTGGCCCGAGCGGCGAAGGTCTCCGGGTCGACCAGCTCGTTCTTCAGGTTGGAGACCTGAGCGGCCAGACCGCGGGCCGGATAGCGCTTCGGATCCAGGTCGAGTTCCCGGGCGACCAACTGCATCAACCGGCGCGAGTCGTCGGCGTCGTAGATCGAGAAGGTCGACTTGAGGCCGGCGTGCTCGTGCTCGGCGCGCAGGATCCGGACGCAGGCGGAGTGGAACGTGGAAACCCACATCAGCCGCGCCCTCGGGCCGACCAGGGCGGCCACCCGATCCTTCATCTCGCCGGCGGCCTTGTTGGTGAAGGTGATCGCGATGATCTCGCCCGGATGCACGTCCCGCGCGGCGAGCAGGTAAGCGATCCGATGGGTCAGCACCCGGGTCTTGCCGGAACCCGCACCGGCGACGATCAACAGCGGTGTGCCGGCATGGGTCACCGCGTCCCGCTGCGGGCCGTTGAGCCCCTCGACCAGTTGCTGCGGATCGAGTCGACCAGGGACGGGCCGGTGCGGCGGCAGCGCCCGCGGGGGCTCGGACGGGGACACGGGGATGTCGAAGAGAGGATGCATCGCACGCCGAGTCTACGGTGTGCAAGGAAGGGCCCCCGGTTAACGCCTCCGGTAGAGCAGGGGCCCCCTATTAACAGCTTTGCTTGCGCGCCCACGCGCTCGGACGGCATACTCGACGACGTGTTCGACATGCGCTTCTACTTTCTCTACGGCTCCGGGAGTCCGGCAGCCGTGGGTCGCGCCTGATCGACAAGACCTGCGAAAGCCCCGGGCTCCTCGGAGTCCGGGGCTTTTCCGTCCCGGGATCCGGGCACCGGGCACCAGACCTTGAGAGGTACCCGAAGATGACAGACGTGATGGAGCAGAACGGCGGCCCGGCCGGTGCCGGCGCGACCTCGAACGGCAGCGACGCGGCCAGCAGCGCCGGACCGGAAAATCCGGGCACCGGTACGACGGAACCGGTCGCCGCCGCGCGAATCGCCGAGATCCGGGGACGGATCGACGAGATCGACCGTACCCTCATCGAGCTGTGGCAGGAACGGGCCGAACTCTCCCGCGAAGTCGGCGCCACCCGGATGGCCTCCGGCGGCACCCGGCTCGTGCTCTCCCGGGAGCAGGAGATCCTGGAGCGGTTCCGGTCCTCGCTCGGCGCCGACGGCACCCAACTCGCCCTGCTGCTCCTGCGGGCCGGCCGCGGCCCGCTCTGACCGCGACCCGGCACGCGACGCGGGGCCCACGCCAGCGGCGGCGGCACCGGCCCCCGCACCCCAGCGACGGCACGGGCTCCACGCGCGGTGCCACACGGGACCGGGGCGCCAGCCGTTGATGACGGCCGGCGCCCCGAATCACTGAGGAGGCACTACCTTCACCGCCGAGCCCGGTACGGATGGTCGGGCCGACGGCGTCTGTGCGGCTACTCCGTCGCGTGCACCACGTCGCGTACCTCGGCGAAGTGGCAGGCGCTCGGGTGGCCGGACTTGTCGCGAATCTGAAGGAGTGGCTCCTGCTCGGCGCAGATGTCCTGCGCCTTCCAGCAGCGGGTACGGAATCGGCAGCCCGACGGTGGGTCGGCCGGCGACGGCACGTCACCGGTCAGCACGATCTGGTCGCGCTGTCCGCGCAGCGTCGGGTCCGGCACCGGCACCGCCGAGAGCAGCGCCTGGGTGTACGGGTGGGTCGGGCTCTCGTAGATCTCGTCCTCGGTCCCGACCTCGACGATCTTGCCGAGGTACATGACCGCGACCCGGTCGGCGATGTGCCGGACCACCGACAGGTCGTGAGCGATGAAGATGTACGACAGGCCCAGCTCGTTCTGGAGCTTCTCCAGCAGGTTGATCACCTGCGCCTGGATGGAGACGTCAAGCGCCGACACCGGCTCGTCACAGAGGATGATCTCCGGGTTGAGCGCCAGCGCCCGGGCGATGCCGATGCGCTGCCGCTGGCCGCCGGAGAACTGGTGCGGGTAGCGGTTGATGTGCTCGGGGTTGAGGCCGACCAGTTCCAGCAGCTCCTGCACCTTGCCCCGCCGCTGGCTCTTAGGCACCACATCGGGGTGCACCTGGAACGGCTCGCCGATGATGTCGCCGACGGTCATCCGCGGGTTGAGCGAGGTGTATGGGTCCTGCATCACCAGCTGGATGTTGCGCCGACCGCGCCGCCGCTCCTCGCCACCGACCTTCGACATGTTCTTGCCCTGCACGAACAGGTCGCCGGAGGTCGGTGTCTCCAGCCCGACGAGCATCCGGGCCAGCGTCGACTTGCCGCAGCCGGACTCACCCACGATGCCGAGCGTCTCGCCCCGACGCAGCTCCAGGTTGACCCCGTCGACCGCGCGCACCGCGCCGTACTGCTTCTTGAAGACGACTCCCCGGGTCAGCGGGAAGTGCTTGACCAAGTTCTTGGTCTCCAGCACCAGGTCACTCATCGCCCTTGACCTCCTTCCAGAAGTGGCAGGCGGCCGTCCGGCTCGGCGACACCTGGTACAGCGGCGGCGCCGGGTCCTTGCGGCAGACCTCCTGCGCGTACCGGCACCGGGGGTTGAACGCGCAACCCGGTGGGATGTTGGTCAGCGCCGGCGGCAGGCCCTTGATGGCACTGAGTTCCTGGCCCTTGAGGTCCAGGCGCGGGATCGACTCCAGCAGGCCCTTGGTGTACGGGTGGGCCGGGCTGGCGTAGATGTCGTTCACGCCGGCTTCCTCGATGACCCGACCGGCGTACATGACCGAGATCCGGTCCGCCACGTCGGCCACCACACCCATGTCATGGGTGATCAGCACCAGGCCCATGTTCCGCTCCCGCTGCAACTCGGCGAGCAGCGCCATGATCTGGGCCTGCACCGTCACGTCCAGCGCGGTGGTCGGCTCGTCGGCGATCAACACCTCGGGGTCGAGGGCCAACGCCATCGCGATCATGACCCGCTGCCGCATACCGCCGGAGAACTGGTGCGGGTAGTCGTTCACCCGCTGCTTGGCCGCAGGGATCTTGACCAGGTCGAGCAGTTCGACGGCGCGCGCCTTGGCGTCCTGGCGGGACATCCCGCGATGCTTGCGGAACAGCTCGGCGAGCTGGAACCCGACGGTGAAGACCGGGTTCAGCGCGGAGAGCGCGTCCTGGAAGATCATCGCGATCCGGTTGGCCCGCACCTTGCGGCGCTCGGACTCCGGCAGCTTGAGCAGGTCGACGCCGCGGTAGAGGATCTCTCCACCGGTGACGAAGCCGGGCGGGCTGTCCAGGATGCCCATGATCGCCTGGGCGGTCACGCTCTTGCCGCAGCCGGACTCACCGAGGATCGCCCGGGTCTCGCCGGCCCGCAGGTCGAAGCTCACTCCGTTGACGGCGTGGGCGATGCCATTACGGGTACGGAACTCCACGTGCAGGTCCTTGACCTGCAACGGCAGCGCGTTGGGGTCGGCACCCGGCAACGCGTCGAGCTTGACGTTCACATCACTGCTCATGGTTCGTTCGCTCATGGCACTCACCGGAACTTCGGGTCGAGGGCGTCACGCAGCGCGTCACCCATGAGGATGAAGGACAGCACCGTGCCCACCAGCAGACCACAGGGGAAGAGCAACAGCCACGGGTCCTCCAGGAAGTAGACCTGGTGGGCGCTGATCATGATGCCCCAGGACTGCGCGGGCGGCTGTAGCCCGACGCCGAGGAAGGTGAGCGTCGCCTCCGCCGCGACGAACGACCCGAGCACGATGGTGGCGTACACCAGCATCGGGGCGATCGCGTTGGGCAGGATGTGCCGGAACATCACCCGGCTGTTGCGGGCACCTACCGCCTTCGCGGCGTGCACGTAGTCCAGGTCCTTCGAGGAGATCACACTGCCTCGGATGATCCGGGCGATGGTCGGCCAGGCGAGCAGGAACAGCACCAGGCTGATGGTCCAGATGTTCTGCCGCTTGATCACGGTGAGGAACACGATCGCACCGAGCAGGAACGGCAGCGAGAAGAAGATGTCCATCACCCGGGAGATGATCGTGTCCACCCAGCCGCCGTGGTAGCCGGCGAGCAGGCCGAGCAGGCCACCGACGACCACGATCGCGACGGTCGCCATCAGCGCGATCACCATCGACGGCCGGGCGCCGTAGATCGCGTGCGCGTAGTAGTCGCAGCCGAGGATGTCGGTGCCGAAGAGGTGCTCGGCACTCGGCGAGAGTCGGGACCGGTTGGTGTTGCAGTCGCGCGGGTCCTGGCTGGTCCACAACCACGGGAAAGCCGCCATGGAGCCGACCACGAGGATGTAGAGGAAGGCGATCACGAAGACCGGGTCACGCATCAGCTGCCGGCGGGCGTCCGCCCACAGGCTGGCGCTGCGCTCCTTCCCGCCGGTGGCGGGCTGGTTCGGCACCGGGCCGTCGCCGCCGACCGGGCCGCCACCGACCGCGGTGCCTGCGCTGGTCAGATCACTCATGTCCACACCTCGTTTCGCTCTGACCTGCCGTGGGCGGGAACTCCCGCCGGCTGTTCGCCATGGTGTCGTCACTCATAGCGGATCCTCGGGTCGAGCACCGCGTACAGGAGGTCAACCAGCAGGTTGGCGAGCAGGACGACAAGCACCAGCATGGTCACCACGCCGATCACCACCGACGACTCGCCGGTCCGGGCGGACATCGTCACCAGTCGACCGATGCCGGGGACGTTGAAGATCGTCTCGGTGACCACGGCGCCGGCCATGGCCGCACCGATGTCGACACCCAGGAAGGTGATCACCGGGATCAGCGAGTTGCGCAGCGTGTGGACCCCGATCACCCGCTTGTTGGTCAGGCCCTTGGCCTTGGCTGTCCGCACGTAGTCGGCCCGGATGTTCTCCATGATGCTGGTCCGGGTGAGCCGGGCGGTGGTGGCGAGCGAGACCGCGCCGAGCACCATGCCCGGGATGATCAGGCTGGCGAACGGATAGTCGGGCTTGAAACCGGGAGTGAACACGCCGACCGAGATCAGGTCGGGAATCCAGTCCTGCCCCCGCAGCACGTTTCCGAACTTGACCCCGACGAACTCCCGGACCACCACACCGAGCACGAAGATCGGCACCGAGATGATGAAGACCGTGCTGATCTTCACCAGGTTGTCCGCGAAGCTGCCACCCCGCAGGCCGGCCCAGACGCCGGCGGCGATGCCGACGACCGCCTCGAAGACGATCGCGATCAGCAGCAGCTTGAAGGTGAACGGGATGGCGTCGGCCACCAGGTCGGTGACCGCCCGCTCACGCAGGTTGACCCCGAAATCGAAGTGGAAGAAGACGCCGCTGAGACGGTCGAAGAACAGACCGGGCTCGTAGCCGGTACCCAGCCAGCCCCCGCCACCTTCAGCAGCCCGCCAGAGGCAGGGGTCACCCCTACGGTCCAGACAGGGGTCGCCGTAGCCGAGGCGCTCGGTGATGGCCTGCAACAGGGCGGGCGGCGGAGTCCGGTCACCGAAGAGCGCCCGGACTGGGTTCCCGCTGAACTGGATCGCCAGCGAGGTGATGTAGTGAAGCAGGAACATGGTGCCCAGCACGGTCGGGATGAACTGGAGCAACCGTCGAATGACGTAGCGCCCCATCGCGGGGTCTCCTCTCGGCGCTGACGTGGCGGCAACGTTCGCCCTGGTGGGGTGACCGTTGCCGCCACGTCGTGTTACGGCGGATTCAGTAGACCGAAGCTCAGTTCTGCTTCAGCGAGGTCGCACCGTAGTCGGCGTCCGAGACGGCGTTCCAGACGAACTGGTCCACGTTCTCGCTGTAGATCGCACCAACCTTGTTGAACCACATCGGGATCACCGGCAGTTCCTCGCCCAGGATGTCCTCCGCCTGCTGGTAGGACGGGAGGGCGGCCTGAATCGAGGCAGCCGCGTCGCCCGCCTTCATCAGCTCGTCGAACTGGGTGTTGCTGTAGGTCGAGTTGTTGCTGCCCGCGCCCGTGCCGTACAGCGGGTACAGGAAGGTCTCCAGGAACGGGTAGTCCGGGCCCCAGCCGAGGCGGAACAGACCGGTGAACTTCTTCTGGTCCGCGGTCTCGAGGTACTCGGCGAACTGGAGGTTGACCTTCAGCTCGTAGTCGATGCCCAGCGCCGCCTTGATCTGGTCACCGACCGCCTGCAGCCACGCGTCGTGACCGGCACCGGCGTTGGCCCACAGGGTCAGCTTCTTGCCGGCCGGCCAGCCGCCGGCCTCGGCGAGCAGCTGCTTGGCCTTCTCGATGTCCTGGGTGCAGTACTTGCAGACGTTCTCCCGGGCACCCTCGAAGGTCGGGGCGACAAAGCCGGTGGCCGGGGTGAACCGGCCGTCGAAGACGGCGTCGATGATGGACTGGCGGTCGATCGACAGCGAGAGCGCCTGCCGGACCCGCTTGTCCTTGAACTCGTCGTTGTACAGCGGGAAGCCGACGTAGGTGAAGCTGTCGCCCGGCGCCTCGTACATCCGGTCGCCGTACTGCTGCTTGGCCTCCTTGTAGCGGGCCGGCGGCAGCGTGTACAGCACGTCCAGCTCGCCGGCCTGGAAGGCGGCGTAGCCGGCGTCGATGTCGGAGAAGATGCGGTACTCGATGCGGTCCGGCTTGCCGGCGTCGCCCTTCCAGCTGTCGCTGCGGACCACGTTGATCGCGACGTTGTGCTGCCAGCTGCCGTCGATCTTGTACGGGCCGTTACCGATCGGCTTCTCGCTGCAGGCCTTGATGTCGTCGACACACGCCTGGGCCATCGGGAAGAAGCCCGGGTAGCCGATCGTGGTCGGGAAACCGGAGAAGGGGGCGTCCAGCTCGACGGTGAAGGTGAGGTCGTCGACCTTCTTCAGGCCGGAGAGCTCCTTGGACTTCGGCTCCGGAGCCGTCTTCGGGCCGTCGCCGTCCGGGTCCTCGGACTGGACGTCCTTGATGCCGGCGATCCGCTTCATGAAGTAGCCGTTGTTCTGGCCGTTCGGGCCGTACGCGGCGAAGTTCCACGACCGGATGAAGGCGTCGGCGTTGACCGGCTCGCCGTTGTCGAAGGTGTAGCCGCTCTTGAGCTTGATCGTCCAGACCTTCTGGTCGTCCGACTCGACCGACTCGGCGATGTCCATCTCGACCGCGGAGGTCTCCGCGTTGTACTTGACCAGGCCGCGGTAGAGCTGACGGATCACGTACAGCGACGGCTCGTCGTCACCACCGGAGGGCGTCAGGAACGCCGGCTCCGCGTTGTAGACGCGCAGCGTGCCGCCGGCGGCGCCAGCGTTTTCTTCGCTGTCGCTGCCGCCGCCACAGGCGGTGGCCAACATGGCGGTGGCGGTCGCTGCGACCGCCACCTTCAGGAATTTCCCGCGCATGGGAGTGCCTCCTCAGGGCGCTCGGCTCACGAGGGGGTGTGAGGTGCCTGCCACTGTGACACCCGATGCGGCCAAGCCGAAAGGCGTGTTATCAAGCCGATACCCGCCCGGGACGGGGTTGACATCCACCCGGAGTCGATTTCAGGGCCAGCCAGACGCATGGTATGAGCTGCCCGTCAACGCATTTTTACGCCTGAACGACCGATTGGCAGCGCGCAACCGACGGTCCACCTGGCGGCACGGATCCTCGACGTGAGTCGCACCACTCACGTCGGCATGCTATCCGAACGGATGAGGTCAACTCCAGCCGGGCGACCGAGCCGTCCCACCGGCTGGTCAGCCGGTGGGACGGACGCCGTTCACACCAGCCGTCGATCCGCCGCCCACCGGGACAGCTCGTACCGGTTGGACATCTGGAGCTTGCGCAGCACGTTCGAGACGTGCGTCTCGACCGTTTTGATCGAGATGTACAGCTCCCGGGCGATCTCCTTGTACGCGTACCCCCGGGCGAGCAGCCGCAGCACCTCGCGCTCCCGGTTGGTGAGCTGGTCCAGCTCGGGGTCGGCGACCGGGGCGTCCGGCCGGGCCGCGAACGCGTCCAGCACGAACCCGGCCAACCGGGGGCTGAACACCGCGTCACCGTCGGCCACCCGGCGGACCGCCGCAGCTAGCTCGTCCGGCGAGATGGTCTTGGTGACGTACCCCCGGGCCCCGGCCCGGATCAGTCCGATCACGTCCTCGGCGGCGTCGGAGACGCTGAGCGCCAGAAAGCGCACCTGGGGATGGCTGCGGCGCATCGCCTCCAGCACCGCCCGGCCACCGCCGTCGGGCATGTGCACGTCGAGCAGGACGACGTCCGGCTCGGTGGCGGTGATCCGGCTGACCGCCTCGGCCACCGTGCTCGCCTCGCCCACCACCTCGACGTGGGCCCCCAGCTCGGCGCGTACGCCCGCGCGGAACATGGCGTGGTCGTCGACCAGGAACACCCGCAACCGCTGCGGCTCGGTGCCCGCCGGGTCGACCGGTTGCGTCGACTGCTCAGCCATCATCTGTCCCTTTCCGCCGTGGCCGAGTCCCTGGTGATCGGCAGGATCAACCGGACCTCGGTCCCCTCCCCCGGCTCGGAGCGGATCTCCGCCCGGCCGCCGTGCCGCTTCATCCGCCCGACGATCGATCCCCGCACACCGTGTCGGTGATGCTCCACCGTATCGGGGTCGAACCCCACCCCCCGGTCCCGTACGAAGGCACTGACCTGCTCGGGTTCCACCTCGGCGTACAACGAGACCGTCTGCACCCCGGCGTGGCGGGCGGCGTTGACGAGCGCCTCGCGGGCCGCGGCGACAAGCGCACCGACCCGCTCGTCGGTCTCCCGGTCACCGACCACCACGGTCTCCACGGTGATCGCGAAGGTGTCCTCGACCTCGGCGGCGGCCTGCTCCAGCGCGGCGGCGAAACGTTCGGTGGGTGACGCGGTGGGCTTGTACAGCCAGTTGCGCAGCGACCGCTCCTGACCACGGGCGAGTCGCTGCACCGTCTTGACGTCGCTGGCGTTGCGCTGGATCAACGCGAGGGTGTGCAGCACCTGGTCGTGCACCATGGCGGCCAGTTCGGCCCGCTCCTGCTCACGGATGCGGCCCTCCCGCTCCGAACGGAGCTGGTTCCAGGTGCGCCACAGCACCGGCGCGGCCACCACCCCGACGCCGGCCAGCCCGACCAACGCGAAGATCACCCCGTTGACCACGGCATCCAGGTTCTGCGCCGGGGAGTAGACGGCGGCGACCCCGATGATGCCGACCGCGACGAGCACGCCGCCGCCGACGAAGCGCAGCACGAACGCGCGCCTGTCGCTCTCCTCGATCACCGCGCCGAGCCAGGGCACCGGCATCGACTCGCCCCACTGTCGTCGCCGCTCCGGCGCGGACTGGTGCCAGATCACGCCGGCACCTACCGCGATGATGGCGACCAGCCAGCCCGCGGTGCCGGCCGCGCCCACCGAGTCGAAGACCAGCACCTGGAGCAGCAGTACGCCGAGCCCGATCGCGACGAACGGCAGCAGTTCCCCGACGTCGCGGCGACGCGGTACGGCGGTGTCGCCGGGTCGCACCGGCACCACGGCCCAGAAGGCCGCGTAGAGCAGCAGGCCGAGCCCGCTCAACCCGAGCAGCACCATGAAGGCGATCCGGACCCGGACCACCGGGACGCCCAGGTGCTCGGCGATACCGGCGGCCACCCCGGCCGCCATCCGATGCTCCGCAGCGCGGTAGAGGCGGGGTGGCTGGCTGACGGTGCTGATGGTGGACTCCCTGGTCACGATCGAGTCGAGCCGACGATGGTCGAGGCTGTGGCTCGATCCCGATCGTCACACGCGGCGTGGTCGCCCGACCACGGGGACGCCCCGGACATTCCGGGAGGCCGGATCTCAGGGTGGGGTCAGGGTCGCCTCCGGAGGTCGCTCGGGCTCCCGGCGCAGCAGGATCGGAGACATGACCGACGATGCTGCCCGGCGGCCGGACCCGGCGGAACCGGAGCCGGCCCCGGCGACGCCCACCGAGCCGACCGGCTCCGCAACCCCCGCCGACCAGAGGGAAGCAGCGGACCACGGCCGCACGCCCACCGAGGAGACGGCGTGGGACCGCACGATCCCACCGGGTGCCGTGCCAGGTTCCGCGGGCGCCCCGCCACCGGGGGCCGGTGCGGCCTTCGGCGGTGCCGGCTTCACCTCGCGGTACGGGCTGGTCCGTCCCCGCGACGGCCGCTACCTGGCCGGCGTCTGCGCCGCCGTCGGGCGGGCCACGAACACCGACCCGGTGCTCTGGCGGGTGCTGCTGGCGGTGCTGGGCTTCTTCGGTGGCGTCGGTGTCCTGGTCTACGTGGCCGCCTGGCTGATCATCCCCGGTGAGGGCGACAGCGCGTCACCTGTCGAGTCCATGCTGGGCCGGGGCCGTTCCAGCATGTCCCCGGTCACCGTGATCGTGCTCAGCATCCTGGTGGCGGTCGGCTTCGGCTACATCGTCACCGACGCGTTCCGCGCCGTGCTGCTCGGCGCGGCCATCCTGGTCGGCGGCGCCCTGCTGCTCAACCGTCAGCAGCGGGAGCCTGGGCCCGGCCAGACACCGGCCGCAGGTCCGGGTCCGACTGTCACACCTACCGCTCCGGTTCCCCCGCCCGGGTATCCGCCGCCGCCCGACCTCGTCCCGGCCC
>NZ_POTX01000017.1 GCF_003236305.1 Micromonospora endophytica | reverse complement strand
GACAGGGGTGGATGTTGGGGGGGTGATTCGTCACGGTCATCAGGTGGTGGGCGGCGCGGTGGTCGGCGGCGGGGTGGTGCCGCCGGCGTTCAGGGCCTCCAGGGTGGCGTTGTACGCCTGCTTCTTGTTGCCGTTGTTGTCGAAGAGCAGCGGGGTGCCGTAGGAGCGCCAGGAGTCACTGTCCCGGATGCCCCACACGGTGATGCCGTTGCAGCGCGGCACCGCGAGGCAGTCCTGGACCACCCGGCGGTACGTCTCGGCCTGCTGGGTGCCGGAGCCCTCGATGTCCAGCTCGGTGATCTGCACGTCCACCCCGAGGGCGGCGAAGCTGGACAGTGTGGTGCGGTAGTTGCTCGGGTACGGCGACTGCGCGTTGAAGTGCGACTGGAGGCCGACGCAGTCGATCGGTACGCCCCGCTGCTTGAAGTCCTGCACCATCCGGTAGACGGCCTGGGTCTTGGCGTGGGTCCAGTCGTCGGTGTTGTAGTCGTTGTAGCAGAGCTTGGCGCCCGGGTCAGCGGCCCGCGCGGCACGGAACGCCGCCTCGATCCAGTCGTTGCCGGTACGTTGCAGGTTCGAGTCGCGCCGGGCGCCGCTGCCGCCGTCGGCGAACGCCTCGTTCACCACGTCCCACGAGTCGATCTTGCCACGGTAGTAGGTGGCGACCCGGGTGACGTGGTTGAGCATCGCGTTGCGCAGCGCGGTGCCGGACATGTTCTGCATCCAGCCGGGCTGCTGGGAGTGCCAGGCGAGGGTGTGACCCCGCACCTTCATGCCACGCGAGATGGCATGGTTGACGATCCGGTCCGCGTTGGTGAAGCTGAACTGGTTCTGCTGCGGCTCGGTCGCGTCGATCTTCATCTCGTTCTCGGGGGTGACCGAGTTGAATTCGCGGTTGAGGATTCCGACGTAGGTGGAGTCGGAGAGCTTGTTCGCCGCGATCGCGGCACCGAAGTAGCGGCCCTTCTCGGCAGCGGAGGCACCCAGGGTGGTCGCCGCGCTGGCGCTTGAGGAGACCACCACTGCGGTGGCGACGAGGGCGAGACCGACCACGGCCGAGACCAGCGCGGAGCGCGGTCGCAGTCGGGTCGCCGGGCGCCCGCTGGCGCGGGCGGAGGCGTTGTTCATGGCATGAGCCTTTCGACGAAGCCGTGCTGAGGGAAGCCGGCCCCGACTACTGCCCAATCACGACGGTCCGGCGTCGCCGACGCGGTCGCCCGGATGCCGCGTCGGCCGGTCACTGCGCCGGCCACCATGAGTAGATCGAGGCTGTGTTATCGAAAACAATATCGAAACACGTCAGTAAGCTCAACGCGCCTCGACCGCTTTCGGTGCACCGCCACGGGTCACCGGCACGATCCGGACCGCAGCAAAGCGCAGGTGGCAGCTCAGCGCACGGCGATCGAGGGCACCGGAAGTTTCGGTGGCGACGTGTCGAGCAGGGTGGCCAGCCAGCGCAGCTGACGCCGGACGTGGACGGCTTCCCCGTGTTCGTGACCGTTGAACGGATAGACGTGCAGTTCCCGTACCGGCACCGGTCCCCCGCACGCCGTGCCGTAGTGGTTGTGGGCGGCGAAGCCGGTGCTCGGCGGGCAGACCATGTCGCGCAGCCCGATCCCGAAGTGCACCGGCGCGGTGGCCCGCCGGGCGAAGTTGACCCCGTCGACGTACGACAGGGTGCGGCGCACCGCCGCCTCGGCAGTGCGGTTGACCGCGAGGTAGTTGACGATCTCGCCGTACACGCCGACCTCGGTGATCTCGATGGCCCGTTGCGGATGGCAGAGGAACGGCGCGGTGGTGAGCACGGCGGTGAGGTCCGGCACCAGGCCGGCGACCGCGAGTGCCAGCCCGCCGCCCTGGCTGTTTCCCGCGACGACCACCCGGCTCGGGTCCACCCCTGGCAGCACCCGGACCGCCTGGACCGCCCGGACCGCGTCGGTGATGAGCCGGCGGTAGTGGTAGCCCTCCGGCGACAGAATGCCCCGGGTCACCGGTGCGGGTCCGCCCGGTGCGGCGCCGTGCGGGTCGGCGGTGTCACCAGCGCCGTATTGCCCGGACTGCCCCCGGGCGTCCATCAGCAGGTGCGCGTACCCGGCGACCGGCCAGGTCAGCCGCTCGTGCGGCAAGCCTCTACCGCGGCCGTAGCCGACGTACTCGACGACGGCCGGCAGGTCGTCGTCGTTTCCGGCCGGTCGGGTGTACCACGCCCGGACCGGGTCACCGGCGAAGCCGGCGAAGGTGACGTCCCAGGTGTCGACCAGGTGCAGATCGGTCGGCTCGGGACGGACCTCGACGAGCACCGGCAGGTCCGCCGGCTGCTCCAGGGTGGCCTGCCAGAAGGCGTCGAAATCGGCGGGCTCGACCACCGTGGGCGCGTAGTCGCGCAGTTGGTCCAGAGGCAGATCGAACAGCGGCATGCTTCCTCACAGGTGATCGGTCAGGGTCGTCGGGGCGGCCCGGTGCTCTCGCGTACCACCAGTTCGGCGACCAGATCGATGCGACTGGTGGGCAGGGCCACCCCGCGCACCAGGTCGAACAGCATCTTGGTGGCGGCGCCCGCCATGTCGCGCAACGGCTGGTTGACAGTGGTCAACGCAGGTCCGCTCCAGGCGGAGAGCGGCAGGTTGTCGTACCCGACCACGGAGAGGTCGGCGGGGACGTCGAGGCCGAGTTGCCGGGCGGCGCGCAGCACCCCCATCGCCTGAAGGTCCGAGCCGGCGAAGACGGCCGTCGGCCGGTTCGGCGCGGCCAACAGCTCCATGCCCTGCTGGTAGCCGGCGTCGAGGTGGAAGTTGCCGGTGCGGACCAGGTCGGGATCGACGGGTACGGCGAACTCCTCGTGCGCGCCGCGGAAGCCGGCCGTCCGCGCCCGCGCACACCACACGTCCGGCGGACCGGAGATGATCGCGATCCGGCGGTGACCGAGTTCCAGCAGGTGCCGGGTGGCGATCAGACCACCGTTCCAGTTGTTCGAGCCCACGGTGGGCACCGAGGCCGCGCTGGCGCTGTCGGTGTCGACCACGACGACCGGCACCGCCTGCCGCCGCAACTGCTGGCGCTGCGGTTCGGTCAGGTTGCACATGACCAGCACGATGCCGAGCGGACGCCGGGCGATCACGCGTTCGAGCCAGGACGGTGGCGGCCGGCGCGCGCCGCCGAGCTGCGACAGCACCAGGTTCACCTGTTCGGCGGCGGCGACCGTCTCGACCCCTCGGATGATCTCCAGCGCCCAGTCGGAGCCGAACTCGTGGAACACCAGATCGATCTGACCGGGGCCGGTCGGCCGGCGGGCGCGGCGGCGGTAGCGGTGCCGCTCCAGGCTCGCCTCCACCCGGGCCCGGGTGCCCGCCGCGACGTCTGACCGTCCGTTGAGGACCTTCGAGACGGTCGCCGCGGAGACGCCGACCTCACGTGCGATCGTCGCGATCGTCGCGGAGCCGAGCGCGGGCGGCGAGCGGTGTGCGGCCATCGGAATCCCTGCAACCGGTCGGCGAAAATTTCGGGGAACTGTAGCATGCCGGTAACGTTCGCCGCTGACGCACATCTATGACAAACCGTCGACGAAAATCGTTTGCCTCCTCGGTGCCACCCGCGTGGACAGTGCCTTTCCGACCCTTGACAGGGATTCGTCAGCGCCCTTAGGTTCCGGACACAGGTGTCGAACTGGTTTCCGAAATTTTCGATGTCCGCCGTGCTGCACGGCGCTGGTACGGCCGCCGGGGCGAGCCCCCGCGGGCGCGGCCGGAGGGGTTCGCATGACAAGTCAGCTACCCGTCGACGATCGACTGACGTCATCGGGGACCGAGCGACGGCGCGACCCGACGAGGCAGCAAAACGAGCGGGCCGAAGCGCTTATCTCATTGACGTCACTCGAAGAGAAGATCGTGGCGGCCAACCGGTTCGGCATCCCGGCGCAGGTCCACGAGGAGTGCCTGACCGGTTTCGCGGCCTGGCGCGCCACCGTCTATCCCGCCCCGCTGTGCGGGGGCGCCGCCTTCGATCCGGCGCTGGTGGAGGAGACGGCCGGGCGGATCGGCAGGTCGGTGCGGTCGGCCGGCGTACACCAGGGACTGGCCCCGGTGCTGGACGTGACCCGCGACTACCGCTGGGGGCGCACCGAGGAGACCATCGGTGAGGATCCGTCCCTGGTCGGCACCATCGGTGCGGCGTACGTGCGCGGGCTGGAACGCGCCGGCGTGGTGGCCACCCTCAAGCACTTCGCCGGCTACTCCGCCTCCCGGGGCCGGCGGGTGGTCGAGCCCGGCGACGTACAGCTGCGACTCGGCCGGTCCAGCGGCGAGATCGTGGCGAGCCTGGCGGCGCGGTTGGTGGGCGACGAACGCGAGACCGGTCACCGCCGGGAGCTGGTCTCCCGGGTCTGCGTCGCGCCGAGCCCGGAGCACCGGCGGTGAGCAGACCGACGACAGTGACCTCGCCCGCCCCGGGCCCGCCTGCGCCACCGCCGCCGCCCCCACGGGCCGGCCGCAACACCTGGCGCCGGGCGCTGCGTCGGGACTGGCAGCTCTACTCGCTGGCGATCCTGCCGCTGCTGTTCTTCCTGATCTTCCGGTATCTGCCGATGCTCGGCAACGTGATCGCCTTCCGCCGGTTCCAGCCCGGCGGCAACATCTTCGGCGAGTACTGGGTGGGTCTGCGGTACTTCAAGATGTTCCTGACCGACCCGACGTTCTGGAACGTCTTCACCAACACCCTGGTGCTGGGCGCGTTGACGCTGCTCTTCTGCTTTCCGCTGCCCATCGTGCTGGCGTTGCTGCTCAACGAGGTACGCACCGGCAGCATCAAGCGCTTCGTGCAGTCGGTGTCGTACCTGCCGCACTTCCTGTCCATCGTGATCGTGGCCGCCATGGTCATGCAGTTGCTCTCCGTGGACGGCACGGTGAACCAGGTCGTCCAGGCCACCGGTGGGGACGCCATCCCGTTCCTGCAACGGCCGGAGTGGTTCCGCACCATCTACGTCTCCTCTGAGGTCTGGCAGACGGTGGGCTGGGGCACCATCCTCTATCTCGCCGCGCTCACCACCATCGACGACAACCTGTACGAAGCGGCCCGGATCGACGGCGCCAACCGCTGGCGGCAGACCTGGCACGTGACGCTGCCCGGCATCCGACCGACAATGGTGACCCTGCTGATCCTCAACATCGGCACCTTCATGGCGGTCGGCTTCGAGAAGATCCTGCTGCTCTACAACCCGCTGACCTATCCGACGGCGGACGTCATCTCCACGTACCTGTTCCGGGTCGGCTTCGCGTCCAGCAACTTCAGCTACGCCGCCGCGATCGGCCTGTTCGAGGCGGTGATCGGGCTGGTCCTGGTGCTGTCGGCGAACCTGATCGCCCGGCGCACGGTGGGGACGAGCCTGTGGTGACGACCGAGGCCGCCGCGCGGCGCACCGACACCCCGCCCCGCCCGCGTCGGCGACGCGGCATCCAGCAGACCCGGGGCTACCGGGCGTTCCAGGTGGCGAACGGGATCGTCCTGACCCTCGTGGTGGTGGTGACGCTCTATCCGTTCGTCAACATCGTGGCCCGCTCGATGAGCAACGAGGCGTACATCATCGCCGGTCAGGTGAACCTGGTGCCGCGCGGGTTCACCCTCGACACCTACCAGCTGGTGATGTCCGACTCGCTGTTCTGGACGAACTACCGCAACACCGTGTTCTACACGGTCACCGCCACCCTCATCTCGATCACGTTGACCACCTGCTACGCGTACGTGCTGTCCAAGAAGCACCTCAAGGGACGCGGCGCGTTGGTCGGCATCGCGGTGTTCACCATGTTCTTCACCGGCGGATTGATCCCCAACTACGTGCTGGTCACCAGCCTGGGGCTGAAGAACAGCGTCTGGGCGATCGCGCTGCCCAACGCGATAAGCGTGTTCAACCTGCTGGTGATGAAGGCGTTCTTCGAGAGTCTGCCGACCGACCTGGAGGAGGCCGCGGCGGTGGACGGCCTGAACACGTACGGAATCCTGCTGCGGATCGTGCTGCCGCTGTCGAAGGCCATCGTCGCCACGATGGTGCTCTTCTACGCGGTGGCCTTCTGGAACTCCTGGTTCGCGGCCTTCCTGTACCTGGATCAGCAGGAGCTGTGGCCGGTCACCGTGTACCTACGGAACCTGATCGCCGGCGCCACCGGCGCGGAGAACGTCGGGTCCATCACCGAGGCCAACGAGGTGCAGGCCGAGGCGACGCTCAAGGCCGTGACCATCGTGCTCACCACCCTGCCGATCCTGCTGGTCTATCCCTTCGTCCAGCGGTACTTCGTCCGCGGCATCATGCTCGGCGCGGTGAAGGGCTGAGCCGGCGCACCCCCTCCCACCACCACAGTTGAAAGGAACCGCCATGTTCCGCAGATCGTGGCGTCACGCGGCGGCAGCCACCGCCGCGCTGCTCGCCCTCGCCAGCGTCACCGCCTGTGGCGACGACCCGTCCGAGAACCTGTCGGACAAGCGGGCCGGTGCGATGGACAACTACGCCGTCGGTACGCAGTTCAAGGCCACCGAACCGATCTCCTTCTCGGTTCTCTACAACAACCACCCGAACTACCCGTTGAAGAACGACTGGTTGTTCTGGAAGGAATTGACGGCGCGGACCAACGTCACGCTCGAACCGGTCGCGGTGCCGCTGAGCGACTACAACCAGAAGCGCAGCCTGCTCATCGGCGCCGGCGACGCGCCGTTGCTCATCCCGAAGACCTACCCGCCGGAGGTGCACGCGTACGTCTCGTCGGGGGCGATCCTGCCGGTGAGCGACTACCTCGACCTGATGCCGAACCTCAAAGACAAGATCGAGAAGTGGAACCTGGCGCCGGAGCTGGACACGCTGCGCCAGGCCGACGGCAAGTTCTACCTGCTGCCCGGCGTGCACGAGAAGCCCTGGCACGAATACTCGCTGGCGGTACGCACCGACATCCTCGACGAGCTGAACCTGGAGGTCCCGAAGACCTGGGACGAGGTCTACCAGATGCTCAAGGCGATGAAGGCGAAGTACCCGGACGCCTACCCGTTCTCCGACCGGTACAGCCAGCCGAACCCGGCCGGCAACCTGCTCAACCTGCTGGCCGTGTCGTACGGGTTGGCGGGCGCGGGTTGGAACTTCCAGCACGTGAGCTGGAACGCCACCGCGCAGAAGTTCGAGTACACCGGCGCCACCGAGCAGTACCAGCAGATGGTGCAGTACCTCCACAAACTGGTCGCGGAGAAGCTGCTCGACCCGGAGAGCTTCACCCAGACCGACGACATCGCCCGGCAGAAGCTCGCCAACAGCAAGTCCTTCGTGATCAGCAGTAACGCCCAGACGCTGGTGAACGACTACCGGCCGGATCTGGCCGCGACCAACCCGAAGGCGAAGATCACCAAGATTCCGCTGCCGGTCGGCCCGGCCGGCGAGGTCAACCCGGCCAGCCGGCTGGAGAACGGCATGATGATCTCCTCGAAGGCCCGCGACAGCAAGAACTTCGTCGCCATGATGCAGTTCGTCGACTGGCTCTGGTATTCCGACGCCGGCCAGGAGTTCGCCAGGTGGGGGGTGGAGGGCACCACCTACGTCAAGGACGCCGCCGGCAAGGCCAGCCTCGCTCCGGACGTCGACATGATCGGTCTCAACCCGGGCGCACCCAAGCACCTCCAGAAGGACTTCGGCTTCGCCAACGGGGTCTTCGCCTACGGCGGCAAGCCCGAGCTGGTGCAGGCGTTCTTCTCCGCCGAGGAGCAGGAGTTCCAGCAGGTGATGAACGCCCGGACGCCGAAGTCACCGCCGCCGCCGTTCCCGCTCAGCGACGAGGAGCGGGAGCAGGCGTCGCTCTGGGAGACCCCGCTGAAGGACCACGTCTACCAGGCGACGCTCCAGTTCGCCCTCGGCCAGCGTGACCTCGCCGAGTGGGACGCCTACGTGGCGGAGTTGAAGAGCAAGAACATGGACGCCTACCTGGAGACGGTGAACAAGGCGTACGAGCGTTACCGGGAGGAGCACAGCTGACACCCGGCCGGTCCGGTCGCCGTCGACGACCGGACCGGCCCCCGCCCGCAGCTCGGGGCTTCTGTCGATGAGAGGGACGAGAGGATGCACATCACCCGCGCCGAGCAGCCCTACGGCAGCCTGACGCGCCACGGCCGGCACAGCGTCGCCGGTGACGACGCGTGAGCACCACGACGCGGCGGGAGTTCGGCACCGGCCCGCTGTCCCGCCTCGCCGCGCTGATCTACACGCTGCTCGTGGTCGAGTTGCTGCTGGTGCTCTGCACGCTGCCCGGAGTGGTGGCATTGTTCGCGCTGGAACGCCACCCGAGCAACCTGCCGCTGGTCGCTGTCTGCGCGGTGCCGCTCGGCCCGGCGCTGGCCGCCGCCCTGTACGCGCTGCACCACCAGCGGCTCGACCTGACCGAACTGCGCCCGTCGCGGCTGTTCTGGCGCGGCTACCGGGCGAACCTGGCCGGTAGCCTGCTGGTCTGGGTGCCGACGCTGCTGTGGCTGACGATCCTCGCGCTCAACCTGGCCAACCTGCGGGCGTCCGGGCTGTCCGGGTGGTGGGCGGTGCCGCTGGTGCTGGTCGGAGCGGCAGTGGCGGTGATCGGGGTCAACGCCCTGGTGATCACCTCACTCTTCACCTTCCGGCTGCGCGACGTGCTCCGGCTGGCCAGATACTTCGTGCTGCGTACCCCGCAGGTGGCGCTCGGCACCGCGTTGCTGCTGGTCGCGGCGACGGTGCTGACGCTTGTCGCGGCGGAGGCGGCGCTCGCCGCGCTGGGCTCGGTGCTGGCACTGGCACTGGTCCGCGGCGGCGAACCGATGATCGCCACCATCCGCGAGGAGTTCACGACGTCTTCGACTGGGCACTGACCCAGCCGGCCCCGGAGACAAGACAGACGGGTCCGTCCGTTTCGGGCCACTCACGGGGACCCGGCGGGACCCGGCCCTGGGCGCGGGCGCCGAGCCATTCCCGCGCGCCGACGAGCAGGTGCCGTTCGGCGAAGCCGATCTGCCGGTCGTAGCTGCCGGCCGTCCGGTCCCAGACCCGCCGCTGCCGGGCGCTAGGCTCTTCATCATTTTTTCATGAATAGTCTTCAATGTCCGATTATCGACAGCCACGTCGCCTGAAATGGACTTAAGGTGCGTTCAGCCACCCCGAACTCGCCGACGTTTAGGAGGAAAACGTGAGGAGAGTACGCACGATAGCCCTCGTGTCCGGGCTGATGTCCATGATTCTGTCCGGCAGCGCCGTGGCCGCCCAGGCCGCCACCAGCGAGCCGAACTTCGCGGCGCAGGCGAAGGCCGCAGGCTTGACCGGCGCCCAGGCCAAAGAGTTGCAGAAAGAAGTGGATGCCATCCGGGCCGACACCGGTGGCACCCAGGTCGCCATCAACAAGATCGACCTGAAGGGCGTGGGCAACATCCTGCTGTCGCTACCCGGGCAGAGCGTGGCCTACGAGGTCGACAGCATCGGTCAGCCCCCACAGGTGGGGGCGGCGACATGCCCTGCCCAGACCTTCTGCGCGTTCGCGGGGCCGGGCGCCACCGGCAACCGGCTCAACCTGTTCACCTGTAAGACCTGGGCCCTGTCGAAGGCGACCAACTGGTTCACCGGCAGCGGCTCGTACATCAACAACCAGACCACCGGCACCCGGGCCGTCTTCGTGGACAGCAACTACAACGCGATCAGCCTGAGCGTGGCGGCACAGGCGCCGGTCACTCCCATCAACTGGTCACCGATCCGCTACGTCGTTCCCTGCATCCCGCTGGCGTAGCCGGTCCACCGCCACACTGACCGCACCGGGTCCCGCGGTGCGGTCAGTGCAGTGGGCGGCCGTGGGCGTCGGGCACACCGGACTTGCGGTGGAAGTACGCGTTCACCTGGTCGCGCCACTCGCGAGCGCAGCGCAGTTGCTCGCCGAGCAGCTCGTCGACCCGCGCGTACACGTCGTCGCCGACCAGCCCGGCCAGGCGCTGCCACCGCCGGGCCATCGCCTCCACCTCGCGTACGCCCGCGAAGTGGGTGTCGTAGATGTGCTGGATGACCGTGCTGCCGCTGTGCAGCACGTGGCCGTAGGGCACGTGGTGGAAGAAGAGCAACAGCTCGTCGGGGCAGTTGTCGAGCGACTCGTAGACCTCGGCCCACGGCGACGGGTACTGGCCGGTGAAGCCGGTGCCGGTGGCCCGGGTGCGGTCCACCCCCACCCCGTCGCGGTCGGCGAAGTGGTAGGTGCCCCACGGCGTGTACTCGTACCCGTCCACGTCGGGGCCGTAGTGGTGGCCGGGCCGGACCATGAAGCCCACGCCCAGCGGGGCGGTGTACCGCTCGTAGCTGCGCCACGAGTCGTCCATGATCTCGTGCAGGGTGCTGCGCAGCAGCGCGGGACCGGCCGACGAGGCAGGGTCGAAGGTCAGGTCGATCCACTCGTCGAGCACCGTTTCGGGACTCAGCCCAGGGTCCCAGGCGAGCCGGCCGAAGGCGTACAGGTTGGCCTGGGCCAGCGGGTGTCCGGTCCAGAACCGGTCGTCGCCCACGTTGGAGACCGCGACCAGGTCGGCGGCCACCTCGGCCACCGACCGGCCGTCGTCGCCCCAGGGACGGAACTGCAGCACCTCGCTCCACCAGGGGGCCAGGTAGCAGACGTGCCGCTGCTGCCCGGTGTATTCCTGGGTCACCTGGAACTCCACCGCCAGCCGGGTGCCGGGCATCGCCGCGATCACCGGTGACACCGGCTCCCGGGCCTGGAAGTCGATCGGACCATGTTTGACCTGCACGATCACGGTGTCCAGGAAGCGGCCGTCGAGGGGGGCGAAGTGGTCGAAGGCGGCCCGGGCCCGGTCCGTCGAGCGGTCCCGCCAGTCCTGCCGGTGGTTGTAGACGAAGGCCCGCCAGTGCACCACGCCGCCGTGCGGTGCCAACGCCTCGGCCAGCAGGTTCGCCCCGTCGGCGTGGTCGCGGCCGTAGCTGAACGGGCCCGGTTGCCCCTCCGAGTCGGCCTTGACCAGATAGCCGCCGAAGTCGGGGATGCGGTCGTAGACCCGGCGGGTGGTCTCCGCCCACCAGGCCCGCACCCGGTCGTCGAGCGGGTCGGCGGTGGGCAGGCCGGCCAGGATCACGGGCGCGGCGAAGGTGACCGAGAGATGCACCCGGATGGCGTACGCACGCAGCTCGTCGGCGATCTCGGCGACCTCGTCGAGCCGTTCGGTGAGCAGCCGCGCCTCGGTGGCGTGCACGTTCACGTTGTTCACCGACACCGCGTTGACACCGCAGGCCGCCAGCAACCGGGCGTACGCCCGCAGCCGGGCCCGGTCACGGCGGGGCCGGCCGTCCCGCCAGAAGATCGACCCGCCGGCGTAGCCGCGCTCGACCTGGCCCATCACCGGATGGACGTCGACGTTGTCCCAGTGGTCCAGCATCCGTCGACCCAGCGCGGGGCGGTGCACCCGCACCGGGTACGCCGGGCCGAACGCCGCCTCGCCGAGGCGGACCACCTCGAACAGGCCGTAGAGCAACCCGGCCGGCGCGTCGGCCAGCACCACCGTCACCTCGCCGGGTCGCGCCACCACGAAGCCCTCGCTGCCGAGGGACTCGCCGGGGGCGGCGAGTTCGGCGTACGCCATCCGGCCGAGATCATCACCTGGCGGCAGGGACTTGACCAGGGCGAACATCAACTGGGCCGGGTGCCCGGCGGGCTCGCCGATCCCCCGGGCCACGGCGCCACCGTGCCCGGCGCAGGCCCGCTCGATTTCGGCGAACACCGTGTCGACGAGGAGACCCTGGCCGTACACCACCGTGTGCCGGGCACCGACGGCGCGCCACGCCTCCAGCGGCAGCCAGGCGGGGTGGGCGTCGGAGCAGGGTTCGGGCGGGGTCACGAGAGTTCCCGGCGATATCGTCGCATTGCGCAGATCGTAATGATCCCCGCGAATGCGTCAAGGTGCTTCCGGAAGTCGTGCTCCTCGGCTATGGGCGCGGTGCCGTGGCCCGTCGTGCCGTTTGACCGGCCCCCTTTCCGGGTAGACGCGCCATCCGTGGCGAGAAGGGGGCCGGCCAGGTGGACGACAACAAGTTCATCGACTCCGTGGCGGACCGTACCGGCGCATCGGCTGAGCAGGCCACCGCGATCGCGCGGGCCACACTCACCACGCTGGCCGAGCGGATCGACGGCGGCGAGGCACGGGACCTGGCCGACCGGCTCCCCGAAGCGCTGCGCGCGTACGCCTTCGCACCCGACGAGACCGCCGAGCCGTTCGGGCTCGACGTGTTCGTACAGCGGGTCGGCGGACGCGCCGACGTCGACCCCGAGCTGGCCGAGGCCGGTATCCGGGCGGTCTTCGACACCATCCGCGAAGCCGTCGAGCCCGGCGACTACGACGACATCATCGCGCAACTCCCCGCCGAGCTGTGGCAGGTCGCCGACCCCACCCCGCCCTACGACGGATAGGGCCGCGGTCCGCTACGGGAAAGCCGGCTCCAGGTAGACCGGCAGATGGTGGCCGGCCTTCGCCACGAACATGGCGACTTCGTAGGCCATGTCGCCGACCTCGGCGTCACCGTCGATGCCGACGGCGAGGACCGCGCCGTTGCCGGTCGTGGCGTGGAACAGGAACGCCCGCGACATCTGCACGACGACCTGGTGCAACTCGCCCTCGCCGCAGACCCGGGCGGCGGCCAGGCCGAGCGCCTGGAGGCCACAGACCATGCTGGACAGTTGGGTGGCGAGCTCGTCGTCGATGCCGCGCGAGGCACCCAGCAGGATCCCGTCCGGCGAGAGCACCACCGCGAACTGGGCACCCGGTACCCGGTCGACGATATCGTCGAGCGCGCGTCCGAGATTGTCGGCGGTGGCCACGGCAAGGGTCATGGGCTGTCCTCTCGTCGGGTTGCTCCCACTTTCGTACCAGAGTCACTCCGGCATCAGGAGCCCCGGCCTCCGCCGATCCCGGTCCTCGTTCCCCCCAACGTACGATGACCCTGCTCACCCCGATCGGACGGGTCGGACCACGAGCCGGTTCCGGCGTGTCGCTGCCCTCACGCTGCGTGAGTAGCCAGTCAGCGTGAGTCGGCCGGGCCGTGCAGCTCCACCAGACCGGGCGTCGCGACCCGGCCGAGTTCGCCCATCGTGGCCGGTTCGTGCCAACTCACCGCAGTCTCCCCGGCCACGTAGAGGCGCGCGGCGTCCGAGCTGAGGGCGAGACCGCGGACCGGGTCGGCGATCGGATGCTCGACCACGCCGCCACGGGTGCTGAGGTCGGCAGTCCAGACGGCGGGGCCTGCGCCGACGTACAGCCGGTCGACGCCGGCCGCCGCGTACGCCGGGCCGGTGGTGGCGACGAACGGAGCCACCCCGCGTACGGCCAACTCCTCGGTGAGAATCTCGGCACGCACACCGGAGGTGACGTCGACGACGTACAGGCGGCTGCCGTCGGGGGTGAGCGCCATCGCGTGGCCCTCGGCCGGGCCGGTCCCGAACGGGTGCGGCAGGTCGACGCAGTACGCCCACCGCTGATCCAGGTGCAAGGTGTGCACGAAGGCGTGCACGTCGCTGCCGGGCCGCCCGCTGATCCGGTCCCGGGTGTGCCGGTGCTCGGGCTGGTGGGTGTAGAGCGTGTAGAGCACCCTGCCGGTCGGGGCGAGCACCGCCTGCCGCCCGTCACCGCGCATCTCCTCCTCCGCGCCGGGCGGGATCGGCTGCTTCAGCCGGGTGGACAACGGTCCGGCGGTGCCGGTGGCGAGGTCGACCACCCGGACCCGGTAACGGTCCGGGGCGTGCGGCGGCAACCATTCCAGGACGAAGAGCCCGTCGTGGTCACTGGTGAACGCCTCCGGCACGACGTTGCCCGGCAGGTCCAGTCGCCGCCGCACGCCGCCGCCGTCGACGATCAGCACGGGGGTGCGCTCCCGCCCGGCCGGGCGTTGCGTGGTGGCGCTCACCGCCTCGGTGGTCAGCGCCACCAGCGTCCCGTCGGTGGAGACCGTCTGCGGCACCCAACGGCCGGAAAGCCCCAGCCGGTCGGAGGCGTGGCCGCTGGTCGGGTCGACCCGCCACAGGGCGGTGTCGGCGCCGTCGGGCGCGCTGGCGTGGATCAGCCGGCCGTCGGCGGTGGCGACCGCCTGCGGGATCGTCTGTCGGTCGGCGCCGCGCAGCACGCCGAGTCCGCCGTCGACCTCGAACAGCAGCGGGTCGGGGATCGCGGTGGCGACGGTCGAGGCCACCGGCCGGCGGATCGGCCCGCAACCGGCGAGGGCCGCTGCCCCCGCACCGGTCAGGGCGGTCAGGAGGGTACGACGGGAGAGGGTGCGCTTCTGCATCATGCCCCGGTGACACCGCCGGATGCGTCGAGGTTCCCTCCCGCACCTGTGGAACCGGCACGCGCTCGGCGGTGTCAAGACAGTGACCGCACCGGAGGTTCCACTGGACGACGAGGATTTCGTCACCCGCGCGCAGGCAGGTGACCTGGGGGCGTACGAGGCCCTGGTCGCCCGACACACCGCGTCCGCGTACCGGACCGCGGTGCTGCTCGGTGCGGGTTCGGACGCGGAGGACGTCATCCAGGAGGCGTTCGTGAAGGGTTACCGCAAGTTGTCCCGCTATCGCGGGGACTCGTCGTTCCGCTCCTGGCTGCTGGCGATCGTGGCGAACGAGACCCGCAACCTGCACCGGTCCCGGGAGCGGCGCAACGGGTTGGTGCTCAGGGCCGCGCGGGTGGCCCCGGGCACGGAGATCGGCGAGGACTCCGCCGTCGGCGGGGCGCTCGCCGGTGAGCGCCGGGCCACCCTGGTGCGGGCACTACGGCTGCTCCCGGTCCGGGACCGGGAGGTGATCGTCTGCCGCTACTTCCTCGACCTGAGCGAGGACGAGACCGTGGCGATGCTGGGCTGGCCCCGGGGCACTGTCAAGTCCCGGACCGCCCGTGCGCTGGCGAAGCTCCGCGGCCTGCTCGACGATGCGCAGGTCAGCCGTGGCTGACCTGGAGCGGGAGTTGCGCGAGTTGTCCGGGTGGCTGGCCACGCCCGAGCCACCCGACGTCAGGACCCAGGTCCGGGCCCGGATCGCCGCCCCGCCCCGCGTCGACCGTCGACGGAGGCGGTGGCGGTACGCGGTGGGCGTAGCGCTTGCCGCGCTGCTCGTCGCGTTGCTGCCGCCCGGTCGGGCTGCCGTCGCCGACGCGGTGACCGGGCTGTTGCGCTTCGCCGGGATCACCGTCGACACCTCCTCCGCGCCGGTGCCGCCGACCGGTTCCCCGGCGCCGCTGCCCGGGGAGCAGCCCGCCGGGTGGGACGAGGCGCGGCACGCGGTCCGGTTTCCGCTGCGGGCACCAGCGGCACTCGGGCCGCCGGAGCGGGTGCTGGTGGCCGACCCGGACGACGAGGGCGGCCACCGGGTGGCGAGCCTGCTCTACCGGGGCGGCAGCGTGCGCCTGGACGCCTTCGACGGCAGCCTGGACCCGGTCTTCTTCAAGCAGTCCGGCGGCTCGGGAGCGGAGTGGACGGAGGTCGCCGGCCAGACTGCGCTCTGGCTCGCGGGTCCACACCCGGTGTCGTACGTGGACCGTGGCGGCACCCTGCGCCAGGAGAGCGCCCGGCTCGCCGCCGCCACCCTGATCTGGGAGCAGGCGGGGGTGACCTACCGGCTGGAGGGCGAGCTGAGCGCGGCCGAGGCGGTATCGATCGCCACGTCGCTGGAATGACTCCGCGCCGCACAAGGAGAGGGAGGCCGAAGCCGTCACGGTTCGATCAGCACATCGACCGGGCCGACCCGGAGAACGCCGTCGATCAACGGCGTGCAGCGGATGCCGCCCTTGCCGCGTAACCCGCGCCAGGCACCCGGACCGATGGTGACGTCCATCCAGGCACAGGGGTGGGCGGGGCGGTTGACCCGCAGCCGCACCGGGCCCGCGCCGGAGTCCAGCACCAGCACCGACCCGACCAACTCGTCCACGGCGATGCCGGTGGTCAGGATGTTCCGCCGGACCTGGGCCAAACCGACGCCGGCCGGCAGCGACTCGGCCGCGATCACGGTCACGCTCGCCGCACGGTGCGCCGGCTTGCCGAAGTACCGGTCCCCCACGATGCCCAGTTCCGCCCGAATCCGGATCTCGTCGACCAGCTCGTCGGCCGGGGCGGGCGCCGCGCCGTCCACCGGGCGGCCCACGAATCGGTGCACGGACGAGGCCAACAGCTGCACGATTTCCGGCACAGCCGCACCCTACCCCGCCCACGAGCTGCGGCAGCTCGGTCCGACCCGCTGCGGGCGCGCTGGCGCCTGTCGACTAGACAGGTAGCCGTACCTGATCTTCTCGGACGGTGGGAGCGCATGTCACCATCCCTGCTCAGCTGGCTTGCCGGCGGCCTGTTGTTGCTGGCCGCCGGCCTGCTCACCACCCTGCTGCCGCGCCACCGCGCCCGTGCCGAGCAGACCCGGGTGGCCTGGTCGAGCGCGCGTGCGGCGATCGACAGCGCCACGATCAGCCGCGACGCCACCGCCACCCCGGACACCCCCACCGGCTGGCGGGCCCGGTTCGCCACCGGCGACGTGACCGATCCCCTGCTCACCCTGATCGCCGGCCCGCCCGGCGTACCTGCGGCTGGCCGGCGACTACACCGGCCTGCTCGCCGACGTCACGGCCGTCGCGACATCCGACACCGACGGCGTACGGCGGCTGCGCGACCAGGTGGACACGCTCAGCCGACGCGCCGCCCGACTCGCGAGCGAGTCCTGACCACGTCCGCTCGTACTTTGCGGCCGTACCGCTCCAACGCGAACCCCGCGCCGATGACATCAAGCCGTAACATCGCCGGACTTATATCTTCCCGGTGATCTATATAACCTCGCCTCAGGTTCGTGATGATCATCCATATTGAATGGTCTGCTCCTGAGGAGGCTTCGTGCCACAAACACGCCTACCGCGCCTTCGGCGCGTCGCGGTCGCCGCCGGCATCACCGCGAGCACCGTCGTCGTCGCCCTGCTCGCCGTGCCGCAACCGGCAACGGCCGCGGGTGGACCGCTCCGCGCCACCGCCCTGCCCATCAGCACCCCCGATGCGGCGACGGACGTCACGGTCATCCCCGGGGCGTACGTCGTCACGATGAAGCCGGGCACCGACGCGACGGCACCGGCGCGCGCGCTGAAGGCCACCCCCAGCGCGTACTTCAGCCGGGCCGTGAACGGCTTCGCGGCCCGGCTCACCTCAGCACAGGTCGCGGAGCTGGCGCACAACGCCAACGTGCTCAGCATCGAGCGTGACGTGATCCAGTACGACGTGCTCGATGCCACCCAGACCAACCCGCCTTCCTGGGGTCTCGACCGGATCGATCAGACCAACCTGCCGCTGTCGAGCAGCTACACCTACAACTCGACCGGCACCGGCGTGCACGCGTACGTCATCGACAGCGGCATCCAGGCCAACCACCCCGACTTCGGCGGACGGGCCCAGTTCGCGTACAACGCCATCGACAGCAACAACACCGACTGCAACGGGCACGGCACGCACGTGGCCGGCACCATCGGCGGCACCAGCCACGGCGTGGCCAAGAACGTCCGGCTGTACGGCGTGAAGTGGCTGAACTGCGCCGGCGGTGGCACGCTCTCCGCCGCCGTCGGCGCGGTGGACTGGGTCACCAGCAACGCGAACAAGCCCGCGGTGGCGAACGCCTCCTGGAACTACACCTACAGCGCCACCCTGGCCACCGCCCTGACCAACATGATGAACAGCGGGGTCTTCCTCGCCGCCTCGGCCGGCAACACCGGCGGCAACTCGTGCGACCGGCTGCCACGCAACCTCTCCGCGGCGCTGGTGGTCGCCGCCACCACCAACACCGACGCCCGGGCCAGCTACTCCTCCATCGGCACGTGCGTGGACATCTACGCCCCCGGTTCGGCAATCGTCTCGACGTACCCCACCTCCACCACCTCCAGCCTGAACGGCACCTCGATGGCGACCCCGCACGCCGCCGGGGTCGCCGCCCTCTACAAGGCGACGTACGGCGACGCCAGCCAGGCCACCGTGCACAACTGGATCGTCACGAACGGGGTCAGCGGAGTGGTCGGCGGCAGCCTCTCCGGCACCCCGAACCTGCTACTCAACAAGCGCAACCTGTAACACCGTCCGGGACGCTGTCCACGGGCCCCACGGCCCGTGGACAGCGTCGTATGCTGCCCGCATCGTCGTTTCGGTCAGCGCAGCGCGGTGGCGAACGCGGCGTATGTCGGGGTGGTGGGTTGCCGGTCCAGGACGGCGAAGTGCACCTCGTCGAACCAGGGGTGCTCGCGTAGGGCGGTGGCGAACGCGGCGGCGACCATGCCCGGCTCGTTGCCGAACACCCCGCAGCCCCACGCCCCGAGCACCAGCCGACGGTGGCCGTGGACGGCGGCGACCCGGAGGATCCGGGCGGCACGGCGGGCCAGCACCGCGGGCACGTCGGGAAGATGCTGCGGCTGGTTGCGGACGATCGCGGACCGGTTGGGCGCGGCGGCAGTCAGGAACGACACCGGGTACGGCATCGGCAGCAGCGTTCCACTGTCGTCGCGGAAGACCGGCACCTCCGGCGAGTAGATCACCCGGTCGCTGTAGGTCAACTCCGGGTGGGCGCGATGGTGGGTGTAGAAGTCCTCGGCCGCCCGCAGACAGGGGTAGAGCGCCGAGGAGCGGGCCACACTCTCCTCCTGGGCCTGGGCACCGTTGAGGAACCCGCCACCGGGGTTACGCGCCGAGGCGAAGACCAGACAGGCCAGGTCACCGCCGAGCCGACGGGTGGCCGACAGGGTCGACTCGTTCGTCACCTCGACGACGGGTGCGGCGTCTGCTGGCGCGGGCACCGCCAGGTCGTCGGTCGGCAGGTACAACCGGGTGCCCGCCACCGCCCGCGCCACCTGCGCGGCGATGGAGACCTCGCCGCCGTCCGCACGGTAACTGCCGCGCTCGGCAATGCCTACCGTGTCCTTGGCGATGGCGCGCAACCGACTACTCACGACGCCACAGCCTGCCGCACCGCCCCTGCATCCGCGACCGAATACCCCGGCCCGCCGCTCTCGCGCGCGTCGCCGGGCAGCACCCGGTCGTTTCAAGATCGGCCATAACGGGCTGCGTAGATAGGGCAGCGCGGGCTGGCGGAACCGCTGGCTGCCCGCGTCCTTCACGAGACGCCGCAACTGGTGCCCAAAACCGGTCCGGAAGCCGCGACATGCCGCAACTCGTGCCGGCGAGCAGTCGGGAAGACGCACGTGCGGGGGCAGCATGTGCGGTCGGCTTCCGGTGAGTCTGTTGCCGTCGAGCCATCGTCGCTGCTCACGAGGCATGTGCGTGGAGTGAAACAGAGCGAGGGCGGACCCGCGCCCGCCGACATCACCCGCCTCGCCACCGTCCTCAAGGGTCGCCCCGCGTGAATCTTGGTGCGAAATTGCCCCTGGGAGGGCGGTTTCGCACCAAGATCTACGGTCGAGGTTAGGGTAGGGGGGTGCGGGATCGTGGCGGGGTGGCGGAAGTCTTTCGGACGGCGCGGGGGTTCGGCAGCTCGCCGCTCTACAGTCACCTGCTCGGGGTGGTCGCGGACGATCCGGGGTTGATCGAACTGGCGGCGCAGACGCGCGCCGGGCAGCAGCCGACGTTCGCGCTCTTCGGTGCCGTGCACCTGTTGCTGTTGGACGGCAGCAACGACCCGTTGGCCGAGTATTACCCGTCGGTCGTCGGGGACCGGGCCCGGCCAGTCGACGCGCGCACCGGGCCGACGTTCGCGCGGTTCTGCACGGCGTACGCCGACCAGATCGCGGCGATTCTCGCCACCCGGCTGGTGCAGACCAACCAGGTGCAGCGGGCCCTGGTGACGCGGCTCGGGTTGGCGTTGCTGCGCCGAGTGACGTCGGCACCGGTCTGCCTGGTCGAGGTGGGCTGCAGCGCGGGGCTGAACCTGCGCGCCGACCGCTACGCCTTCACCGTGGGCGGTACGACAGTCGGCGAGCCCACCTCACCGGTCCGGATCGCCGTGGACGTGCCAGACGCCCACCTGCTGCCGGCGCTGGAGCCGGTGCCGCGCATCGCCGACGCCGTCGGCGTGGACCTCGACCCGCCCGATCTCACCGATGCCGACGACCGCGCCTGGCTGCGGGCTCTGGTCTGGCCGGAGAACGCGCATCAGGCGACCCTGCTGCGGGCGGCGATGACGGCGGTGGCCGACGATCCGCCCCGGGTGCTGCGGGGCAACATCATTGACATCGGTGCCGACGTCGCCGCGAGCCTGCCGCCGGGAGTGCCGCGGCTGGTCGTGCACACCGCGACCCGGATCCACGTGCCGGTAGCGCAACGCCCCGCCTTCGACACGGTCATCGCCGCCTTCGCGGCGGACGGACCGATGCTGCACCTCGCGCTGGAGGACGACCACCGCACCGCCCCCTCGGGACGGCCGGGCATCGGGCTGACCGCCACCGATTCCACCGGCAGCCGGACCATCGCCGTCGCCGACGGCCACCTGGCCTGGCTGGAGCCCCTCCCCGAGTTGGGCGCCCGCGACGTCACCCCTTGATCGGCGAGGATGTGTGACAACCTAGAGAGTCGTATCGATTTGACTGCCACAGATCGGATGGGCGATGAAGCTGGGGCTGCACTACTGGAATTTCTCCACGCCGGCCGAGCCGGCGCAGCTGGCACCGACGCTCGCGGAGACCGCCCGCATCGCGGAGCAGGCTGGCGTCTCCGCGTTCACCGTGATGGATCACTACTTCCAGATGGAGGGCATGGCCACCGCCGAGGAGCCGATGCTGGAGGCGTACACCACGCTCGGTTTCCTGGCCGCGAAGACCGAACGGATAACCCTCGGTGTCCTGGTCACCGGGGTGATGTACCGCTACCCGGGCCTGCTCGCGAAGATCGTCACCACGCTCGACGTACTCTCCGGCGGCCGGGCCCGGCTCGGCCTCGGCGCCTCATGGTACGAGCGGGAGCAGCGTGGCCTCGGAGTGCCGGTCGTGCCGGTCCGGGAGCGCTTCGAACGGCTGGAGGAGACACTTCAGATCTGCCAGCAGATGTGGAGCGACGACAACGGTCCGTTCGAGGGCCGGCACTACCAGCTCACCGAGACGTTGAACGTGCCGGGGCCGATCAGCCGGCCGCGTCCGCCCATCATGATCGGTGGCGGTGGCGAGAAGCGGACGCTGCTGCTGGTGGCCCGCTACGCCGACTCGTGCAACCTCTTCGGCAGCCCGGCCGACGTCGCGCACAAGCTCGACGTGCTGCGGGACCACTGCGCCAGCGAGGGCCGCGACTACGCCGACATCGCCAAGACCGTGCTTGTCACCCGCCCTGCCCTGGCCGACGTCGACGCGTTCGTGGCCGAGGTGGCCGAGTACGCGGCACTCGGCGTGACCGAGGTGCAGATTATGCCGCAGGGGCACCCGGTCGAGTTCGCGAAGCAGCTCGCCGAGCGGCGGGTGGCGGAACGGCTGGCGGAGATCCCCGCCGGGTAGCCCGACCCCGCCGGGTCTCAACGGGGTAGCCCGGCCAACCAGCTTTCCAGCGCCTCGGGGGTGTCGAAGAGCAGCACCGGCGGTCCGGCCGGGTCGGCGTGCCAGGCCCGCATCCGGGCCCGTTCCCGGGCGTACCCGGTGAGATGCCAGCGCAGCACGGAGTCCCAGGAGAGCACGCTGCCCAGCGACTCGCGGTTGCCGTTGCAGATCTCCTCCCCCGTCGACAGCCGGCGCATGGTGCGCCGCCACAACCGCCGGAAGGAGAGCCCACGCGGATAGTCCAGGCCGATGACCAGGTCGGCGCGGGCCAGCGGGACGTCCCGCCAGCCGTGGTAGGAACCGTCGAGGATCCAGCGGTCCCGGCGACAGATCGCCTCGATCCGGTCTCGCTGCACCGGGACCGGCACCTCGACCCAGCCGGGCTCCCAGAGCAGGTCGTCGACCGGATACCAGGGCAGGCCGAGCCGTTGGGCAAGCGTTTCCGCGAGCGTCGACTTGCCGGAACCGTGGACCCCGTAGATCAGGATGCGGGAGGGCGCGTTCATCGCGCGGCAGCCTAGACGGTCCGTGCCAGCGCACCGCCGGGCGGCCGGTCCCCCAGGACCGGCCGCCCGGCGTACCCGGTCAGCCGTTGTTCGCGAGGTCGGCGCAGTCGGTCTCGTCGGGCAGCAGCGGCCGCAGGGTGACCGTCCACCGCTTGCCGTCCGAGACCCACGGGGTCACCGCGGTGGCGTCGGCGGCGGCGGTCAACAGCTCCTGCGCCTGGTCACCGGTGACCGTCACGCAGCCGAGCCCCAGGTCCTTGCCGACTTCGGCGCCGGGCAGGGCCGGTCCCGGCCAGGCCACCTCGGGCTGCTTCCCGGCTTCCGGGTTGGCGACCCACGGCTCGGCGACCGCCGCGACGGCGGTGGGCGCGTACGGCTGGCTGGCGGCGTGTGCGCTGGCGAGCGGGCCGCTGTCGCTTGTCAACGAATCGGCGAACTGGCGCAACTTGTCCCGGGCGGTGCGCTGGTCGGCGGTCAGTCCTTCGTTGGCGGCCGGGTTGCCGTCGCCCCCCACCGCCAGGGCGTTGACCTCCAACTCCTCCACGCCACCCGGGGCGAAGACGATGAACCGGGTCGACGGGACGTCGGCGACCGGTGGGGTGCCGAGGTCGCCGACCGTGCCCACCCCGGCGGCACGCGCCGCCTCGACCAGCTTCGCCACCTCGTCGGCACTGATCGTGCCCTGCTGGAGGTTGGGCAGTGCCGGTCCAGGGTAGGCCAGGGTGACCGGCCCCTCGCTGATCACGCGACCGTCGCCGTAGACGCTTATCGCGGGCAGGCGGGTGGCGCGCATGGCCGGGGTGACGAACCCGCCCACATAATCCATCCGGAACACCAGGGTGTCGGCGGAATAGGACATCTCAGGCGTGCCGGCATCACCGGCACCTGCGGCGTCACCCTGCTGGCCGCAAGCCGATGCCGTCAACATCAGCAGGGGCACCAGGGCCAGCCACCCGCTTCGGGAAGTTCTCATGCCGGCTTGGACGCACCCGACCCCCAGTTGGTTGCGTCCACCGACGCGGGATTGCCGGGAAGAAGCGGAATCGGTGAGGGCCGCCGCGACAGCGGCGGCCCTCACCCCGGGGTCACTCGAACAGGGACAGGGTCAACGTCGAGGCATACTCACCCGCCGCGACATCAGCCGGCGTACGCAGGAACAACTCAGCGTTGACGGTGTACTCGCCACCGGCCACCGCGCCCGAGTCGAACGTCGAGACCAGCAACTCCTGGTCCACCAGACCCACGTTGTTACCCGGCTGGGTGGGCTCGTCGACGACCGTCACCACCTCTTCACCCTCGCTGACCAGGCCGGTGTCGCCACCGTCGAGCAGCTTCGGCCGCCAACCCAGGTGACCGGCGCCGATCGGCTCCTGACCGGCGGCACCGACGAAGTCCGACGCCGAACCCAGCACCGCCCACGCCGCACCCGCCGGCACCTCGTCAGCGGTACGCGTGTCGGTCACCGTCACCGTCGGCAACGTGCCCACGAACTGGCGCACCAGCAGCGTCGACCCGTCCTCGGCCAACGCCACCGAGTCACCGGCCACCGACAGGGCCAGGACACCCGGCTCGGTGATCTCCTCGATGTCGACGGTCACCTCGACGTCGGCGTTGTCCCCCGGCTCGGCCGAGGCCGGCGCGGCGGCCGCCACCGAGCCGATCACCATCGCTCCGGCGGCCACCGACGCGAACAGCTTGCGCTTCTTCATCCCCACGCTCCGTTTGTCAGTTCTCAACCGGCGCAGTCGACGCCGGAGTGTGCGGCGGTGCGGACGCTCGTCACGTCCCGGCCACCGATCTCTCCGCTGGCGCGTACGGTCACCGTGCCGCCCTCGACCGCCGCCGTACGGGTGGCGAACTGCTGGTACGCGTTGGCGCCCGGCGCCACGTTCGGCACCGACCGCTCGCCGTGCGCCGTCTCCAGCGTCACGTCGACCGGCGCGTCGTGGGCGTTGCGGGCCTGCACGGCGACGTACGCCTTGCCGGCGACGCAGCGCGCCTGGGCGCTGACCTCGACCGGCAGTTCGGCGGCGGACCCGGCCTCGAAGGACCAGGTGTCGATCTCGAACAGGTCCGCACCCTGCGGGCCGGAGTAGGTGAAGTAGACGTCGTGTACGCCGGCCACGCCGTCGAGTGACGCGGTCAGCTCCGTCCACTGGCCGATCGGCGCGTCGACCGGGATGGTCCCGACCACCGGTCCGGTCGCCTCGTCGAGGCGGATCTCGATCTTTCCGCCGGCCACCAGCGGGCGGACCTTCGCCGTCACGCTCTGGGCACCCTCGCCGAAGTCGACCGACGAGAGCGCCGTCCAGTCGCCGTTGTCGATGTCGCGGACCACCAGGTTCGGCGCGGTGGCGCCGAACTGGGCGGACCCGCCGTCGATTTTCGCGGTCGCCACGCCCTTGCTCCAGCCGAACGTCTCCGCCTCGAACACCCGGTACGGGTCGAAGTCGCGCACCTGCGAGACGCCGGCGTAGGTGCCGACGACCTGCTGGATGGTGCCGTCGGCGTGGAACGCCAATTCCTGGATGTGCGGGCTGCGGTAGCCCTGGGTGGTGTCGCCGTTGATCCGCTTGTTCAGCGTCGGGGCGTGGTACGTGAAGTAGTACTTGCCCTCGTACTCGAAGACCGACTGGTGGTTGTTGCCGCCGGTGCCGGTGCCGAAGAACTGCGACTGGTTCGGGAAGAGCACCCCGGCGTAGGTCTCCTTCGGCCACGACATCGGGTCGTCGGAGATCATGTAGCCGATCTGGCCGCCGCCGGGGTAGCCGGGCAGCGGCGTCTGGTTGCCGCCGAAGTCGTTGCCGCCGAAGTGCGACGAGTACGACAGGTAGTACTTGCCGTCGCGGGTGAACACCTGGGCCGCCTCGAAGGCCACCGGAGCGTCCACCACCGCCGCCGTGCCCTCGGTCGACACCATGTCGTCACCGAGCTTGATCGCCCGCAGGTTCTTCGGGTTGTTGAAGCGCTCGGCCGGCGGCATGCTCGTCGACGCGGGACCGCCACCGAAGTAGAGGTACGCCTCGCCGTCGGCGTCCACCAGCGGTGCCGGGTCGAACTTCCAGGCGACCGCCTCCGCACCCGGGGTGCGTCCGTCGATGAGCGTGCTGGTGCGCTCGCTGGTCCACGGGCCGAGCGGCGAGGCACCGGTGATCACGTTGCTGGACCCGCCGCCGTTGGCGTAGTAGAGGAAGAACTTCTCCTGCCCGTTCACCACCTTCTTGGCCATGCCGGGGGCCCACGAGTTGTTGGTGAAGGGTGCCACGCCGTTCGGGCCGGCGACCGGGATCTCGCCGTGGTCCGTCCAGTTCACCATGTCCGTGGTGGAGATCAGGGTGATCTGGTTGATGTCGCCGTAGTTGATGCCCGGTGACACGCCTGTGGTCGGGTTGGGCGCGTAGCCCTGCGTGTCGTTCGTCATGTACATGTACACCCGGCCGTCGTGCACGAAGCCGAAGCCGTCGGCGCCGAACTTGTGCCCGATCAACGGGTTGTGCTCGCCGGGCCGCTTGCCGACGACCTCGATGGTCTTCGACGGCTGGGCGGGCGGCGCGGCGCCGACCACTGACACGTCGTCGAGGGTGAAGTCCATCAGGTGGGTCTCCGGAGCGGTCGACGGCGTGCTGGTCCAGGGCGTCTCGAAGAACAGCCGCGCCGTCGACACGTTCTGTCCGGACGGGATGGTGAACTGCCCGTTGAACTGCGCCCACTGTCCCCGGTTCGCGGTCACGCTGACCAGGTTGGTGTAGGTGCCGCCGCCGTAGTGCATGGTGGCGAAGAACTGCTTCGTCGCGGGGCTGGCCGGGTTGTCGTACTTGATCCGGGCGGTGAGGGCGTACGTCTGTCCGGCCTGCACCTTGCCGGAGAGATCCTGCATCGGGCCGGAGCCGGTGGTCTGCCGGTTGGTCACCCGCACCGCGCTGGCGCCGGAGTAGGCGTCCGTGGTGGGTGCGAGGGTGGCGCCGTCGGTCGCGTTGCCGTTGTTCACGAACCAGCTGGTCAGGCCGTTCTCGAAGCCGCCGTTGACGATGAGGTCGGTGTCGGCGGCCGCGGCCGGTGCCGCCGAGAGGAATCCGGCGAGCAGTACGCCGGCCGTCGCGATCGCGGCGGCCCGCCGTCGGGGTGCCCTGCGCAGGCGTGGTGTCACAGATGTCCTCCTTGGTGGTGACGGGCAGGGGAGTTCATCGGCGCCCCGGGGCCGGCGTGGGAATTCCGGCCCCGGGGCAGATCAGGTGGGCGGTCAACCGCCGCAGGTGTTGGCGGGGTAGTCGGTGGTGCGGACGGTGGTCACGTCCCGGCCGGCGACCGTTGCGCTGACCCGGACGGTCGCCGTGCCGGCCGCTGCCGCGCCGGTGCGGGTGGTGAACTGCTGGTACGCGTTGCCGCCCGGCGCGACCTGGCGCACCGACCGCGTGCCGTAGGTGCTCTCCAGCGTGATGTCCACAGGTGCGTCGTGGTCGTTGCGGGCCTGCACGGCGAGGTACGCCGTACCGGCGACACACCGCGCCTGGGCGGTGACC
Organism: Micromonospora endophytica; assembly: GCF_003236305.1. GTDB lineage: Bacteria > Actinomycetota > Actinomycetes > Mycobacteriales > Micromonosporaceae > Micromonospora > Micromonospora endophytica. The sequence goes on along the minus strand of NZ_POTX01000017.1, from coordinate 20,312 downwards.
GTGACCGGCAGCTCGGGCGTTTCGGTGCGGAGCACCCCGAGCCGGGCGAGCTGGTAGCTGAGCGCCCGCTCCGGCGCGTCGATCTGGTTCTGGGTGCCGAACTGGCCGGCCCGTGCCGCTGTCGCGGCGGTGAGCGCGGCCCGCATCGCCGCCCAGGCGTCCGCCGGGTAGTCGGCCTCGTCGAGGGTGCCCGCGTACGCGATGGCCGCGTCGAGTTCACCGGTGTCCAGCGGGCGGCCCTGGGAGGTGAGCGTGTCGCTGAGCAGGTAGTGGTCGAAGTCGACGTGCCCGCCGGTGCTCCCGGTGGCGTAGTTGAACAGGCCGACGCGGTGCCCCATGAAGTGCGCGAGGCTGCCGTCGAGGGTCTGCGGGCCGACCCGGTTGCCCAACTGGGTCCAGGTCAGCCCGTCCAGGCTGTAGTGGAAGGTGGTCCAGAGCTGCCCGGTCGGGGAGGCGAAGTCGAGGTCCGCCTTGACGTGCACCTCGGTGGCAGCGCCGAGGTCGACAGTGGTGCCGGGCAGGAAGTTCTCCAGCGTCGCCTGGTCGAGGTTCACCGCGAACGGCTGCCCACGGTTGACCACACCGAGGGTGTTCGTGCCGCCGGAGCGTTTCACCGCGACGTAGGAGAAACCACGGTTGTAGGCGGCCAGCCCGGCGACGTCGCCGTCACGCATGCCGGAGATGTCCATCTTGGTCTCGGCCGACTGCCGGGGCCCGAACGTACGCTGCGAGAGCGTGTTGCGGGCCTCCTCGAACCAGGCCAGCTCGGCCCGGTTGGAGAGCTTGGTGTAGACGTAGTTGCCGGTCACCACCTTGCCGTTGGTCAACCGCAGCCAGCCGGCGCGATCGGTGAGCGACCAGTACCTGTTGTCCGGTGCGTGGTTCCACTCCCAGGTCATGTCCAGCCGCGACCCGTTGGGCGCGATCTCCGCCGCGATCGCCGGGTCCGAGGTGGTCCACTCCTCGTCCAGGTACGCCTTGTGCGGGGCGTCGTTGGCGAAGTCGTCGGAGGAGACGATGCTCTTCTGGCGCTCGTACCGCTCCTGCTCGGGGCTGAGCCGGATCGGCTTGTCGAACAGTCCCTCCACCGGCACCGAGCCGTTGTTGCCGAAGGTGGGCCAGCCGTCGCGCCAGGTGGCGGGGATGAGCGCCGGGATCCGCCCGATCGGGAAGGTGTCCCGGAAGAACATGCCGTGCCAGTCGGTGCCGCCACCATCGCGGGCGATCGGCACCAGGCTGCCCTGGGCGAAGCCGTTGGAGTTGAGCACCCCTCGGGCCTCGTAGGTGTTCACACCACCCGAGGTGTGCCGGCCGAGCAGTTCGGGCGAGCGGAGCATCACCACCTGCCGGCCCTGGCCGGCCGGCCAGGTGATGACAACCACGTAGTAGTGCCCGTCGATGTAGTAGAACTGGGCGCCCTCGAAGAGGCCGCCGATGAAGGGCTGGCCGGCGTAGTCGTTGGCGCTGAAGACGTTCGGGTAGTCCTGCACGACGGCGGTCAACCCGGCGTTGAGCCGCACCGCGCTGATGGTCCCGTTGCCGTAGAAGATGTACGGCGTGCCGTCATGGTCGAAGAAGAGCGACGGATCGTGCAGCCCACGACCGAGCGCCGTACGCTGCCAGGCACCGTTCTCGATGTCGTCGGTGCGGTAGATGTACGCCCCGCCGAGGTTGTTGGTGTTGAAGGCGACGTAGAACATGCCGTCGTGGTAACGCAGCGACGACGCCCACTGGCCCTGGCCGTACGAGTTCTGGCCGTTGCGCAGGGAGAACGAGTCGCCGATGCTCGCCCGGTCGAAGACGTAGTTGACGATCTCCCAGTTCACCAGGTCGTACGACTTCATGATCGGTGCACCGGGGCTCAGGTGCATGGTCGTGCTGATCATGTAGTAGATGTCCCGGCCTTCGTCGTTCTCGGCCGCCGGCACCCGTTCCACGCCGATGTCCGGCACGTCGGCGCGCAACAGCGGCACGGAGTATCGACCATCTCCCCGGTCCGTCGAGGTGTACGCCGGACGGGGTGACCATTCGTCGGCGGCGGCGTGCGCGGCGCCGCCGGTGGTCGCCACCCCGGCGCCGAGCAACGCGCAGACCGTGGCGAGCGAGATCGTACGCCGCCGGCCTGCCGGTTTGCGTGGAGTGAACAGACGTTTCAGGGCCGACGACAAGGCGGCAGCGCGGACCGGCCGGGGGCGTGAGTTGACAGCAGCAGCGAGGGGCACCTGCATAGCGGCTCCAGACGCAGGGGTCACAGGCCCTTCATGCTGTGAGCGTTAACATTGATCGTCAATAGTTTCCCCGATACTCGTCCGAAATGTCCACGAAACATCTGACCGCTGACTACCGGAGTAGTCCGTCGAGCATCCGGCCCAGACCGAACTCGAACCAGGTGTCCAGGTCTCTGTCCGGACTGGTCTGACTCGCCGCCGCCAACCACGGCCGCTGCCGGAGACGACCGGTGCGGGTGAGCCGAAGGTGAGTCGCCGACCGCCAGGCGCGGTAGTCGGTGCCGGTCGGCCGGCGGGCGATGAGCAACGCCATGCCCTGGACGTAGCCACTGAGGACGAGGTACGCGCGGTACGCCGCCACGGGATCGAGCCCGGCGTCGGTGAACACCGACACGACGCGGTCGACCATGGCGAGCACGGCGGGACCGGTCGGCGGCCGGTCACCGGCGAGGACGCCCAGCAGCCAGGGATGCCTGCGGTACATGGCCCACTCGTGGCGGGCGAGAGCGGCCAGCCGCGCCGGTGGATCCGCCGGCGGCTCCCGCCCGGCGCCGACCTCGACAGCGGGCCGGTGCGCGTCGATGACCTGCTCGGCCATGGCGCTGAGCAGCTCACTGCGACTGCGTACGTGCCGGTACAGCAGGTGGGCGGGGAGCCCGGCCCGCTCGGCGAGCAGCCGCATGGAGACGCTGCCGATGCCGAGCTGGTCGGCGAGTGCGATCGCGACGGTCACCGGGTCGCGGCCGTCGCGCGTGGGTGGCGCGGCGGGCCGTCGGGACGCGGTGGTCGGGCCGTGGTCGCGGCGTCTGCGGTACGCACGGGCCTGGCAGCGCCGCGAGCAGTAGCGCCGTGGCCGGCCCCGGCCCACCGCGACCGGCAGTTCGCCTGCGCACTCGGCACAACTCATGGCGCACCCTCCGGGGCCGTTTTTTCGTCACGCCGGATCGTGTGACGGAAACACTGTACGACCACTACCGGTCTTCACCAGGCTCGATGTCATGAACATGCACCGAACTGACGGGCAGGGCCGGGTTCGCCAGTCGTCCGACGACGCCGCCGGTGACCGGACCCGGATCGACGTGATGGACGCGCTGCGCGGGTTGGCGTTGCTGCTCATCCTGTTGGTGAACGTGTCGTTCTTCGCCTCCGGGTACGCCTTCCACCTGGTCGGCGATCCCGCCCACGGTGCATTCGACCGGCTGGTCGACGGTGTCGTGGAGCTGCTGTTCGCGATGAAGGCGTACCTGCTGTTCTCCTTCCTGTTCGGATACAGCTTCACCCTGCAACTCGATTCGGCGGCCCGACGTGGGGTGGCGTTCGGCCCGTCGTTCCTGCGCCGCGCCTGCGGGTTGTTCGTGCTCGGGGTGCTGCACGCGGTGCTGCTGTTCCACGGCGACATCCTCACCACGTACGCGCTGCTCGGTCTGGTGCTGCTCGCCGTGCGGCGGATCGCGCCGCGCACCGCCCTGGTCGCGGCGGCGACCATCGTGGGGGTGGTCGCGTTCGTGGTGGGGCTGGCCGCGGTCCTCGGTGCCACGCTGGTCCCGGACGAGGCCGCCGCGCTGGCCGCCGGTGCGCGGTCGACGGAGGCCCTGCGCGGCGGATCCGGTGTTGTCGTCCTGGAACACCTGCGCTCGTTGCCGGCGATGCTCGGCGGGCTCGCGGTGCAGGGGCCGTTGGCCTTCGCCGCGTTCCTCGTCGGTCTCGCCGCCGGGCGGCACCGGATGCTGGCGGCCGTGCACACGCAGGAAAGCCTGCTGCGCCGGTGCGAGCGGGTCGGCTACCCGGTCGGTCTGGCCGGCGCCGCCCTGTTCGCGGTGGGCGGCGGCACCGCGAACCTGACCGGACTGATGGTCAGCATCGTGACCGCGCCGCTGCTCGCGGCGGCCTACGCCGCGACCCTGCTGCGGCTGGGCACCCGACGGCCACGCGTCGCGCAGGCGTTGGCACCGGCGGGGCGGATGGCGCTGACGAACTATCTCAGCCAGTCACTCGTCTGCCTGTTCGTCTTCACCGGCGTCGGACTGGGTCTGGCCGGCCGGGTGCCGCCGGCCCAGACGCAGCTCATCGCGGTGGCCATCTTCCTGGTGCAGCTGGCGGTCAGCGCGTGGTGGATGCGGCGATTCCGGTACGGCCCGGTGGAGTGGGCGTTGCGCGCATGGACCCACCAGCAGTGGCCCCCACTGCGCCGACCGGCCCGCTAGCCCAGGTCGATTGTGTACTGCGCGGTGTGCACCTCCCCGTCGACCTGGAAGTCGAAGAAGGCACGGTACCGGCCGGCGCTCGGCGCGGTCAGCCAGAACATGACGGTTCCGTCGACGAGTTCCGGCTCCGGGTGCACGTGCACGTAGCCGAGGTCACCCTCGCGGACCACCACCAGGTGCCCGTACGCGCCCAGGTAGGGCTCCGGGGTCACCGGGCTGGACGCACCCTCGCGCCCGATCCGGAAGGTCAGCGGCGTGCTCACCCCGATCGTGGGCGCACCGGCCATCGTCACCGCGTACGGTCCCGCGCTGGCCTGCGGTCGCGGCGGCGCAAGCTCCGCCGGCGCGTACGCCCCCGGCACCTGGTGGTCGACCCCCAGCACCAGCGGCAAGGTGCTGTTGTCGGCGGTGATGACCGAGAAGTCGGCGTAGATGCGGTAGCCGCCTGGACGATCCAGTTCCAGCGGGACGGTCCAGGTGCCGTCGGCGGCCATCGTCGGATGCAGATGCTGGTATCCGTCGAGGTCACGACCGACCACGATCATGTGCAGCGGACGCTCGTGGACTGTCGCGAAGGTGGTGGCCGGTTTGCGGTCGGGACCGACGATCTGGAACCGGTAGTCGGCCCGTACCCCGGCACGTTGGGATCGCTGCGCCGGTCGCAGGGTGAATCCGGCGACGCTGGCCCAGACCCCGGTGGCCTGCGTCTGGTCCGGGCCGTCACCCGGATGCGTGTGTGCCCCGGTGCCAGCCGAGTGCTGGTGGCCGTCTGCGGCCGACAGCAGCGGCCCGCTGGTGCCGGCGGCGCTGCTCGGCAGTGGGCCGTCGCCGGCGACCGGGGCGCCGGTGCCGAGCCGCCCGAGCCCGAACCCCGCCAGCAGCGTCACCACCAGCCCACCGACGAGCAGCGCGAGCCGCGTGTTGCCCCACCGGGAGTCGGGTGCGGGGGCACCGGCGTGCACCTCGGACGACGACACCTCGGCGTCCAGCGGCGCGGCAGCCGTGGACACGGCAGTCGGCGCGGCAGCGGAGGCGGCAGCCGGCGCGGTGCGCGCGGAGATGGCGGCAGCCGAGGCGGTGCGCTTGGTTTTCGCCCCGGCGGGGCGACCGGTGCCGGCCTTCGCCGCGGCGGTCCGTCTGGCGGTGTCCGGCCGGCTCTTCTTCGCGCCGATGCCGGCGCGGACACCGGTCCGCGCGCGGGTGCTGGACCGGTGGCCGGTCCCGGTCGAGAGCCCGACCCGGCCGAGGAGCGCCGCCACGGCGGCCGGATGCCGTCGCCCGGCGACGAGCAGGATGAGCGCGAGCCCGAACAGCACCGCCCCGGCGGCCCAGATCCACCCGGGAGGGCCGGTCTCCTCGACGGTCGGCATCGGCGCGGCCACCGGAGGCGATGCCACTGCGGACGGCCCGGCCGATGCCGGCGCCGGTGCCGCGTCGTGTCCGTGCTGTTCGGTAGCTGCCACGAGCGCCGGGTCCGGCTGGCCGGTCGGCGGGCTCCAGCCCTGCGGCGCGGGGGTGACCGGGCCGGTGTACTGGAAGCTCATCGTGCCGCGTACCGGCTCGCCGTCCGAGGCCACCGACAGGTAGCTCACCGTGTATTTACCCGCCGCCGGCAGGTGCGCCAGGTTCACCACCGCCGGGAATCCGGTGGTGTACTCACGCGGCTCGAACTTGCCGTCGACCAGGAAATACTCCCGCACCGGCTGGTCCAGCGGCCGGGGTGCCCCGGTGCTCCAACCGTTGTCGACCCGGCCGCCGCCCGGTGCGATGATGGCGAAGTAGGCGTTCGGGACCACCTGCTCGGTGAAGTAGAGCTGCACGGTGGTCAGCGGCTCGCGCACCGTGGCGTCCGCCGCCGGGGTGGACATCGCCAGACCGCCATGGGCCGAGGCCGGCGAGGCGGTGCCGAGCAGGCCGACCGCCGCGACGAGGACCAGCACCAGCAGACCCGACACGGCGCGACCGGGGTGTGGAGAGCAACGGCGCATCGATAATCCTCCCGACCATGCCGCTTCCGGCAAGAGACAGCCACCTTTTGGCGCTGGTGACGAAAGTCATCGTGCTACATGACTCAACCCCGGCGCCATAGATGTGAAACCTCCTATTCGGGCATGGTCAGCTGCCCACCGCGGTCGCGGTGGGCGTCGCCACCGGCACCGGCCGGACGCAACGCAGTCCCGGGGTGAGCAGCAGGGTGGCCATCAGCGACAGCCCGGCCAGCACCGCCACCGCCACCGACGTCGGCAGCAGATCGGCCACCACCCCGGCCCCGGCCGCGCACACCGCCTGCCCGGTCAGCATCCCGTTCTGGTGCAGACCGAGCGCCTGACCACGGGCCTCGACCGGGCAGCGGGCGAGCAGCCACTCCTGCAACGGCAGCGAGGCCGCGAACCCGATCGAGGCGACCAGGGCGAGCAGCATCGCCAGCGGCAGCCCGGGATGCACCAGGAAGACGAGGTACGGCAGGGGCAGCAGCAGCCGCAGCGGCAGCACGCACCGGTCCCGGATCGCCGCCGGCAGGAACCGCCCGACCAGCACGTCCCCGGTCAGCATGCCGAGGGCACCGGCGGCGAAGAGGAAGCCGGCCCGGTCCCCGGCGTACGGCAGGAACAGCGCCTCGCAGCCGACCACCAGACCGTTGGGCAGCCACAGGTTGAGGTAGAGCGAGCGCCGGCCCGGATCCGTCCACAGTTCCCGGTTGACCCGCAGGGTGCGTCGGGTGGAGGTGCGCGCGTCAGCTCGCGCCGGCCGCTCCCGCAGGCCGTACCAGGTGATCAGGACCGCGATCGCGCGCAACCCGGTGGCCACCAGGAAGACCTGGTACGGGCTCAGCCACACCAGCAGCAGGCCGCCACCGGCAAAGCCGGCGATCTGCATGACGCCGACGCTGACGTTCATCGTCGACCGGCCCAGCACGTACCCGCCGGCGGGCAGAATGTCGTTGATCAACGCCCACCGGGCACCGCCGGTGACCGACCCGACGTACGCGACGAACAGGATGACGGCGAACCGGGCCCACAGCGGCAGCCCGGGTACGGCCTGGAGCGCGGCACCGGCGAGGGCGACGAGCCCGGCAAGGGTCAGCGCCCGGCGAGGTGGCAGGCTGTCCGCCGCCGAGAGCAGGGTCAGGCTGCCGAGCACGCCGGCCAGCGGCGCACCGAACATGCTCAACGCGGTGAGCAGCGCCGATCCCGTCGCGGCGTAGGTGAGCGATCCGAGCGCCAGCGCCGAACTGGTGTGCGCGGCGATGGCGGCACAGTTGGCCAGGAAGAGATTGCGGAATTCGGATACGGCGAACAGCTCCGAGTACGTTCTCACCACCCGATCCTCATCGTGGTCGGCGGGCCACCATAGAGTTACGGCTGGAGGCGAAACGTGACAGTCTGGCGGGTACCCGTGGATCTGCTCGCGGGCAGCCGGTTCGTCATCTCACCGATGACCGACACGGTCGCCGCGTTGAAGACACTGCACACCCCCCGGCATCCGTGGCAGCACGCCTGGCGGCGGCCGCATCTGTCCGCGTACCAACAGATGCTCGAGCGGCGCCCGGTGCTCCGCGCGTTGCTGACGGCGTCGTTCCAGCCGCGGTGGATCGCCGACTTCCTCACCCTGACCCCGCCGACCACCGCGCCGACCTTCGCCGAGGAGCTGACGGTCGTCGCCGGTCGTGGCGACGAGCAGATCCGCGCCGACCTGCGGGCGACCCGACCCGGCCCGCTCGCCGACCTGCTGCTGACCGACGGGCTGACCGAGCAGGCGACGTACCTGCTCAACTGGGTCTGGGAGCACACGGTACGACCGGAGTGGCCGGACCGGGAGAACCGGCTCCGGGCCGACATCGTGGCCCGGACCGCCCGGCTGAGCGCCGAGGGCTGGGCCGGCGCGCTCACCGACATCGCCTGCGACATGCGCTGGTTGGGCGACGGCTGTCTCCAGGTCAACGACTACCCGAGCGCACCGCTGCCGCTCGACCAGGCCGAACAACTGGTGTTCGTGCCGGCGCACTGCGCCCGGGGCTGGGTGGTGTGGGACCAGCCGAGCCGGTTCGGCATGGTCTATTCGGCCCGGGGCGTCCTCGCCGAGAGCACCCCGCCGGTCCCGGACGGGCTCGATCGGTTGATCGGGGTGAACCGGGCGGCGATCCTCATCCGGTTGGGCACCCCGCACAGCACCTCGCAGCTGGCTGCGGTGACCGGGCTGGCCCTGGGCTCGGTCGGCGACCACCTGCGGGTGCTGCGCGACGCGGGGCTGGTGGCCAGACGCCGCTCGGGCCGCGAGGTGCTGTACTGGCAGACCTCGCTCGGCGAGGCGCTCTGCGCCCCGGCGGTCGGCGGCTACCCGGGCGGCTGAGCCGCCCAGGTGTCGTGATCGGAGGATCCGGGGCCGGCGCGGGCGGCACAATCAGGCGAACGGGTGCGCGGGTCGTCCGCTGGCCGGCGATTGTCGGGAAGGTTCATGTTCACCAGGTACGAGCCGTCGTTGCTGATGCTCACGGTGGCGACCGGAGCGGTCGACGGGGTCAGCTATCTCGCCCTGGATCGGGTCTTCACCGGCAACATGACAGGCAACGTGCTCTTCATCGGCTTCGGCCTGGCCGGTGTGGCCAACCTGCCGGTGGTGAACAACCTGGTGGCGCTGCTGGCGTTCATGCTCGGCGCGGTGCTGGCCGCCCGGCTGACCCGGGGTGCGTCGGACCCGGTCCGGCTGCCCCGCGCCGGTCTCGCCGTCCTCGTCTGCGGCACCGCGCTGACGCTCCTGCTGGCCGGGCTCTGGCTCGGCACCGGCGCACCGGACGAGATCCGGATGGTGCTCATCACCGGCTTGCTGGCGCTGGTGCTGGGTGCCCAGGCCGCTGCGGTTCGGCAGATCGGCATCCGGGATCTCTCCACGGTGGTGGTGACGATGTCCATGGTGCACCTCGCCGCCGACAGCCGACTCGCGGGCGGTGCGGGTGGGGCCTGGTGGCGCCGGTTCGGGGCGATCGCGGCGATGGGACTCGGTGCCCTGGTGTCCGCGATCCTGACCCTGCGGGTCAGTGGCGCGGCGGCCCTGCTCCTGTCCGGCCTGGTGATGGCGGCCGGCACAGCCATGATCGCGGTGGTCCGACGGCGGGAGGCGCGGACCGCTGTCGATTCGGCCGACCCTACGAGTTGAGTCCGCGCGCGGGATGTCAGCATTGCGGCATGGATATCTACGAGGACGAGCGGACGGTGTCGCGGGCAGACCTGGCCGCGTGGCTGCGGCAGGTGGCGAGCCAGTTGGAGACCGGCAAGGTCTTCTACGGCGCTGCCGGCAGCATCGCCGTTGCCGACCAGGTGCACTGCGAGCTGGAGATCGAGCAGGACGGCAAGGACGAGTTCTCGATCGAGATCGAGTTCTCCTGGGTGAACCCGAAGGCGGCCGAGAGCGCGCCGGAGGCGGAGCAGGCCGACGAGGCCGAGTCGGCGGAGACCGACGCGGACGAGGAAGCGGCCACCTCCAGCGCTGCGGCGTAGCAGCACCCCGAACCGCTCGGGGCGGCCGTCGGCACGCCCCGGGCGGAACCAGCGATAGTGGCAGACCGGACCTGGTCAACGCAGCCGGCGGCGCCCGCCGAGCCAGTCCCGGGAGGCGCGGACGTTGCAGGCCCAGAGCACCCAGGCGAGCAGGGCCAGACCGACGCAGGTGATGGTGCCGAAGAGCCCGAGTGAGGCCGCGGCCAGCAGACCCGCCAGGGCGTACGCGGGATAGGGCGCCCAGGGGCGGCGGCCGACCAGGCTGAGCGCCACCAGCGCGCAGGCCACTGCCATCACGGCGAAGAAGACGGCGGCGCCGAACGAGCCGCCGGCGATCAGGCGGTGCGCTGTCGCCAGGGTGAACAGCAGCGACAGCAGCGCGAAGACGAGCACGGTGACCCGCAGCGGGGTGGGCATCGCGGGATATCTGAACATGTCGCCGTAGCCGCCGCCGGGGGCGCGCACCACCATGGGGACACGATACGCCCTTGCGCTCGCTCCAGCGATGACGGTCAATGATAGAAGTCGACCGGACACGGAGATTTCACATGCCTGTCACGAGGAGAGCCCGCCGCCTGCTCGCCGCCGCCATGGTCGCGGCCCTGGCCAGCGCGGGGACCGCCGCCACACCCGCCGGAGCCGGCGGCAGACAGCCGCACGTCGACAACCCGTACGCCGGGGTGTCCGGGTATGTCGATCCGCAGTGGCGGGCCCGGGCGGAGAGCGTGCCGGGCGGACACCGGGTGTCGAACACCCCGACCGGGATCTGGCTGAACCGGGTCAGTCAGATCGCCGGCGATCCGGGTGAGCTGGGGCTGCGCGCCCACCTGGACGCCGCGTTGGCGCAGCGGGCCGGGTACGTGCAGGTGGTGCTGAACAACCTGCCCGGCCGCGACTGCTACCGGCTCTCCCCGCACGGCGAGTTCGCGATCGGCGAGGTGAGCCGCTACCAGCGGGAGTTCATCGACCCGATCGTGGCCATCGAACGTGACCCGAGGTACCGGCGGCTGCGCATCATCAACGTGATCGAACCGCATGCGGTGCCCGCCCTGGCCACCAGCATCGGCCTCACCCCGCGCTGCGAGACCGTGGCGCGCAGCGGCGACTACGTCGACGGCATCCGCTACGCGCTGGACCAGTTCCACCCGTACGCCAACCTCTACAGCTACCTGGGTTCGGGACACCACGCCGAGCTGGGCTGGGACGAGTCCCGGTCGGCCGGGGTACGCCTGATCGCGGAGATCGTCGGCGGCAGTCGCGCCGGCGTACGCGGCGTCGACGGCGTCATCGTCAACACCGCCGGATACGGCGCGCTGGTAGAGCCGTACTTCGACGTGACCACCGCGATCAACGGGGTGTCGGTGCGGCAGAGTCGCTGGGTGGACTGGAACAACTTCGTCGACGAGCTGCCGTACGCGCAACAGGTGCGGCGCGAGCTGGTCGCGGCCGGATTCCCGGAGCGCATCGGGGTGCTTGTGGACACCTCCCGCAACGGGTGGGGCGGCCCGCGCCGGCCGACCGGGCCGGGCACCGCGGTCACGGTGGACTCCTTCGTCGACAAGTCCCGGGTCGACCGGCGCACCTCGGCGGCGAACTGGTGCAACCAGGCCGGTGCCGGCCTCGGTGAGCGCCCGGCGGTGGCACCGCGACCCGGCGTCGACGCGTACGTCTGGATGAAGCCGCCGGGCACCTCCGACGGTGCCGCCGACCCGGCGCAGGTCGGTGACCCGCGCAGCGGTTTCGACCCCAAGTGCGACCCGGACTACCGGCCGCCGACGGGGTCCGGCTGGCCACCCACTGACGCGCTGCGGGGCGCACCGCCCGTCGGTGCCTGGTTTCCCGCGCAGTTCGCCGAACTCATGGCGAACGCTCACCCGCCCCTGCCGCCGATCTGACGGCGGCGTAGCCGGCACCGCGGCGCCGGGGTGCCGTCACGGACGGTGCACGGTGGTCAGGTCGGCCAGCCCGGAGATGGTGAGCAGGGGTTCCAGCAGCGGGGTGACGACGAGCTGGATGCGCTCGGCGTGCGGGAACAGGGCGGCCAGGCCGGCGCTGTCCAGGTATTCCACCGCGGTGAGGTCGACGACGAGGTGGCCGGCGTCGACCGCCTCGAAGTCGGTGTCCACGGCGTCGGTGAGCGCGGCGGCGAAGGTGGCCGCGTTGCTCATGTCGATCTCGCCGATCACGGTCAGGACCCGCGTGCCGTCAGGACGCCGGCTGTTGGCGAGGGAGAGCGCGGTGGTCATCGAGTGATCCTTGCCTGCATGTCGACAGTGGTGCCGGCGGTACCGGCGGTGACGGTGATCGTGTCCATCAGGGCCTGCATGAGCACGAGTCCCCGGCCGCGATGGCTGTTGGCTGCCGGCTGCGGGGTGCGCCACCGGCCGGTGTCGGTGACGCTGAGGCGCAGGTCGTCAGCGGTGGCGGCGGCCCGCAGCAGGATCCGGCCACCGGAGGAGTCGTGGTTGCCGTGCTCGATGGCGTTGGCGCAGGCCTCGCCGGCAGCCACCAGCACGTTGTACGCGTTCGCCGGGGCCAGCCCGCAGCGGTCGAGCCAGTTGCGCAGCGCGCTGCGGACCGGGGCGAGATGGGTGGACTCGGCGGGGAACTCCAACTCCAGCGGCCCCGGATGGCGGTAGAGGAGCAGCGCCACGTCGTCGTCGTAGCCACCGTCTGGCGCCATCTGGTCCATCACGTCACTCGCCAGGCTCTCGATGGGTGCGGCCCGCCCGGTCTGGATGGCGGCGGCGGCGTTCGCGATGCCGACACTCAGCGGTTGGCGGCGACGCTCCACCAGACCGTCGGTGTAGAGCAGGAGGGTGGCACGTGCCGGCACGACACAGTCCGCCTCGGGCCGGTCGAGACCGGGGCGGACCGCGAGCGGGCGGGAACGCCCCTGGTCCAGCAGATGGACGGTGCCGTCGGGATGGGCGATGACCGCTGGCGGATGGCCGGCGCTGGAGTAGCGCAGCTCGCCGGTGAGCAGGTCGAGCACGCCGCAGAACACGGTGGCACACGCGGCGCCGGGCAGCAGGGCGGCGAAGCGGTCGAGCGCGGTGAGCGTCTGGGCGGGACTGGAGTCCTGGAGCAGCAGCGCGCGGCAGGCGCTGCGGAGCTGCCCCATGACGGTGGCGGCCTGGAGGCCGTGGCCCACGCAGTCGCCGACCACGATGCCGATCCGCCCGTCGGGAAGTTCGACGGTGTCGTACCAGTCGCCGCCGACCTTCAGCGGGCGGGTGGCCGGCGCGTACCGTACGGCGAACCCGGTGGGTAGCTGCGCCGGACCGAGGATGGCCCGTTGCAGCGCCAGTGCGGTCTCCCGCTGCTGATCGATCTGGTGGACCCGGTGCAGCCCCTGACTGAGGTGGCCGGCCAACAGGGCCAGCAGGGTCTGGTCCTGCTCGGTGAAGGGTCGCTTCTCCCCCAGGTCGATCCAGATCGCCATGGTGCCGTGCGGGTGCTCCACCGTGATACCCGCCCCGCCGGTGTGGCCGGCGACCGGGGTGAGCAGGGGCTTGTCCCGCAGGGCGGTGAGGTCGCGGCGCTGCTGCTCGGCGAGCGCGTCCCAGCGCAGCTCCGGGTCGGTGGCGGTGAGCACGGGAGCGTGTGCGCCGTCGAACACCGCCGCGAGCACGCCGGCGGCCCGCCAGAGCCTGCGCAGCTCTGCCAGGACGCCGTGCAGCGCGTCGGTCAGATCCTCGGCCTGCGACAGGCGCATGCTCAACGCCGCCAGGGCGCTCTCGCGCTGGACGGCGTAGTGCTCGGCGGTCACGTCCCGGAAGGTGCCGACGATCATCCGTCGCCCGGTGTCGGGGTCGTCGACCTGGTTGAAGGTGGCGGCCACCCACAACCGGTGGCCGTCCCGATGCGTCACCGGCGCGGTGTAGCTGCCGTGCGACTGCCGGAGCAGCACCTCGAACGCCTCGGTCACCTGGCGGTGTGCCTCCGGCTCGATGTCCGGGTCCGGCCACCACGGCTGGACCGGACCGTTGCGCAGGTCCTCCGGCCCGTAGCCGAGGATGTCGGTGAAGGCGGCGTTGACCTCGACGACCGAGCCGTCCTCGGCGCAGACGAAGAACGCCTCCTGCAACGAGTCGACAAGGGCGGTGCGCCAGCGGGCATGGTGGCTGCGCAGTCGTGCCAGTTCCACGTTCGCCCGTACCCGGGCCAGCAGTTCGGCCGCGGAGAAGGGCTTCACCAGGTAGTCGTCGGCGCCGGCCTCCAGGCCCTCGATGGATGCCTCCTGGCCGGCCCGGGCCGACAGCAGCAACACGGGTGTGCCCGCGGTACGCGGATCGGCGCGCAGGGCGGCGACCAGCCGCAACCCGTCCAGGCGAGGCATCATCACGTCGCTGACCACCAGGTCCGGGGTCTCGGCGCGGGCCAACTCGAGGGCTTCCTGCCCGTCGGCGACGGCGTCCACCCGGTGACCGGCGTTGCGCAGCAGGCGGATGAGGTACTCGCGCATGTCGGCGTTGTCGTCGGCGACCAGCACCCGGGCGGGGACGCCGCGGCGCAGGTGCCCGTCTTCGACCGGCTGATCGTGATCCACCGCGGTCACCGGACCGATGATCGCGGGCAGCCAGCGCAGCGCCTCCTGGACGAAGGGTTCGGCGGAGGCGGACACCACGGCCGTGCCGGTCACGGCGGGCGCCAGGGCGACGGCGGGCAGGTGCGCGGTGCCGAAGGGCAGGCGGATCGTGAACGTGGTGCCCTCGCCGGGGGCGCTGTCGGCGGTGATGGTGCCGCCGTGCAGCCCGACGAGTTCCTTGACCAGGGCCAGCCCGATCCCGCTGCCCTCGTTCGACCGCGACCGGGAGTTCTCGATCCGGTGGAACCGCTCGAACAACCGCGGCATCTCGTCCTCGGGCACCCCGACGCCGGTGTCGGCGATCCGCACCACCGCCTGCCCGTCCTCGGCACGCAGCGTCACCCGGATCGCGCCGTGGAAGGTGAACTTGAGCGCGTTGCTGAGCAGGTTGAGCACCACCTTCTCCCACATGCCCCGGTCCAGGTGGACCGGCTCGGCCAGGGGCGGGCAGTCCACCTCGAAGGTCAGGCCGGCGCGCTCGATCGCGGAGCGGAAGACGCTGGCCAGGTCGACGGTGGCGGCGGCCAGGTCGACCGGCTCGTAGCGCGCCTGCATCCGGCCGGCTTCGATCCGGGAGAAGTCCAGCAGGCTGTTGACCAGCTTGCCCAGTCGCAGCCCGTTGCGGCGGATGACCTCCAGTTCCTCCTGCACCGGCTGCTCGGCATCGTGCAGCCGCAGCCGCAACTCGTCCAACGGCCCCATGATCAAAGTCAACGGGGTGCGGAACTCGTGGCTGATGTTGGAGAAGAAGGTCGTCTTGGCCCGGTCCAGCTCGGCCAGTTCCTCCGCCCGCCGCTGCTGGGCCTGGTAGCTGCGGGCGCTGGCGATCCCCGTCGCGACATGCCCGGCCGCCAGCTCGATGAACCCGCGATAGCCGTCGTCGAGAGCCCGGTAGTGGTTCACCCCGGCGACCAGGAACCCGTACGGCACGACACCCTGTTGCCGCAGCGGCACCAGCAACGCCTCGGTGGGGGCCTTCGGCCAGTCCCCCGTCGGCAGTCCGGCGAACCGGTCACCGTCGAGCGGCACCCGCGCCGACTCGCCCTCCAGCAGCTTCGCCGTGGGCCAGAGCGCCTCGGGGTCGGCGGGCGACAGCGTCGCCGCGGCGGCGGGGTGCGCGGCGGTGAAGCCGGTGGCGGCGGCCAGCCGGGCGTGGCCGTCGTCGGAGAACAGATAGGTAAGCGTGAACGGCAGGTCCCGCCGGTTACGGTCGAGCTGCCGGGCGGCGAAGGCGAGCATCTCCTGCTCCGTACGCACCACGCTGGGGTCGGAGCCGAGATCCCGCAGCGTCGCCATCCGACGTTCACCGATCACCCGGTCGGTGTCCTCGCGGACCACACAGAGCATGCCGACAAGTCCGCCGGTGTCGTTACGCAGCGGACTGTAGGAAAAGGTGTGGTACGTCTCCTCGCGGTACCCGGCCCGCTCCAGGAACAGCAGCAACGCGTCGTCCCAGGTCGCTTGTCCGGTGTTGAGCACGGTGTCGATCCGGGGGCCGATGTCGTCCCAGATCTCCGCCCACACCTCGCTGGCCGGGCGGCCCAACGCCCACGGGTACTTGCGCCCCAGCGTGTCCCGGCGGTAGGCGGCGTTGCAGAAGAAGGTCAGCTGCGGCCCCCACGCCATCCACATGGGGAACCGGGAGGAGAGCAGGATGCGTACCGCCGTCTGGAGGCTCTGCGGCCAGTCGGCCGGCGGCCCCAGTGACGTGGCGGCCCAGTCGACCCTGGCCAGGTCACGGCCGATCTCCTCGTCGACGGCGAACACGTCGGCGTCGCCGCGCGGCTGATGTCCACCACTGCTCATCGCGTCGGCGTCTCCCTCACCCTGATCTGCCGTCCTACCAGCCTGAAAGGTACGTCGCCCACGCCGTCGCGGCATCCTGGCCACTCGGCGCGGGGCCCGAGCCGGGGGGTCGGACCGATCACGTCGGCGGACTACCTGAGCACGATAGCCGCGCAACGCAGCGGGGATCACGCCGCCCGCCGACGGCCGGTCAGCCGGGTCCCGGCAGCAGCAACCGCCCCGATCGGGATGGCTGCACGTCAATGGATATCGGTTATCGCACGGGCTCGTGACAGCACATCCCCGACAGGCGGTCAAGCGGGCGGAGCTATGCGTTTCCTATGCATTACCTGTCATTGGCCCAGGCATGCGGAGAGGGCGTCGCTTTCTCACTGAAGGGACTATGCGAACGCTCACACGTAATTTACGATCGTCGATGCCGGTGAATTCGCCGACTGTTCATCTCTCCGACAGCCAGCGTTCGGGTTCCCGACCCCGACGCCTGTCGTCGCAGACCCCGCCCCGAGAACAGGACCGCTATGAGACCAACCGTGCGTAGAAGCGCCGTCGCCGCCAGCCTCGCCGCCGCCCTGCTGGCCGGCCCGCTCGCCGTCGCGGCCGCCGCCGCACCGACCGCCACCATCACCCTGACCGGATCCAGTGCCAGCGTCTCGGGCAGCAACGTCACCGTCGCCGGCGGCGCCATCACCATCACCGCCCCAGGCTCGTACCAGATCAGCGGCACCCTGAACAACGGCTACGTGCGGGTGGACTCCACCGCCACCGGCACCGTCGAGATCATACTCAGCGGCGCCTCGATCACCAACGCCAGCTCCTCGGCGCTGTACGTCACGAACGCCAGCTCCGTCCTGCTCACCCTGGCCCCCGGCACCAGCAACACACTCACCGACGCCACCCGCTACACCAACACCGGCGAGCCGGACGCGGCGCTGTTCAGCGCGGCCGACCTGACCATCGCCGGCACCGGTGCGCTCGCCGTACGCGCCAACTACGCCGACGGCATCGTCAGCAAGGACGACCTGATCATCCGGTCCGGCACGATCACCGTGAACGCGGTGGACGACGCCATCCGCGGCAAGGACTCGCTGACCATCAACGGCGGCACGATAAACGTG
Source organism: Micromonospora endophytica (assembly GCF_003236305.1). Lineage (GTDB taxonomy): Bacteria > Actinomycetota > Actinomycetes > Mycobacteriales > Micromonosporaceae > Micromonospora > Micromonospora endophytica. The sequence continues at coordinate 2,873 of NZ_POTX01000017.1, read as the reverse complement.
AACTCGACAGGCGGCGACGGGATCAAGTCGAACGAGACCGACGCCGGCAAAGGCGTGGTCACCATCACCAACGGCACGATCACGGTCTCCGTCGCCGACGACGGCGTCAAAGGCGAGAACGCGCTGAACATCTCCGGCGGCACCATCAACGTGACCCGCTCGTACGAGGCGTTGGAGGCGCTGCAACTAACGATCAGTGGCGGCAGTCACACCGTCGTGGCAAGCGACGACGCGGTCAACGCCGCGGAAGACGGCCTGCCCGAGATGACCCCCTCCACGAAGGCGTTCATCACCGTCACCGGCGGCTCGATCGTGGCCACCGGCGGGACCGACGGCTTCGACTCCAACGGGTCGCTGAACTTCGCCGGCGGCACGGTCGTGGCGAGCAGCTCCCACAGCCGGGGTGGCGGCGAGGGCGCGATCGACGCCGACGGACCCATCAACTTCACCGGTGGCACGGTGGTGGGCGCCGGCATGACCTCCCTGGCCGTGTTCCGGACCGTGCCCAACACCGGACAGGGCTGGGTCGCCCCCCGATTCACCGCCAACTACGCCGCCAACACCATCGTGCACGTGGTCTCCGGCAGCACGGTCCTCGCCTCGTACCGCACCTCCCGCAGTGGCCGGGAGATCGTGGTCTCGTCGAACCGGATCACCAACGGCCAGCAGTACGACATCTACACCGGTGGCAGCGTGAGCGGCAGCAACATCGGCGGCCTCTACACCGGCGGCAGCATCTCCGGCGCCACCCGGGTGCTGACCGGCGTCACCGCAGGCCAGTACCGCCGCTGACCCATTACCGCACCACCGCTGCCTGGGCCGGGCAGAGCAGCCCAGGCCCAGGCAGCGATCGGAAGGAGCACACATGTCGCAGTTGGTCCTGGCCGGGATAGACCTGGCCGCCGTGGGCCTGCTCGTGTTCGCGCTGTACTTTCCCCGTCACCGGCGGCGCGACCTGGCAGTGGCCTACCTCGGTGTCAACGTCGGCGTCTTCGCCGTCGCCACATCGCTCGGCACCGGCAACGTCGGCGCCGGCCTCGGTCTGGGGCTCTTCGGCGTGCTCTCGATCATCCGGCTCCGCTCCACGGAACTGGACCAGCACGAGGTGGCGTACTACTTCTCCGCACTCGCGCTCGGCATCCTCGGTCCCATCGCCGGCACCTCGGTCTGGGTCGTCGCCGCACTGACGGCACTCGTCCTCGTGGTGATGTTCATCGGCGACCACCCCCGGCTGCTGCACCGGCACCGGCGGCACGTGATGGTGATCGACACCGCGCTGATCGACCCGGTCGCCCTCACCGCTCACCTGGAACAGCTGCTCGGGGCCCGGGTGCACGCCGCCAACGTGGAGCGGATCGACCTGGTCAACGACACCACCGTCGTCGACGTACGCTACTCACGACCGAAGGCCCGTACCGTCAGAACTCCGGTCCCGGCGGGTGTGGCGCGATGATTCCCTTCACCATTTCCGCGGTGGGCCTCAACGACCTCTCCCCCATCGGGCTCACCGAACTGATCGAGCGCGCCGCACTGCAGACCCGGTTCGACCGCAAGTACCTGCTTCCGCTGGCCGAGGTGCCCGAGCTGATCGCCGGGCTCGACCCCCGCACCCAGGTGTTGGAGATCGACGGCCGGCGGGCCTTCCGGTACGAGTCGGTCTACTTCGACACACCCGACCTGATCAGCTTCCGGCTCACCGCACACCGGCGTAGACGCAGGTTCAAAATCAGGACCCGGACGTACCTCGACTCGGGTCTGTGCTGGCTTGAGGTGAAGACCAGGGGCGTGCGTGGCGGCACGGTGAAGGACCGGCTGCCCTACCACCTCGACCACAGCAGCTCCCTCGCCCCCGGGCGCGCGTTCGTCGACAGCGCGTTGGCCGCCCTGCGCACCGCCGCCGACCTGCCGTTCACACCGACCCTCACCACCACCTACCTGCGCAACACGCTGTATTTCCCGGCGACCGCGAGTCGGGCCACCATCGACGTCGAGTTGAGCTGGCAGGACAACCGTGGCGGTCGCCTGGAACTGCCCCGGCTGGCGATCATCGAGACCAAGACCGGATCCACGGCGTCGCACCTGGACCGTCTGCTGTGGCGCTATGGCCACCGCCCCGTCTCCATCTCCAAGTACGCCACCGGACTCGCCGCGCTCGACCCCGACCTGCCCGCCGCGCGGTGGCGCCGCACCCTGCGCCGACACTTCGTGCCGGACGGCGACGCGATGACGTAGCCGCTCGCTCGTTCGTGGACGGTGCACCCCGCGACACCGGGAGCCGCAACACGGCCATGGCATCATCAGCCCATGCCGCATGTGATCGACTCGTCACGTACCGCATCCAAGGGTCGCCGACCCGAGCACCCGCACACCGAGCCGAACCGCTTCGGTCTGCTGCTGCGCCGGCACCGCACCGACTCCGGCCTGACGATCGAGGAGCTGGCCACCGCCTCGGGAGTCAGCATCCGGGCGATCAGCGACATGGAACGCGGTCGTAGCCGGGTACCGCAGCGACGTACCGTCGAGGCCCTGCTCCGGGCGCTGCACCTGCCGGCCGGCGCGGCTGCGGCCCTCCGCGACAGCGCCCGTGCCAACCGGCGGGACGGGCAGCCGGCGCCGGCGTTGGCGCCGCCGCGGACCGTCGACGACTTCACCGGCCGGCACGGTGAAGTGGCCTGGGTGGGCGACCTCGTCGCCCGCAGCGCCGAACCTGCCGACCGGCAGGGCGCACCGGTGGTCGCGGTCGTCTCCGGACCACCCGGGCTGGGCAAGACGGCGCTCATGGTGCAGGCGGCGACCCGGTACGCCGAGGCATTCCCCGACCTGTCTCTTATACACAGCTGACGCTGCCGACGATAAGGCTCGTGTAGTACGCT
>NZ_POTX01000179.1 GCF_003236305.1 Micromonospora endophytica | reverse complement strand
GAATCGGGGGGATGGCGGGGTGGATGGGGATTGCGAGCACGGTCGGGCCGTCGGCGCGTAGCGCGGTGTCCAGCGTGGTGCCGAGCTGGTCGGGCGTCTCGACCACGGTGCTGGCGCAGCCGTAGCCGCGGGCCACCGCACCGATGTCGAGACCCGGTAGGTCCAACCCGGGTACGCCGGGCGTCTGCTTCAGCTCGGCGAACGCCTTGAGGATGGCGTACTGCTGGTTGACCGGGACCATGATGACGAGTGGCAGGCGCAGTTGGGCGGCGGTCCACAGGGCCTGCACCGAGTAGTGGAACGAGCCGTCGCCGATGACGGCGACCACCGGCCGGTGCCGGCCGGTGTCGCGTTGGGCGAGCGCGATGCCGACGGCCGCCGGCAGGCCGTAGCCGAGCCCACCGCTGGCCATGGTGAAGTACGAGCCGGGTCGGGTGAGCCGCAGCCGGCGGCGCAGCGCGGACAGGTTGGACGGTGATTCCTGCACCAGCACCCCGTCCTCGGGCCAGTGCCGGGCCAGCGCGGCGAAGAGCGCGTCGGCGCTGAGCGGGACGGAGTCCTCCACCGGTGCCGGTTGGGCACGGGCCGGTGGTGGTGGCCGGTCCGCGGCCGGCACCAGCTCGGTGAGTGCGGTGAGGGTGAGCCCGGCGTCACCGAGCAGGCTGTCGCCGACCGGGGCCCGGGCCGCTTCGTCGGGGTCGTCGGTGACGTGCAGCAGCCGCGTGCCGTCGGGCAGGGTGTCGCCCGGTACGTGCGGGTAGTAGCGGAACACCGGGGCGCCGACGACGAGCACCGTGTCGTGTCCCCGGAGTTGCTCGGCGAGTGGCCCGATGGCGAAGGGCAGCACCCCCTGGAAGTGCGGGTGGTCCTCGGGGAAGGTGGCCCGCTCTGGCGCGGGTGCCGACCACACGGGCGCGGCCAGCCGTTCGGCCAGGGCGATTGCGGCCGGCCAGGCACCGGCCCGGTCCACGGCGGCACCGAGCACCAGTGCCGGCGTGCGACTGCTCGCCAGGGTGGCGGCGAACCGGTGCAGCCGCTCCGGGTCGGGCGCGAACCGGGTGGACACGGTGCGGGCCGCTGGTGGTGGGTCGGCCGGCTGCGCCCAGTCGTCGAGCGGCAGGGAGAGGAAGGCCGGGCCCGCCGGTGGTTGGACCGCGGTGGCGTACGCCCGCATCAACGCCGCCGGTACGTCCTGCGCCCTTACCGGTTCGTGCGCCCACTTGACGTACGGCTGGGGCAGTTCGGTGGGGTGGCGGGCGGCGAGCCGGGGTTCCAGCAGCAGCATCTCCCGGGTCTGCTGGCCGGCGGTGATGATCAGCGGGGTGCGGTTGTGCCAGGCGGTGACGATGTTGCCCATGGCGTTGCCGGTGCCCGGCGCGGTGTGCAGGTTGACGTGTGCCGGCTTGCCGGTGGCCTGGGCGTACCCGTCGGCCATGCCGACCGCGGATGCCTCCTGGAGCGCGAGCACGTACCGGAAGTCGTCGGGGAACGCCTGGAGGAACGGTTCCTCGGTCGAGCCGGGGTTGCCGAAGACTGTGGTCATGCCCAGCGAGCGGAGCAGGTCGTAGGTGATGTCGCGGACCGTAGCCATCGCCCCTGAATCTAACCGGGTGACTCGGGCGTAGCGGGCTTTTCGGCTTTGCCGGCTTCCCGGCTCGCGGACTCGTCCTGACCGCTCGTGTCCGCGTGCACGCCGGTGACCTGCGCTCCCGGTGCCGTTGCCGATCATCCGGCGGTTGGGCCATCGCCACGGTCGTGGACGCAGGCTATGGTGCGAGGCATGGCAAAGACAGCGTGGATGGCGTCGGTGCGACCGACCGTCCCCGGTGGTGACCGGTTCCGCCTTCCGGTGCACGACTGACGGGCGTGTGATGCAGGGAGAGGGGCAGGCGATCGGCGGGCGGACGACCGAGTCGATGACCGGGAAGCTGCTGGTGGCGACGCCGGCACTGAAGGACCCGAACTTCGACCGTACGGTCGTGCTCCTGGTTGCGCACGAACCTGGTGGCGCGCTCGGCGTGGTGCTCAACCGTGCCACCGAGGTGCCGGTGGCGGACGTGTTGCGCGAGTGGGGCGACCTGGCCCGCCACCCGGCCGTGTTGTTCGAGGGCGGCCCGGTGCAACCCGACTCGGCGATCTGCCTGGCCCGGATGCGCCCGCCGGTCCGCCGGCTCAAGGGCTTCCACCAGGTCTCCGGTGCGGTGGGCACGCTCGACCTGTCGGTCGACCCGCACCGGCTGCGGGAGAACGTCCAGAGCATCCGCGTCTTCGCCGGGTACGCCGGCTGGGGCGCGGGGCAGCTGGAGCAGGAGATCGAGGACGGCTCCTGGTTCGTGCTCGACGCCCTGCCCGGCGACGCCTTCGTCGACCGCCCCGACGACCTGTGGCCGATGGTGCTGCGCCGGCAGGGCGGCATGATGGCCGCGGTGGCCCACTTCCCGCCGGACGTGGCGCTGAACTGACCCGGCCGGTCGGCCGCGCGGGCCCCCGCGATATGACCATGCCGGTGCGCCTGTGTATAGTTCTCCCCGTGCCCGGGCGACCGGGTGCGACAGCAAGGGGCCGTGGCGCAGCTGGTAGCGCACCACACTGGCAGTGTGGGGGTCAGGGGTTCGAGTCCCCTCGGCTCCACCCTTGTTTGCGCAGGTCAATCGGCATCAGTCATCGACTGGTGCCGATTGTTCGTGATCTCGTGGTCACAGCCGTGGTCACCCAGCTCCCCACACTGCACTTCGACGACGAGTGTTGAAACGTCCGAAGAAGTCGCCTCTGACCAGGGGCTTTTGCTGCTCCTCGGGGTGTGCGAGATGCCTAGGTCGGAATGTGGGGCGCGGAACCGTGTAGTACAGCGGTGCCGGCTCGTGTCGCTGCGTACGGATCGGTCGCTGGGCTACCCGCTCGACGCCTGTCCGGGCGGGGGCCTCCTCCGGCGGGTGATCGGGGCTTAGCGGCTGCCGCCAGCGCCGTCTGCGTTGATCTCCTGCACCCGGTGCTCTCGCCGGGCGAGGATCGCAACGACCGGATGCTGCTCACCTTGGCCCGCGAGGTGGTCGCCGCTTGGTGCTCTCGCCAGGGCGCGGGTCGTTAATAAACATCCCATAGCGGGACGAATGCTTCGCGCTCCCGTGGATATGGCTGGTCTGCCGTGTGGCACCCAATCTCAGTGGCGCCATGAGCTTCATGGCTGGCGAGGCGCGGCGGGATTGGCCCTACCCCGCGTGATCGCTCAGGGGGCTGCGAGTGAGGTCGCTGGATCGCGTTACTGTCCAGGCGCGTCGATCGGTGAGCAGTAGCGTGCCTTAGGGGTACGGTTCTGCACACGAACATGCCAGATGCCCAGTGCGCACTAGCGTGTCGTTGCGCTAATGCGCATGACTCGCTCGCTGCTGGAAGAGCTCGTCGACGTGGCTGTCGATCAGCATGGTTACGTGCGCACGCGAGACGCCACCGCGCGGGGCATCGATGGCGCCAACCTGCGCGAGATGGCCGCCCGGGGGCGCTTGGAGAAAGTTGGCCGAGGGTTGTACCGCGTCCCGTTCCTTCCTCGGGACGAGCATGACGAGTACGCCGAAGCGGTCTTGTGGGCCGAGGGGCGCGGGATCATTCCGCACCGGAGTGATGGGTGACTACTACGGGATCGTCGCTGCCGGGACCGAGGGCGATTTGGAGCACTCCGAAGAGCAATTGAAGGGCTCCGATCAGCGCCAACGCCGTCTGGAGCAGGACGACGAGCCGGTTGGTCGCGTACGTGCGGAAGCGAGTTGCCTGCGGCGACGCCAGGGTGGGGGTGTCGGAGTGGGCAGGAGGAAGCACCGACAACCGGGGTGTATGGACGACCCCGTCTGACCTATCGAACCAGTGCTGGCAGGCGACGCAGTTGCGCAGGTGCCGCCGGGCTGCCCCGCGTTCTGCGGAGGTAGTCTCGTCGGTAAACCCGCAGCCTAGGGCCCTGCGATGAATTTCGCCTCCCACAGATCACTAGTCGTCTCTTGCCGGGCGCTGGTTCCGGGTCGTCGTCGATGGTCCGGATCGTGGTCTCTGCAGATCCGTCGGTTCACCCCGCGGTGTCCCTATAGCCGCGGTGGTGCGGTGTCTGCCGGTCGCCGAGTGCCTCGACCAGTTCGTTGCGAGCCGGTGCGATGCGTGACCGAATGTCACTGATCGTGCACTGACACGCCTCGGCGGCTTTGGCATAGGAGAGGCCCAGTACCTGGGTGACGACGAACGCCTCGCGCTGATCCCATCGCAGGGCACCCGACCAGATGGTCGAGGCCGGCGTCCTGGTCGGGGCGGTAGCGTCCGAGGTTGCATTCGCCACCGGCGCGGCGCTGGATGCTCACCGAGGTACGGCCGTCGGCCACTATCGGATCAAGGTCGACCGGATTTCGTGACCGTTCGGGTACGTCAGCATGCTCTCGCTTCTGTCTCCGCCATTTCGACTGTGCCTGGCACGGTTGGCTGCCACCGCGACAGGCGCAGGCTGTTCAGGACGACGAGCAGGCTGGAACAGGCCATCGCGGCCGCCGCGAGCATCGGGTTGACCAGGCCGATTCCCGCCAACGGGATCATCAGGATGTTGTAGGCGAAGGCCCAGAACAGATTCACCTTGATCGTGCGCAGAGTCGTGCGGGCCAGGGCGAGCGCGTCGACGGCGGCGGTCAGGTCGACCGTGCCCGCGGTGGCGCGTACCAGTGTCACGTCACTGGCCTCGATCGCGATGTCACTGCCGGTGGCTATGGCGATGCCCAGATCAGCCTCGGACAACGCGGCGGCGTCGTTGACGCCGTCGCCGATCATCGCCACGGTGTGCCCGTCATCGCGGAGTCGGCGGATGGTGGCGGCCTTGGCCTCGGGAGTGACCCCGGCGATGACCTCGATCGGGCCGACCTGATTCGCGATCGCGCCGGCGGCAGCCGGGTTGTCGCCGGTGAGTAGGACGGGGCGCAGGCCCAGTCCCCGTAGTCGGGCGACCGCCGGTAGTGCGGTGTCCCTCAGGCTGTCGGTGACGCCAATCCAGCCCAGCCATCGCCCGTCGCATGCGACATGGACGACGGTGTCCGTAACCGGAGTCGGCGTGTCCACGCTGATACCCGCATCGGCCAGGTGCAGGGTGTTGCCGACGACGATCTGTTTGCCGTCGACCATCGCGCTGGCGCCGCGGCCCGGTACGGCGCGGAAGTCGGTCACGGTCGGGCTGTCGGTGCCGCTGTGCTGTCCGGCGGCGATCACGATGGCCTGGGCGACAGGATGCTCCGCGTAGCTCTCGACGGCGGCAGCGGTGCGGACTATCTCATCTCGGCGGACACCGTGGGCAGGATGGACGCCGCTGACCCGCATCCGGCCTGTGGTCAGCGTGCCGGTCTTGTCGAAGACGACGGTGTCGATGCGGCGGGCGGACTCCAGCGCGGCGGCACCGCGGATCAAAACGCCGAGCTGCGCGCCGCGCCCGGTGCCGACCAGCAGCGCCGTCGGGGTGGCCAGCCCGAGTGCGCAGGGACAGGCCACGATCAGCACCGCGACCGCCACCCCCACCGCGGTGGCCGCCGGGGCGAGAGCCAGCCAGCCTGCGAACGTGGCCAGCGCCAGGACCAGCACGAACGGAACGAAGACCCCGGCGACTTCGTCGGCGAGGCGCTGCACCCGCGCCTTGCCTGCCTGGGCCTGCGCCACCAACCTTCCGATCTGCGCCAGCCGGGTGTCCTCACCCACCCGCGTGGCGCGGACCACGAGCCGGCCCCCGCTGTTGATCGTCGCACCGGTCACCGCCGAACCAGGGCTCACCTCGACCGGAACGCTCTCTCCGGTGAGCAGTGCGGCGTCGACGGCGCTGACGCCCACCTCCACCACTCCGTCGGTGGCGATCTTCTCGCCGGGCCGCACCACGAAGCGGTCCCCGACCCGGATGTCGGCAATCGGCACCCGCTGCTCCTGGCCGGACGCGGTCAGCAGAGCGACGTCCCGGGCCCCGAGCTCGGCGAGTCCGCGCAGCGCGGACCCGGCCCGCGACCGGGCCCGCGCCTCCAGCCACCGTCCGGTCAGCAGGAACGTCACCAGCGCCGCGCCCACTTCGAAGTACAGCGCGTGGTCGTGGCCACCGAGTAGCGCGAAGGTCATCCGTACCTCCGGCCCTCCGGCAGGAGTCGCGACGAGTGCCCACGCGCTCCACAGGTACGACACCGATGCGCCCAGCGAGACGAGCGTGTCCATGGTGGCGCTGCCGTGGCGGGCGTTGCGGATCGCTGCTCGGTGGAACGGCCAGCCGGCCCACCCGACGACCGGCCCGGCCAGTAGCGCGACGACCCACTGCCACCAGTCGAACTGCCACGCTGGCACCATGGACACGGCGAGCACCGGCGCGGTGAGCAGCGCGGCGGTGACCAGCCGCCGACGCAGCACCTCGTCGGTGTGGTCTCCGGCCGAGGCGGGACCGTCCGGCAGCGGCGGGCGGGCGGTGTAGCCCATGGCGACGATCGTCGCGACGAGATCCGAGACCGGCAGTGACGGCGGATGTGTGACGTCGGCGGTGGTAGTGGCGAGGTTGACCGTCGCCCGCACCCCGTCGATGCGGTTGAGCTTCCGCTCGATCCGGTTGGCACACGCCGCACAGGTCATCCCACCGACCGTCAAGCGCGTCAGGACGAGTTCCGTCGTGCTCACGAGACGACTCCCGCGAGATCGAAGCCCGCCTCGTCGATGGCACGCCGGACGTCGTCGCTGTCCAGCGTGCCATCGCTGCTAATGGTCACCTGCGCGGCGGCCAAGTCGATCTCGACCTCCCGCACTCCGGGCAGCGCCGTCAGCCCGGCGGTGACGGACTGGACGCAGTGACCACAGGTCATACCGAGGACGTGATAAGTCGAGCGCACGGAGAAACCTCTTTCGGGTGAATGAACTCGCGCAGCAGGCGAGGAGACAGCGGGCGGCACTTGCCCTGTGCCGACGGTGGACGAGCGCCGCAGCCTGTCGGGAGGCGCGGGACGTGTCCGGCTCCCGCTCATAGTACGACCCGCACACGGGATCGGTTCATCACATTGTGTGCAGACTCGTCATGATCCGATCGTGCGGTGGACCTGGTCCCACAGTCGTCCGCGGCGGATGTCGCGTTCACGGGTGGCGAGGGCGGCCTCCACCACGTGCGCGTCCAGCATCGGCAGACGCAGGCAGAGGGCGGTGTGCGCGGTACCGGCCCGGTGCCCGGCCTCGGCACGGGCGCGGCGCAGGCGCGGCCGGGCAGGTGGGCCGAGGACGCCGGCACCGCGCGGAACAGGGCGGCGAAGCCGGCGGACGGAAGCACGAGCTGACCGCGCGGGCCCGACAGGGTCGCCGGATGCTCCCGCAGCAGCGCTGCCACCGCGTCCCCGACGGCCGCCTTGGGCGCGCCGATCAGGTCCGCACGGGCCGCGACCGCCATCCGTAGCCGCGTACCCAGCAGGGGGCCGGTGAACGTCGCCGGCATCGAGGGTGACGGCGGCGACCAGTACGGTTCGAAGCGGATCGCCCCGTCGTCGTGCAGGTGGACCCCGGTCGCCTCGGGGAGGGCTGTCGTGCTCCGTCCCGGGCGGGAGTCGGCCGTACCGGTGGGGGACAGGTGCAACCGCTGGACTCCCGTGACGTCACCGGCGGCGTACGTGCCGTAGGGAGCGCGGACGAAGGTCAGGAAGCTGCCCGGCAGCCGGGCCACCGCACCCAGGTCGTACCGACGGACGGCATGCGTCACCTGCTCGGTCAGGACCCGCTGCGACAATGGGCAGACGCCGAGGAGCACGACCCGAAATCCACAAACGTCCACCTGGCGCAGGGCGTGCCGTGGCCACCTACCAGTGAGCCACGGCGTGCCACGTACCGGATCCCGCACGACCCGGTCCGTCGTCGCCGTCGCGGTGGCACCTGGCTCGGGCCGGTGAGTGCATACCCACCAGGGGCCCGGGGCGTCCGGTTGGTCGACGCTCAGGCGTTGGTCGCGTCGTCGAGCGCCCCGGCCCGCGCCAACTCCACTATGTCCCGCAGTTGCCCGCCGCTGAGGCGGATGGCGTTACCGAAGTCGTCGGTGATGACGACTCGCTGCTCCGCCGGTGCCTGCGGGTCGACGTACAGCTCGGGGCAGCCGCAATTGCAGTTGCCGCAGAGAGTGAGGATGTGCACGAGGTTCTCTTGCGCCATGTCTGCCTCCCAAGGCTTGACTGACGGCCACGCTAGATCCAGGTCTGCCCAGGGGGCGCTGCACAGATGTTCCTTTGCCGGCCCATGCTGATATCGCCGCTGTGGGGAACTGCGGGATCTGTTGGGCCGACCAAAGATGATGGCAGGCAGCCGGCAGCCGTGGTGGCTGCCGGTCATCGCTGGGGCCGGCGGGTCGCGAGTGCCCGGTTGAGTAGGCCCAGCAACAGCGCGGCGACCGCGACCACCAGTGCGGCGATCCCGATGCCCAACGCAGCGGCAGGGGACCGGCCGTCCACCGACGACGGCCCGCCCGCGATCGGCATACCGTGTTCGTCGACCGTCGCTGCGGCGGACCGGTCGAGGTACACCACGACAGCAGGATTTGCCGGCTCCGCCTCACCGTCGAGGGGCTCCTCGATCCACCGGCTGATCTGGCCGTCCGAGTAGGTTTGCAGGGCCTTGAAGACCATCCGGTCGCCGGTGTCCGGTAACGGGCCCAGCGACACCCGGAACTCCTGGAACTGATCGCCGTCGACCGCGGCCTCGTCGCTCAATGCTGTCCAGGTGATCGCGGAGACCGCGTCCGTGGCTGGTGCGGCGTCGGTGATGCCTGATGCGGTCCGTTCGACCTCCGCCCGCCATCCGGCGAGCTTGTGCACGGCAGCGGAACTGACGGCCGCCGTTGGGGGAATGACGAGCCGCAGGCTGACGGTGCTGGCATCGGCCCGCTCGTTCGGCACCCGGAAGGTCAGGGTGGTGAACGAACCGGGCGCGACCTGACCGGGCGTGACCGAGACATGTGCCTGCGCCGGACCTGCCGGCAGCGCCGCCACCGCCGCGCCCACGACGGCGGCCAGGAGAAGCCGGCCACCAGAGAGTCTGCTCATCTCGAAGATCCTCCCGCCAGGGTGCTGGACACCAATCGCGACAACAGCTGAAAGTCGGGGCCGCAGGAGGTTCATCATGACGCCCGCTCACGGCACCGGAGGAGGGAGGGCCGACCGGCGGTGAGCCCGGCCGTCATGTCCTCGCTGTGCCATTCAGCCAGCGGATCCCGACCACGGTGGGAAACTCCCGCCCCGACGGCCGGCCGCCAAAGCGCCCGCGCTGAACTGGAAGCGCCGTAGTTGCGGCGATGGCGTCAAGGGCTACGACTCTATGACTGGGCCGTAGCATCCCTACCCGGCACCGCCGAGGGATACGGCAGGCGCTCGTCGTCACCCAGGGTCTGTCCTACGCTGGGGCCGCTGCCGCGCGGTCCGTCGTCGTGCAGCGCCAAGGGGCGGGCCGGGGTGGAACCAGCCGAGCCTCCCGTGCGACCAAGTTGCGGCTGGACGATGCTCGCGGCCTGCCACCCCCCCAGGGGAAAGGCCCGAACGCCGTGGCGCGCGGCCGTCGTTCATCACCAGGTAAGCCGGGTGAACGGAGTTGCGATGACCGTCCAGGCCACGTTGGCGACGGCTACAGGGCGATGGTGGATACCGGCGGGTATGGCCACCGCGGCGATGGCGACCTCGATGACAGGGCTGTACGCGATGTCGGCCCTGGCGCCGTTCGTGGTGTCGGAGTGGGACCTGTCCCGGGCCGCGGTCGGTGCGCTGGTGACTGTGTCGTTCGGGGTGGCCGCAGCAGTCTCGCTGGTCGCTGGCCAACTGGTCGACCGTTGGGGAGCCAGGGCGGCGGTGACCACCTTGTGTGCCACTGTCGCGGTCGCGTTGCTCGGTGCGTCCACTTCGGCGACCTACGGCTGGTTGCTGGTGGCGGTCGCGGTGGCCGGCGTCGGTCAGGCCCTCGCGAACCCTGCTACGAACGTCCTGGTGAACCGAGCGGTGCCCGGGGATCGTCGGGGAACGGCGATTGGGATGAAGCAGGCTGGGGTGCAGCTGGCAGCCTTCGGCTGTGGGATGGTACTGCCGGTGGTGGCGGTGACCGTCGGCTGGCGAGGAGCTCTGCGGTTGGCCGCAGTGGCGCCGCTGTTGGTGCTGCTCGCCGCGTGGTGGTACACGCCCACTGCCGCCGGGCAGCAGCAGGGTGGGCGGTGGTGGCGGTTGGCGGCGCCGTCGGGCTGGTTGGCGTGGCTCGTCGGGTTCTCGCTGTTGTTGGGCACCGGGTTGGCGGCGGTGAACACCTATCTGCCGTTGTACGCGACGCAGCGGCTCGGACTGGACGCTGGCGTCGCGGGCGGGCTGTTGGCGGTGTTCGGGGTGACCGGGCTGGTGGCGCGGGTGTGGTGGGGACGATGGGCCGATCGTTCGCCGGAGGTGCTCGGTGCCCTGTCGCTGCTCACCGCAGCTGCGGTGGCTGGTGTCCTGCTGGTGTTGCTCGCCGGTCCGCTCTGGAGCGGGCTGGTGTGGATGGGTGCTTTGGTGGTGGGCGGATCCGCGACGGCGGCGAACGCCGTGTCGATGCTGGCGGTGCTGCGCTGCGGCGAGGCGGTGGCGCAGGCGTCGGGTCTGGTGTCACTGGGATTCTTCTCCGGATTCGTCGTCGGTCCCGCGGCGATCGGATGGTGTGCCGACGTCGCCGGTTGGGAAGCATCGTGGCTCGTGGTGGGCGTGCTGTTCGCGGGCGCGGCGGTGGTGGCGCGACGGGTCCGCACCGCAGGTACGGGGCGGGCGGCAACGCGGTGAACGGGTCAGCGGCACCGGATGACGGGGCGGAACCCGACGGTCAGGGGACGACCGTAAGGCTGCGGGCGCTGGCGGCGTTGCTGCGTCGGGTCACGGTGGTCGCCGAGGATGTGGGAGACCGGTTCCCGCTGTACGCGGACCCGTCCTCGGGCAGGTGGAAGACGACTCGGCGGGGATCGTGGACCGGCGGATTCTGGGCGGGCTGGTGGTGGCTACGGTCGGAGGCGACCGGACATCCGGGCGACCTGCGCACCGTACACCGGTGGTGCCGGCGCCTGCTTCCCCGCGCCAGCGACGACACGGTAACCCGCGGCATGACGTTCTGGTACGGTGCCGGAGCGGTCGCCGCGGCTGGTGGCGACCCGGTCGCTCGGCAGGTCGCCGACGCCGGTGCCGTGGCGCTGGCCGGTGCCTTCGAACCCCGGCGCAACTTGATTGTGGTCGGCAACGCCTTTCAGGCGAGTGTGACCCCGAAGGCGGCGATAGACGCGCTGGCCGGGACGGTGCGTCTGCTCGGATTCGCCGCCGACAACGGCCGCCCCGATATGGACAGCCTGGCACTCCGGCATACCCGCGAACACGTCCGTCTGTTGGTTGGCGGCGACGGCCGGGTAACGCCCGAGGTGGATCTGTCCCGTCCGGTCGATGGCGAGGGCGGGGCCGGCAGTTGGTCGCGTGGGCAGGCGTGGGGGGTGCTGGGCCTGGCCGCGGCGGCCCGTCGCTGGGACGAGTTCGTCGTGCCGGCCCGCCGGGCCGCTGGGTGGTGGTTGGAGCAGTTCGGCGCTGGCGTCCCGCCGGCTGTCCTGGGGCATCCGCAGGGACCACGGGACACCTCGGCGGCGGCGATCGTCGCCGCGGGTCTGCTCGATCTGTCGACGGTGACCGGCGAGGATCGGTGGGCTTCGGCGGCGGGGTCAATCGTCGACCGGTTGATCCGCGGTCATCTCGACGACGAGGGTGTACTCCGGGACGGCTGCTACGACCTTGCCGCCGGGGTCGGGATCCGGCACGAGTTGGTGTGGGGAAGTTTCTTCCTCACCGGGGTGCTGGCGACGCTCACCGGCCGGACACCACGCTCCCTGTGGTAGCCGGGCCGGGTCAGTGGCGCTCGGCGAGTAGGCGGCGGGCGACCGTGGTGATGTGCAGTTCGTCGGGGCCGTCGAGGATCCGGGCGGTGCGGGCGGTGCGGGCGAGCATCGGCAGTGGGGTGTCGTCGGTGAGTCCTTCCGCACCGTACACCTGGATGGCACGGTCGACGACGGCGTGCAGGGCGCGGGCGGTCACGACCTTCGCGGTGCCCACCGCGACGCGGGTGTCCCGGCCGTCCACAAGTGCCGCGACGGCGGCGTGGGTGAGTGCCCGCGCGGCGGCGATCTCGGCGTGGCTGTCGAAGACGTACGCGTGCAGTAGCTGTTTGTCGGCGAGCGGTCCTCCATGGGTGTGGCGGTCGGTCATCCGGGACAGCATCAGCGCGTAGGCGCGGTGCGCCTGGCCGAGCCAGCGCAGGCAGCGCAGGGTCCGGCCGACAGCGAGACGCTCACCCACGATGCGCAGCCCCTCGCCCGGCGCCCCGAGGAGGTGGTCGTCGGCTACCGGGATGTCGAGGGCGATCTCGTACTGGCCACCTGCGCCGAGCACGGGAATCTCGCGCCGGATCCGGTAGCCGGGGGCGTCCGTGGGCACGACGAAGAGGCTGAACGCCCGTCGGGGGTCCCCGCTGGTGGCGGTCCGGCACACCACTGTGGTGAAGGCGGCGCTGGCGGCGCGGGAGGTGAACCACTTGCGGCCGGTGATCCGCCAGCCTTCGCCGGTGCGGGTGGCGGTGGTGGTCAGCGCCGCCGGGTCGGAGCCGGGGGCACCCGGCTCGGTCATCGCGAAACTCGGCCCGCCCCGACCCGCCAGCATGGGCAGCAGGTAGCGCTCGCGGATGGTTTCCGTGGCGTGCCGGTCGAGCATGGTGGCGTCCAACAGCAGGTCGGACCCGAGCGCGGTGGGCCCGAAGTCGGATCGGCCCTCCATTTCGGCCAGCGGCGCGTACTCGGTCAGGTCGAGGCCGCCCCCGCCGAGGTGCGTAGGCAACGGCAGTGCCCACAGGTCGGCGTCGCGGGCGGCATCCTGCAGGGCGGACAGCACCGCGGCACCGTCGGGCCC
>NZ_POTX01000178.1 GCF_003236305.1 Micromonospora endophytica | reverse complement strand
GGTGGGGGTAGGCCCTCCAGGCCGAAGCCCAGGTAGACGGTGTCTTTGGTGACTACGGCGGCGCCTTCCTCGAAGGCCTGCTGGCTGCGGGACCAGTCGTTGGCACCGGGAATGGAGCCGGTCGGGGGCCCGGCCACCGTCCAGCCCCCCAGGTCGGTCTCGAACGAGGTCTCCGCGACGGTGACCCCGTCGACGACGACCCGCGCGTCGTCCACGAACACGCCCAGGTTCTGGGTGGCCCAGTCGGACACGTAGCTGATCGAGAGCTCCACCCGCTTGCCCGCGTACCCGGACAGGTCGGCGACGAACTCCTTCCAGCCGTTGGAGCTGCCGGTGGCGCCGTGCCACTCGCCTGTGGTGCCGGTCGGCGAACAGTCCGCGCCCTGGTAGTGGGCGAGGAACGGGTGCAGCTGCGCCACCCAGCCGGAACCGCAGCTCTCCCCGGTGTCCGGCGCGGTCAGGCCACCGGCGTCCGGCAACGTGGTCCAGTCGTCGGTGCCCACCTCACGCGCCTCGACGATCATGAAGTCCCAGTCCGGCTCGATGTCGAACGAGGTGAAGAAGCGCAACTCGGCGTTACCGGCCCCGGTCAGGTCCACGGTCCGGCTCAGCCGCTTGTACGACTCGTCGGACTGCCCACTGAACAGGTACCACTCCCCCGTACGCGGATCGAACGGGGCGCCGCCCGGCCGGACCCAGCCCACCGGGGCGGAGCTGGCGAACTGCGGGAACTGCTCCACCGGCAGGAAGCCCGACGTGGTCAGGAAGGAGGCGGTGTGGTCCTGGTTGCCGGCCGAACCCGGCGCGTTGAGGGTCGCGGCGAAGCCGCTGAACCGTCCCGCGTCGCCACGGACCGGATACGGCTCGCCCTGCGGCGAGGTGCCGCCGTCGCTGACGTAGGTGTACGCCCCCAGCCAGTACTGCTGGAAGTCGTTGAGCAACGGCAGACAGCTCAGGTCCTCGGCGTCGGTGCACTCCGGCGGCGCGTCCGGCTGGTAGGCGTACAGCCCGTTGGACGCCTGGGCGTAGAGCGCGTACTTGCCGCTGACCAGTAGCTTGCCGCCCTCGTTGAGGTAGTCCCGGACGGCGAGTTCGGTGTCCAGCGCCGCCTTCGCGGCGGTGCCGGGCACCTGGCCGGGCGAGCGCAGGATGACGTCGTCGCCGGTCTCCCAGACCACCGTCTTGTAGTGCGACAGCACGCCGAGGTGGTGCGGGGCGGTGCGGCCCATCGTGTCGAAGTCGTACACGTCGCTGCTGCGCCCGGCGGCACGCAGCGAGGTGGCGATCGCGTCGGCGTACTTCGCGCTGCCGCCCTCCTGGGCCGGGCTCAGACCGGTGACGTCCTCCACCGCCAGGATCAGCACGTCCCCACCGATGTCGTGGTGCACCCGGTAGGTGAAGCGGTCGCTGCTGACCGTGCCCTTGCCGGGTTTGGTCCCGGTGAACCAGACCTGCACCCGGTCGCCGGGCCGGGCGCCGGTGACCTTGCCGCGCAACTCGGCGTAGTAGTCGTTGTGGGTGTCGCCGTAGCGCTCGCCGCCCCGCCACTCGCGCACGCCCGTGGTCTGCGCCCGCTTGCCGTTGATCGTGTAGTTCAGCCGTACGTTCTTCAGCGACCGCCGGCTGATCGCGGCGACCTGCTGATCACGGCCGTACGACACGTCGAAGGGGTCGATCACGAAGTCCGGGGTGCGGTGGCCGAGCACCGAGACCGGCTCGTCCGGCCGCTGCGCCGACTTGGCCACCGAGAGCGCGAACGGGAGGTTCTTGGCGACCTCGGCGGCGATCAGCTTCTCGTCGTCCGGGAAGGTGAAGACACTGACGCAGTCCTCCGGCCGCCACTGGTCGTCGGGATCCACTGCGGACGCCGCCTGGCAGGTGGACATCTCCGGAGTGAAGCCCAGCGTGCCGTAGCGCACCGTGGCGTGGCTGTCGGTGTCGCCGTTCGTGGTGTAAAGCTCGGCGGAGAGATCCGGGTCGTAACCGGGGACCGCCGGGTTTGCGTCGTCGCCGGCCATCGCCTCGTAGATCACGTCGTCGGGAGTGGGCGTGGACACCTGCCACCCGACGCCGTAGAGCAACAGCTCGGCGGCGGAGTGGTAGTTCACGAAGAACTCGAACCTCAGCCGCTTGAAGAGCGCGTCCAGCGCCTTGGTCTCCGGCTCCGAGTTGGGGCCGGGACCGCGGTACGTCTCGCTGCTCGGATCAGGCGAGGAGCCCTCGTTGTCGTACCCCCACCGGAAGCCGAAGTTGCGGTTCAGGTCGACGCCGTCGACGCCGGTGAGCTGCCCGTCGCCGTCGTTGTCCCGCAGGTTCTTGCGCCACAGCCGGTTGCCGGGGGTGAAGGTGTGGTCGTAGCCGTCCGGGTTGAGCACCGGGATGAACCACAGCTCGGTGGTGTCCAGCAGCCGGGTGATCTCCCGGTCGGTGCCGTAGCCGTCGAGTACGTGGTGCATCAACCGGCGGGTCATCTCCGGTGTGATCCACTCGCGGGCGTGCTGGGCACCCGCGTAGAGCACCGCCGGCCGGGCACCGTCGCGGGTGCTCCGCGCGTTCTTGGTGACCTTCATCGCGAGGATCGGTTTGCCCTGCGCCGACCGGCCGATGGACTGCACCTTGGCCAGCTTCGGGTAGCGGGCCGCGGTCGCGGTGATCTCGTCGCGGAGGCCACCCGGTGCACTGTACGAGCGGAACCCCGTCCAGCCCGTCGCCGCCTGCTCCCGCAGCACCTGCGAGGCATCCCGGCCGCGTACCTTCTTGACCTCCAGCCGGATGCCCTGGCTCGCCAGCCGGGCCGCCTGCCGCTTGCTGAGCACCGTCTCGATCCGGGTGTCGCCGGAGCGCTCGACGGCGGTGCCGTGTCCAAGGTCGACACCGGCCTCGCGCAGCTGGTCCAGCTGCGCCGGGCCGACCGTGCCGACGTACACCTCAAGTCCGTCCCGGTCGGCCGGGACGGACGACGGTCCGGCGCTGGCCGGCGCGGCCAGCGCCAGTGTGCCGACCAGAGTGACCACGCCGGCGATCGCCAGCGGTGTGCGCCTCATCGTGCCCCCTTGGGGTGGAAGGACTGATAGGCGCGAGCCTTGCCGGACGCCAGATGCATGTCAATGTCTGGATGGGCGGCGCTTCCCCACGAGCGGCCACCCGGGCCCGCCGGTCAGCCGCCGAGGGTGCCCAGCTCCGAGACGACCACGTTGGTCAGGGCCCGACCGTCCCGCCGGACCTGGCGCAGGTACCACTTCTGGATCGGCGAGTGCGTGCTCTTCGCGAACTGCCACGGCCCACGCGGGCTGGTGAGCTGCCCCAGTCCGGCGATCGCGGTGTTGATCGCCTGCGGGCTGGGGTTGGTGCCGGCCGCGGCGATCGCCCTGTCCAGCACGGCGGCCGCATCGTACGACGCCATCACGATCGAGGTGGGCACCCGGCCCGGGTACGCCGCGCTCCAGGCCGCGACGAACTCCCGGTTGGCCGCGTTGTCGAGGTCGGGCGAATAGTTCAGCCCGTTGTAAATGCCCTCCGCCGTGTCGCCCTGCTCGCCCAGGCTCGCCGGTTCGGTGACGAAACCCGCCGCGTAGAGCGGCAGATGCGACACCGGCGATTCGGCGTACTGCTTGACGAAGTCGATGGAGCTCTTGGCGTCGAAGAAGCAGTAGATCGCGTCGGCGCCCGAGGCGGCGATCTGGTCCAGGTATGGCCGGAAGTCCTCGGTGACCGGGGACGGGGTGAAGACGGCCTTGCCGTCGGGGTTGGCCAGTCTGCCACCGAGCCTGGTGAACGTGTCGACGAACCCCCGCAGCTCATCCCGACCGCCCTGGAAGTCCGGCCCGATGGCGAACACCGTGCCGTCCTTGACCTCCTGCTTGACGAAGGGGGCCATGGCCACGCCCGGCTCGACGGAGATGAGGTTGGTGTGCCAGACGTACGTCACGTCGGTGAGCGCCGGCCGACCCAGCGCGCCGACGAGCGGCACCTTGTGCTGGTTGATCAGCGGAAGGATGGCGGCGACGTTGCCGCCGTTGATGATGCCGGTGATCGCCGAGACCCGGTCCTGTTCCAACAGTTTGGTGGCGGACTCGATGCTCACCGCGGCTTCGTATCCCTCGTCGGCGACGATCAATTCGACCGGGTGGCCGCCCAGCTGCCCCCCGCGCATGTCGAGGTAGAGCTGAAATCCGTCGCGCAGCTCGGACCCGGGTGGCTCGAACGGCCCCTGGGTATTGGTGATCATCCCGATCCGGATGGTCTGCGCCTCGGCCTCCGACCCGCCCTCACAGGCGGCGGTACCGAGCACCAGTACGCCACTGAGCACCGTCGCGACCAGGCGTCGACCGGCCGCGACGGTGCGCCGGGCCGGGCGGCTGCCGCTCACAGCATCCCCAGCAGTTGGGAACGCACCGCCGGGGTGAGCGCCTCACCCATCCGGTTCGCCAGGTCGGTCATCTCGTACGACACCTGGCCGACGTCGCAGGTGGGCGAGGCCAGCACGAGCAGCGACGCGCCGTCGCTGAACGCCATGCAGAACATGAAGCCGCCCTCCATCTGGGTCACGTTGGAGATGACGGTGCCGGCTTCGAAGAACCGGGCGGCTCCGACCAGCAGCGCGATCAGTCCGCTGCCGGTGGCGGCGAGCTGATCGGCGCGGTCCCGGGGCAGCCCGTGGTTGTGCGCCAGGACCAGACCATCGGTCGAGATGGCGAGGGCGTGGCTGACCTCAGGGGTGCGGCCGACGAAGTGCTGCAGTAGCCAGCTCAGGTCGTTCGGGCTCGTCACGGCATCGCTCCAGGTGAGGGGAAAGAGGGGTGGGCACGGTCGACGTCAGGAGGCGGTGGGGGCGCGGCGCCCGGCGACACCCTTGGCGTAGGCCGACATGGCCGCCGCGACGGCGGCCGGGTCGAGCTTGCGCGGGGCGTCGGCGGCCGGTTGCCGCGCGTCCGGGATCAGGTGCGGCTGCGGTACCCGGCGCGGTAGGCCGACCTCGGTGGAGGACGGTCCGGGCTGGATGGGCAGTGCCATCGTGGCGGCTGCCCACTTTTCCCCGGCATCCACCGGCCAGGTGATCTTCACCGACTCACCGTCCAACGCGGTCTTGAACCAGCCGTTGACCGCGCGTCGGTCCGATCCGGCCGGATCGGACCCGGCCACCGGCTGGAACAGGGGAGCGGCTGTGGAACGCGCCGGAGCGGCACTGGCCGGTGCGGCCATCGGGCCGGCGACTGACGGCCGGGCCACCGCCGGCACGCGTCCCGGCGCACCCTGGCCGATGCCAGCCATTGGGCTGCCGGTGTGGGCCCTGCCGGACCCGGTGCCGGCCATCGGGGTGCCGGTGTGGGCCACGCCGGGTCGGGCGGGGTGCGCGCCGCCGGGCGAGAAGAGTGCCGCTCCCACCCCGGACGCCACCGGCTCCGGCTGCTGGACCGGTCGGTGCACGATGATCGTCGCCGGCATGACGATCTCGGCGACCGTGCCACGGGTCGGTCCGGGACGCAGCTCGACCGCGACACCGTGCCGGGCGGCGAGCCGGGCGACCACGGTGAGACCCATCGCCCGCACCCCCGACACGTCGACCGACGTCGGGTTGGCCAGCGCGGCGTTGAGCTGCTGGTACCGCTGGGCGGAGAGTCCGACGCCCTGGTCGACCACCTGCACGATGGCCCGGTCGGAGAGGGCGTGCCCGGTGACCAGCACCTCGGTCTCCGGCGGCGAGTATCCGGTCGCGTTGTCCAGCAGCTCGGCGAGCAGGTGCACGATCTCGTCCACGGCGGGACCGGCGACGCAGAGCTCCTTGTCCACGGCGCCCATCCGGACCCGCGTGTAGTGCTCGATCTGGGAGAGCGCGGCCTGCGTCACGCGGTCCAGCGGGACCGGTTCCTGCCGTACCCGGGAGATGCCGGAACCACCGAGCACCAGCAGGCTCTGGTTGATCCGCGCCATCCGGGTGGCGAGGTGGTCCAGTTGGTAGAGCTGCTGGAGCCGCTCCGGGTCTGCCTCGTCGCGCTCCACCTTGTCGACCTGGGCGAGCATCGCGTCCACCAGACGCTGCTCACGGCGGGACAGGTGGACGAAGATCTCCGCGACGTTGGCCCGCATCACCGCCTGCTCGCCGGCGATCCGGACCGCCTCCCGGTGCAGGGCCCGGGTCGCGGTCGCCACCTCGGCGATCTCGTCGGCACCGGTGATCCGGAACTCCGAGACCGAGCGGTCAGCCACCTCGTTCGGCCGCACGCTGCCGGGCGGGGCCGCGTTGAGTTCCCGCACCACCGAGGGCAACCGGTCGTAGGCCACCTTGGTCACCGTGTTGCGCAGCGACCGCAGCCGCCGGGTGATCCGCCCGGCCACCACACTGGTGAGTACGACGGTGAGCACCAGCACGAGGAGAATGCCGACGCCCTGCAACAGCGCGTTGCGGAGCAACTGTCCACGTTCGTCCGACACCCGGTCGGCCACCGCGGCATCCACTTCGCCCTGGATCTGGAACATCCGGCTGATCCAGCCGTCGGTGGCCTCGACCCAGGCTTGCGCGTCGACAGTGAGTCGTTCACCGGGCAGCGTCCGGCCCACCTGGTCCTGGAGCCGCTGCGCGGCGACCACCTGCTGGTCGGTGCCGATCTGCTCCCAGCCCGCCACCCAGCCCGGCTCAGCGAGGGCCAGGAAGGCGTTGCTGGCCTCGGCGAATCGGGCCTGCGCGCCGACGCTCTCCTGCTGCCCGGCCGGCGTCACCTCACCACCGGCGAGGCTGCGCAGCACGATTACCTGAAGCTGACCGATGGCCTCGCCCGCCTCCGAGACCGCCACCGCGGCCCGGACGTCGTCGGCGATCCGGGTCGAGGTGTCGGTGGCCACGGACGCCCGGAAGGCGAGCAGGTCGGCGACGAGGATCCGGTAGCTGAAGGCGATCGCGGAGAGCGTGGCACGAGGGCTGGAGCGCACCTGCTCGCGTACGGTGCTCAGGGCGACCAGCCCGGCGTCGATACGTTGCAGAGCGGGCTGCGTCGACGTCACAGGCGCACGCCGCCGCTGGAACTCGGCGATCTCGGCGTCCGTGCGTCCCACCTGATCGTCGAAGGTGGCGCTGGCCGCCTGGTTCTGGGTGGTCAGCTCGACCGCGGCGATCACCCGTTCGGTCTGTAGGGCACGGGCCAACGCGCCCGCCTGGGTGGAGAGCGTGACCATGTCGTGCACCGTGCCCGCGTTGACCACCTGCCGGACCGTGCCCTGAAGGGCCAGCCCGGCGAAGGCGATGACGGCGACCAGTGGCACCGCCACCAGTAATCTCAGCAGGCGAACTATGCTGCCCCGAGCCAGCCATCCCCGACGCGCTTCGGCATGTGTGCGCACCGCGCCTGCCGCTACCGCACCTGTCACCGGCGTACTCCGCCCCTTTGCGTCATGGGTTGATCGCGGCAGGACCGACGGACGCGGTCCATGGTGGCGCGTGGGCGGGATTCCCACATCGAAGCGCATTCCTACCATGACGCAGAGGCAGTGCGCAGGGCCACGATCCGGCTTCCGGAAGGTGATTGGCGTGTCGGAGGAGACTGGAATGCATGATCGAGACACCTGAGTCGCTGATTGTCATACGTTAATGGCCACCCGGCCGATGCCTGGGACGCTCCGATCCGGTAAGTGAACCCGATCGCAACCCGAGACACCACCGCGTGGTGAATGGTGGTGGTGGATGGAGGGTGCGGAGATGGACGGCGGACACGAGCAACACGGCGGACACGCAGGGCATGACAAGCATGCGGGGCACGATCCGGAGGCGTTCCGCCGCAAGTTCTGGCTGAGCCTGGCGCTGACCGTCCCGATCGTGGTCACCAGTCACATGGTGATGGACTGGTTCGGCTACCGGCTGGACTTTCCCGGGATGGCGCTGGTCGGCCCGGTGCTCGGCACCGTGGTGTTCGCGTACGGCGGGTGGCCGTTCCTCCAGGGCGCGGCGCGCGAGATCGCCGACCGTACGCCCGGCATGATGCTGCTGATCGCGATGGCGATCACGGTGGCGTACGTGGCGTCCCTCGCCACCGCACTCGGCGCGTTCGACCTGGACTTCTGGTGGGAGCTGGCCGCACTCGTCACGATCATGCTGCTCGGGCACTGGCAGGAGATGAAGGCGATCGGGCAGGCCCAGGGGGCCCTGTCGGCGCTGGCCGCGCTCCTGCCCGACGACGCGGAACGGCTGGATCCCGACGGTCAGCCGCAGCGGGTTCCGGTGACCGAGTTGCGCGTCGACGACCTGGTACTGGTCCGGCCGGGCGGGCGGGTGCCGGCGGACGGGCGGATCGTCGACGGCCGGGCCGAACTGGACGAATCGATGATCACAGGCGAGTCGAGGCCGGTGTCCCGGTCGGACGGTGACCGGGTGGTGGCCGGCACAGTGGCCACCGACGGGGCCCTGCGGGTCCGGATCGAGGCGGTGGGCGACGACACCGCGCTGGCCGGCATCCAGCGGTTGGTGGCCCAGGCGCAACAGTCCAGCGGTCGGGCGCAGGTGCTGGCCGACCGCTTCGCGGCCTGGCTGTTCTACATCGCCACCGCCACCGCTGTCGTCACGCTCGTGGTGTGGACCGTGCTCGGCAACCTGGGCGGGGCGGTGGTCCGCACCGTGACCGTGCTCGTCATCGCCTGTCCGCACGCCCTCGGCCTGGCCATCCCGCTGGTGATCGCCCTCTCCACGGCGGTGGCCGCGAAGGGTGGCATCCTGGTCAAGGATCGGCTGGCGCTGGAGCGGATGCGCACCGTGGACACCGTGCTGTTCGACAAGACCGGCACGCTGACCCGGGGCGAACACGTGGTCACCGACGTCGCCGCCATCGCCGGTGGTGACG
Source organism: Micromonospora endophytica (assembly GCF_003236305.1). Classification (GTDB taxonomy): domain Bacteria; phylum Actinomycetota; class Actinomycetes; order Mycobacteriales; family Micromonosporaceae; genus Micromonospora; species Micromonospora endophytica. Next base: position 4,158 of record NZ_POTX01000178.1, on the reverse strand, counting down.
AGGCCGACGTGCTCGCCCTCGCCGCGGCGGTGGAAGCCGACAGCGAACACCCGCTGGCCCGGGCCATAGTCACCGCCGCCGGGCAGCGAGGCGGCCAACCCAGGCACGCGACAGGCTTCCAGTCGCTCACCGGCCGTGGCGTACGCGCCGACATCGACGGGACCGCCTACGCGGTCGGCGGGCCGGGGCTGCTCCGCGAGATCGACGCCACCGTTCCCGACGACCTCGCCGGCCGGCGGGAGGAGTGGTCCCGGCGGGGCGCCGCCGTGCTGTACCTGCTGCGGCTGGCCGACGGACGGGCCGATGTGCTCGGTGCGCTCGCGTTGGCCGACGAGGTACGGCCGGAGGCCCGTCAGGCCATCGCCGACCTGCGGGAGCAGGGCATCCGCAAGCTGGTGATGATCACCGGGGACGCCCGACCGGTCGCCGAGGCGGTCGCCGCCGACCTGGGGTTCCGCCCCGGTGAGGACGAGGTTCTGGCCGAGGTGCTGCCGGCCGACAAGGACGACGCCGTGGCCGACCTGCAACGCCGGGGACTACGGGTGGCCATGGTGGGTGACGGGGTCAACGACGCTCCCGCCCTGGCCCGCGCCAACGTCGGCATCGCGATCGGCGCCGGCACCGACGTGGCGATCGAGTCCGCCGGGGTGGTGCTCGCCTCCTCCGACCCGCGCGGCGTGACAGGTGTGATCCGGCTGTCCCGGGCCGCGTACCGGAAAATGATCCAGAATCTGGCCTGGGCCGCCGGCTACAACGTGGTCGCGCTGCCGCTCGCCGCCGGCGTCCTGGCCTGGGCCGGGGTGACCCTGAGCCCGGCGGTCGGCGCGGTGCTGATGTCCGCCTCCACCATCGTCGTCGCACTCAACGCCCAGTTGCTGCGCCGGGTCCAGCTACGCCCGCCTGGGTAAGTTCGTACAGGACCGGGACCGGTCCGGCCGGGCCGCCGTCCGCGCTCGACGGTAGTCCGGTCACCCGGCGGGATAGGCGCGGGTCTCGGCGGCCTTGACCGCGGCCCAGACCCGTTGCCCCGGAACCAGCCGCAACTGGGCGGCGGCGGCCGGGGTGACGTCGGCGGCCACCTCGATCGGACCGTTGAGCTGGATCCGCAGGTTGTCCCCGTGCCGTTGCACCCCGGCGATGGTCGCCGGCCAGGTGTTGCGGGGACTGCCGTCGGGCTGGCGCGGATGCAGGGCCACGGCCGAGGGTGGGAAGGCCACGAAGACCTCGCCGTCGTGCCGGTCGCCCGTGGTCAGCCCGAAGTCGGCACTGAGCCGTACCCGCTGCCCGGCGGCCCGCCCCCGGTAGAGGTTGAGCCCGACCAGCCGGGCGACGTAGTCGGTGCGGGGTCGGGCGGTGATCGTGGCGGCGTCCCCCTCCTGCACGACATGGCCGTCCTCGATGATGACGAGCCGGTCGGCCAGCACCAGGGCGTCGAGCGGGTCGTGGGTGACCAGCAGGGTGGCGCCGGTGTGGGCGGCGAGATGCCTGTGCAGTTGGGCCCGGGTGTCCAGTCGGGTACCCGCGTCGAGGGCGGCCAGCGGCTCGTCGAGCAGCAACAGCGCCGGCTCGACGGCGAGGGCGCGGGCGAGGGCGACCCGCTGGGCCTGCCCGCCGGAGAGCTGCCGGGGCTTACGACGGGCGTGCGCGGCGAGCCCCATCCGGGTCAGCCAGTCGGCCGCCCGCTGCCGCGCCTGCTGCCGGCCCAGACCGTGCCGACGCGGGCCGAAGGCCACATTGTCCAGCGCGGTGAGATGTGGAAAGAGCAGGTAGTCCTGGAAGACCACACCGATCGGACGCCGCTCGGTGGGGATCCAGACCCGGCGGTCGGGATGGTCCCACTCGCGCCCGGCCAGGGTCAGGTGCCCGGCCGAGAGCGGCAGCAGACCGGCGAGGGCACGCAGGGCCGTGGTCTTGCCGGCCCCGTTGGGCCCGAGCAACGCGACCACCTCGCCCGGGTTGATGGTCAGCGGCAGGTCGAGCCGGAAGTCGCCCCGCTCCACCACCAGGTGGGCGTCGAGCAGGCGGGCCCCGGCCGGCTCACTCATCCGCTGATCCAGCGGTCGCGCAGACTGGCCAGGATGACCACGGAGACGGTGAGCAGGATGAGGCTGAGCACGATCGCGGCCTCCAGATCGGTCTCCAGGGCGAGATAGACGGCGACCGGCATGGTCTGCGTACGGCCGGGATAGTTGCCGGCGAAGGTGATCGTCGCGCCGAACTCACCGAGCGCACGGGCCCAGCAGAGCACCGCCCCGGCGGCCACCCCCGGAGCGACGAGTGGCAATGTGACGTGGGTGAAGGTGGTCCACCGGCCGGCACCCAGAGTGGCCGCGGCCTCCTCGTAGCGGGTGTCGGCACCACGCAGCGCCCCCTCCACGGCGATGATCAGGAACGGCATGGCGACGAACGCCTCGGCGAGCACCACCGCGGTGGTGGTGAACGGCAGGGTGATGCCGAACGTCGCGTCGAGCCAGGAGCCGACCAGCCCGCGGCGGCCGAAGACCAGCAGCAGGGCCACGCCGCCGACCACCGGCGGCAGCACCAGCGGAACGGTGACCAGGGCGCGCACCAGCCGGCGGCCGGGAAACTGGACGCGGGCCAGCAACCAGGCCAGGGGTACGCCGAGCGCCAGGCAGAGCACTGTGGCGAGGGTGGCGCTCTGGACGGAGAGCCGCAGCGCGGCGAGCACTGCCGGTTCGGTGAGCCGTTGCGGCAGCGTGCTCCACGGCGCGCGGGCGAGCAGCCCCACCAGCGGCAGCACCAGGAAGAGCAGCCCGAGCCCGGCGGGGAGCAGCAGCGCCACCGGTATCCGCCGGACGCCTCGGGGGCGGCTGGGCCCGACGCTTCGGGGGCGGCGCGGCCCGGCCATGGTCGGCCGGGCCGCCGCATCGTCGAGACGCGACACCGGCTACGGCACCTGGAACCCGGCCGTGGTGAGCACGTTGCGGCCGGTGTCGGAGCGGACGTACTCAAGGAAGGCTCGGGCGGCGGCCTTGTTGGCCGCGTCCTTCAACACGACGATCGGGTAGTCGTTGATCGCCTCGGCCGACTCGGGGAACTCGATGCCGTCGACGTCGGTCGTGGCGGCCCGCGCGTCGGTGCGGTAGACCAGCGCCGCGTCGACCTCACCCAGCCGCACCTTGGCCAGCGCCGCCTTGACGTCCCGTTCGAGGGTGACCGGGGTGAGCGCGACGCCGGCGGCGTCCAGGGCCTTACCCGCCGCCGCACCGCAGGGCACCTGTTCGGCGCAGAGCGCGACCTTCGCGTCCGGCTTGGTGAGATCACTCAGGCTGGTCACCCCGTCCGGGTTCCCCTTGGGTACGGCGATGACGAGCTGGTTGCGGGCGAAGGTGACCGGCTCGCCGTCGCCGTTGCCCGCGTCCAGGACAGTGTCCATGTTGGCCGGGGCGGCGGAGGCGAACACGTCCGCCGGGGCACCCTCGTTGATCTGGGTGGCGAGGGCGGAACTGCCGGCGAAGTTGAAGATCACCTTCACCCCCTGCGCCGCCTCGAAGTCCTGCCCGATCCGGGTGAACGACTCGGTCAGCGACGCGGCAGCGAACACCGTGAGCTGGCCGCTGACCCCGTCACCCCCGGCGGGCTGGTCGCTGGAGTCGTCGCCACAGCCACTCAGGCCCACCATCGCGAGCGCCGTCAACGCGACCAGGGCGGTGCGTACGCTTCTCACGGGCTGGTCCTTCCTCTGGTCCCGGCTGGCACGGCCGGACGCTCCACCACGACGGTGGTGGACTTGATCACGGCGACCGCCACCGACCCGACTTCCAGGCCCAGTTGGTCGACCGCCTCCCGGCTCATCAGCGACACCAGCCGGAACGGGCCGGCCTGGATGTCCACCTGTGCCATGACCGCGTCCTTCACCACCGCGGTGACGATGCCGCGCAGCCGGTTGCGCGCCGAGGACTCCTCCGTCCGCCGCTCCCGATCACCGGCCTGCGCCCGGACGAACCGGGCCAGGTCGACCCCGTCGACCACCCGATGCCCCTGCTCGTCGCGGCTCGCGGTGAGGCGTCCCCCGTCCACCCAGCGGCGGACCGTGTCCACACTCACCCCGAGCAGTTCCGCCGCCTCGCCCATCCGAAACCTGTCTCTTATACCCATCTGACGCTGCCGACGATAAGGCTCGTGTGGTGTGGCGTC
>NZ_POTX01000177.1 GCF_003236305.1 Micromonospora endophytica | reverse complement strand
GCCAGCGTTCGTCCTGAGCCAGGATCAAACTCTCCAACAAAAACCTGTTGAACAATCCATCCCGACAACAAACAAAATGTTGCCAAAGGAATCCCAAACCAGCCAGATCCGAAGACCCAACCAGCACAGGGCAATAAATCAATTGGCACTGGCTTATCAAGCACCCTGTTGAGTTCTCAAAGAACAACCACACACCAAACCGCGTCCCAGCTAAGGGATTAAGATCTGGGGCAACCGCTCCAAACTATCCGAGTCGCGCTTCGAGGTCAACCTGAAGAATCAGGTCGCTTTCCGCTCGCTCAATGGCCCACGTTGACGCACGCCTTGCGGCGGTCGTTTCTATCGTGGAGAGCCGCAGACCGGCCGATCGCCTTTCGGAAACCCGCCCGGCTCCCTGCCGGCTCTAGCACTCTAGCCGGTCGGCTTCGCGATCGCAACTCCATCTCATGGAGATCCGTCGCACCGCCCGGTCCCAGTCTCACGTCGATGTTGTCGCCGTGTTCCTGGTGCCCGTTCTCGGCCGGTTTGCCCCGGCCTCCCGCGTGCAGAGAGAAAGTTACGCGTCCGCCCCGGAGAAGGCAAATCACTCACTGTCGATGCGTAGCTGCCCGGTACGGGCTGGGTGCGTCGGGTCACCGGGTGCGCTGCGGCATTCAGCCTCCGACGCCCCCCACCCGACAACATCCAGTACTCGCGGTGGGGACCGCGGTGGACGTGAGCGTGCCAGAGTGTCTGGCATGGATGACGTGTCCCGGCCTGCCAGCCCGGTCCTCGCCGAGGACGCCCTACTCGGCCTCCTGCTGCCCTTCTGGCAGCTGATCATCGGAGCGTTCGTACTCTTCGCGGTGGTGGTGTCGATCGGGCGACTGGCCCGGCGCGGCCCCTCCAGGATGAGCACGGCGTTGCTGGTCACCGCCGCCGCCATCGTCGGCTTCGCGGTGATCGGTGTGCTGCTCCAGGGATAGCCGGTCAGAGCCGGCGGTTGGCCAGGCTCGGCAGCTCGGCACGGATGCGGGCGAGGCGGTCCAGGTCGATCTCGGCGACTGCGAACCCGGGGCCGTCGGAAACCTGGGACAGCACCGTCCCCCACGGGTCGACCACCATGCTGCGGCCGTAACAGGTGCGACCCGGCTCGTGATCTCCGGTCTGGCCGGCCGCGGCGACGAAACACTGGTTCTCGATCGCCCGGGCGCGCAGCAGCACCTCCCAGTGATCACGCCCGGTGTGCATCATGAACGCCGCCGGCACCACCAGGAGGTGAGCGCCGCCGTCGGTGGCCAACTCCCGGTACAGCTCAGGGAAACGCAGGTCGTAACAGATCGACAACCCGACACGGAGCCCTTCGACGTCGACCACCACCGTCCGGTCGCCGGGGGCCACCGTCGCCGACTCGCGGTACGAGACGCGGCCAGGAATCTCCACGTCGTACAGGTGGATCTTGCGGTAGGTGGCGGCGAGGGCACCGGAGCGGTCAAAGACCAGCGTGGTGTTCCAGGTGTGCTCGGGATCGGGACCGGCCTCGTGGAAGGAACCCGCGATGAGCCAGACGCCGCGCCGCCGCGCCGCGTCGGCGAAGAACCTGCCGACCTCTCCGTCGACCGGTTCCGGAGCGGGCATGCCGGCACCGGGACCGAGATAGTCGACGTACTCCGGAAGGAGCACCAGGTCCGCGCCGGCGTCTGCCGCACGGTCGATCAAGGTCTCGGCGGTGGCGAGGTTCGCCTTCCGGTCGTCGCGGGAGTTCAGCTGGCAGACGGCGACACGCATGACTGTCAGCGTACGGGCGGAGGAGGGTCGAGGGCAGGCTCAGCCGGCAGCGGCCTACTCAGGCCGACTTCTCCTCGCGCTCGCGCCGGGCCCGACGCCCGGTGAACTCACGCGGCACGATTGTCGGGTTCACGTTCTCCAGCACCGCCTCACGGCTGATCAGCACCCGGGCGGCGTCGGGGTTGCTGGGCACCTCGTACATCACGGAGAGCAGCACCTCCTCCATGATGGCGCGCAGGCCGCGGGCACCGGTGCCGCGCAGCATCGCCTGGTCGGCGATGGCCTCCAGCGCCGGGCGCTCGAACTCCAGCTCGACGCCGTCCAGCTCGAAGAGGCGTTGATATTGCCGGACCAGGGCGTTGCGGGGCTCGGTGAGGATCCGGACCAGCGCGGTGCGGTCGAGGCTGCGAACGCTCGTGATCACCGGGAGGCGGCCGATGAACTCGGGGATCAACCCGAACTTGAGCATGTCCTCCGGCATCACCTGGCCGAAGATGTCGTCGGTGGAGCGCTCGGAGACGGCCCGCAGCCGGGCGCCGAAGCCGGTGCCACCGTGGCCGGTACGGGCCTCGATGATCTGGTCCAGGCCGGCGAAGGCACCACCGCAGATGAACAGCACGTTCGTGGTGTCGATCTGGATGAACTCCTGGTGGGGGTGTTTGCGGCCGCCCTGCGGTGGGACGTTCGCCACGGTGCCTTCGAGCATCTTCAGCAGTGCCTGCTGGACACCCTCACCGGAGACGTCCCGGGTGATCGACGGATTCTCCGACTTGCGGGCGATCTTGTCGATCTCGTCGATGTAGATGATGCCGGTCTCGGCGCGCTTGATGTCGTAGTCGGCGGCCTGGATCAGCTTGAGGAGGATGTTCTCCACGTCCTCACCGACGTAGCCCGCCTCGGTCAGCGCGGTGGCATCGGCGACGGCGAACGGGACGTTGAGCATCCGAGCGAGGGTCTGCGCCAGGTGGGTCTTACCGCATCCGGTCGGGCCGAGCAGCATGATGTTGGACTTGGCCAGCTCGACGCCGTCGTTGTTGGCGCCCGGCGCGTTCGCCGCCTCGGCCTGGATCCGCTTGTAGTGGTTGTAGACCGCGACGGAGAGCGCCTTCTTGGCCTGCTCCTGCCCCACGACGTAGGTGTCGAGGAACTGGCAGATCTCCATCGGCTTGGGAAGCTCTTCCCACTTCACCTCGCCGGACTCGGCCAGCTCCTCTTCGATGATCTCGTTACAGAGATCGATGCACTCGTCGCAGATGTAGACCCCAGGGCCCGCGATGAGCTTCTTGACCTGCTTCTGCGACTTGCCGCAGAAGGAGCACTTGAGTAGGTCGCCGCCGTCACCGATCCGTGCCACCTACGTTCTCCCTGCACTCATCGGCCGGAGCCCCGGCCACGACCTGCGAACGCTGCGTCCGCCCGTCATTCTTCCCACCCCGTCGATCGCCCGACCAAGTGGTACGGACCCGACGTTACCCGCTGGCGGAGGTTTCTCCGACCCCCAAAACGGGTGTGTCAGAGGTCGGCCGGCGACAGAACCGACCGACCCCTGGCCCGGTACCGGTCAGCTGGCTGCGTTGGCGGCCAGTAGACCCTTCTTGCGGCTGCTGAGGATCGTGTCGACCAGCCCGTACTCGCGGGACTCCTCGGCCGTCATGATTTTGTCCCGGTCGATGTCCTTACGGACCAGGTCAACCGCCCGGTTGCAGTGCCGGGAGAGCATCTCTTCAAGCTGGGTCCGCATCCGCAGGATCTCCCGGGCCTGGATCTCGATGTCCGAGCCCTGCCCGTAGCCGCCCTCGGTGGCCGGCTGGTGGATGATGATCCGCGAGTTCGGCAGCGCCATCCGCTTGCCCGGGGTGCCCGCCGCGAGCAGCACCGCCGCCGCCGACGCGGCCTGGCCCAGGCAGACGGTCTGGATGTCCGGGCGGACGTACTGCATGGTGTCGTAGATCGCCGTCATCGCGGTGAACGAGCCGCCGGGCGAGTTGATGTACATGATGATGTCCCGGTCGGGGTCCGTCCCCTCCAGGGTGAGCAGCTGGGCCATCACGTCGTTTGCCGACGCGTCGTCCACCTGGACCCCGAGGAAGATGATCCGGTCCTCGAAGAGCTTGTTGTACGGGTTGGACTCCTTGACCCCGTACGAGGTGCGCTCGACGAAGGACGGCAGGACGTAACGGTTGTGCACGGCCGCGAACTGCGGCGGCAGGCTCAGGTCGGTCATCGTCTGCTCCTCGATCAGCTCAGGGTCCCGGCGCCCTCGGGAACCTGGGCGGCCCCGGTGATCACCTTGTCGATGAAGCCGTAGTCCACGGCCTCCTGGGCGGTGAACCAGCGGTCCCGGTCCGAGTCCGCCTCGATCTGCGCCGGGGACTGCCCGGTGTGGAAGGCGACCCGCTCCTGGAACATCCGCTTGGTGTAGAGCATCTGCTCGGCCTGGATGGCGATGTCGGCGGCGGTGCCGCCCATCCCGCCGGAGGGCTGGTGCATCATGATCCGCGCGTGCGGGAGAGCGTAGCGCTTGCCCCTGGTGCCCGCGCAGAGCAGCAGCTGGCCCATGGAGGCCGCCATGCCCATCGCCACGGTCGACACGTCGTTGTCGATGTACTGCATGGTGTCGTAGATCGCCATGCCGGAGTAGACCGAACCACCCGGCGAGTTGATCCAGAGGAAGATGTCCCGGTCCGGGTCCTCCGCGGCGAGCAGCAGCAGCTGCGCGCAGATGCGGTTGGCCACCTGGTCGTTCACCTCGCTGCCCAGGAAGATGATGCGTTCCTTGAGCAACCGGTTGTAGACCGAGTCGTCGAGGTTGCCAATTGAGTCGCCACCGCGGGCATCGATCGCCCGGCGCGACGTCGGTGGGATGTGCATGTCGGTCATGGCAGCCCTTCGCTCTCCGTACCGTCCTGTCCGACACTAACCGCTCGGCCGGGGGCCAGAAGCCCGCTCCGGGCACTGTTCGCTCTCAGCGCAGACCCGCCGAAGGCGTACCCGGAAAGGGATCGGGCCACCACCCACCGCGACCGGCGGACGGTGGCCCCACCCGGCGATCAGTGCTCGTGGCCGTGCTCCGCCTCGCTCGCCTCACGCAGCGCGTCCAGGCTGACCACGTTGCCGGCCTCGTCCTTGATCGTGATGCGCTCCATGATCGCGGCCAGCGCCTTGCCCCGCCGGACGTCGCCGTAGACCGCGCCGGCGGCACCCGAGCGGACCAGCTGGTCGTAGTACTGCTGCGGCGCCATGCCGGCACGCTGGGCGCGGTGCACGATCTCGTGGCCGAACTCGTCGTCGGAGACCTGCACGTCCTCGGCGTCGGCGAGGGTGTCGAGCAGCAGCTGGACCTTGACGCCCTGGGTGGCGGCCTCGGTCAGCTCGGCGTCGATCTGCTCCTCGGTCTTCTCCTCGGCGGCGAGGTAGTCCTCCATCGAGGCGCCGATGCGCTCCAGCTGGTCGGCCATCGCCTGCTTGCGGCTCTCCACCTCGTCGCGGATCACGCCCTCCGGCGCCGGCACGTCGGCGGCCTCGACGAGCTGCTCCAGCGCCTTGTCACGGGCGGCGTAGATCTGCTCGACCCGCTTGCCCCGGGTGACCCGCTCACGCAGGTCGCCACGCAGCTCCTCGATCGTGTCGAACTCGCTGGCCAGCTGGGCGAAGTCGTCGTCCAGCGCGGGCAGCTCCTTCTCCTTGACCGTCCGCACGGTCACCACGACGTCGGCGTCCCGGCCGGCGAAGTCGCCACCGACGAGCTGGGTGGTGAAGGTGGTGTCCTCGCCGGCGGCGAGACCGACGACGGCCTCGTCCAGGCCCGGGAGCAGCTGCTTGCTGCCCACCTCGTGGGAGATGTTGGTGGCCGAACCGCCCGGCACCTCCTCGCCGTCGACGGTGGCCCGCAGGTCGAGCTGGACGTAGTCGCCCTCGGCAGCGGCCCGCTCGACGGTCTTGAGGGTGGCGAAGCGCTCGCGCAGGCCCTGCACCTGCTCGTCGATCTCGCTGTCGTCGACCTTCAGCTCGTCGACGGTGACCTCGATCGTCGACAGGTCGGGCAGGGTGATCTCCGGCCGGACGTCGACCTCGGCGGTGAAGTTCAGCGAGTCACCGTCGTTGAACTCGGTGATCTCGACCTCGGGACGGCCCAGGGTCTTCAGGTCGTGCTCACGGACCGCGGAGAGGATGTTCTGCGGGATCGCCTCCTGCACCGCCTCGTTCAGCACGGTGCCCCGGCCCACCCGCTGGTCGATGACCTGCGGCGGCACCTTCCCCTTACGGAAGCCGGGGATCTGGATCTGCTGGCCGATCTCCCGGTACGCCTTCTTGAGGCTCGGCTCGAGCTCGACGAACGGCACCTCGATGGCGAGCCGCACGCGCGTCGGGCTCAGAGTCTCGACGGTGCTCTTCACAGGCGTACTCCTTGACGGGATCTCGGTTGAGTCTTGGGCGCTCTTTCAGCCCATCGAGTGTAGGTGAGCCAGCGGGAACGACCACCAGCACCCAGGGGCCGGACGCGGGCACTGCTCCCCCACGCGCCGGCCACCCAGGTGCGCGCTGTCGCACGCTTGCGGCAGTCGGGGTGGCGGGATTTGAACCCACGGCCCCTCGCTCCCAAAGCGAGTGCGCTACCAAGCTGCGCCACACCCCGTGGCGACCAGCAGTCTATGCCGTCCCCCCGACACCCGGGTGCCGGGGCGTCCCCCAACGCGCCGAACAACGACAAAGCCGACATTCAACCCACCGGTGCGCTGCACGCATCGTGGGCGGCTCCCACACTTTCGGTGATGTTGCTGCCTCCGGTGCGGCCCGAGGCAGCAACATCACCGAAGTTGTGCGGATCATGACGGCGCGGCGCCGGGATACGGCCGCGCGGGCGCCGTCGGCATTGGGTAGGCTGTCGGGCGCGTCCAGGTTTCCTGGCGTACGCGGGCGTAGCTCAATGGCAGAGCTTCAGTCTTCCAAACTGACGGTGCGGGTTCGATTCCCGTCGCCCGCTCCAGCAACACCGGCCCAGGTCAGCGGCGCTCTCGGCATGCCACTCTGGCTATTCAGGCTGTCTAGGTGGCTGCCAACGCCCCGCGTTGGGAGGCCGGTTCGTTCGGCCGGCACACTGGTTCTGCCACTCGCGCAGCGCGACCCTCAGCTGGGCGTTCTCGGCACGCAGGCCCGCTTCCACGCCATCGCGCGCCCTCAACTCGTCGACGACCGCCCGCAAGAAGGCGTACACCTGCTCCGCTGCCAAACCACGTCGCCCGAACGCAGCACCACGGAACCGGAACCGCCGCACCTGACCCGGATCCAGCCGGGCGATACGCGATGCCGCGCGAACGACACCGACCGCATGCCTGCTCACCGCAAACTCCTCCCTGCCGAAACCGTCGTCGGTGCAAACCGACGCCCCGCACTGTTCCGAAGACCAGGTGGTGCGCGTCTGACGGCGGGCGCGGTAGCCGACACGAGCAGCCGCAGACCCGCGCGCTGCACGAAGATCTCCCGCCGATCCACAGCATTGCCGGACCGGTCCAAGACATAACCGGTCAGCCAGACCCACCCGTGGTACGTCGGCCGATCGCCCACCTTGATAACCCGGAAAGTCAACGACCGTACGCCGCTGAACTGCACCGATGCCGCAGCACCGACGTGGAAGACGTCACCTGGCGTCGGGTCCATCACGACCCCTCCCTCCGCTTCGCATGGATGGGCACCGAGGCAGGCGGGCTGGTGGCCATTTCCGACGGCGTCCCTGACCGGCGCCTGCCCCGGGCCCTGCTCAGGACGCCGTCGATCCGGAATGGCGCGCTTGCCGCGTCGATCCGCATGCCTCTACGTTCGGTGCGGATGCAATTGCGGTGGGTGATGCGTCCATGTGGAGATGGAACACCCGGTGACAGAGACCGATCGAGGACCCGAGCCTGCACCTCTGGGGGACATCGAGCGGACACCATGAGGACCTGCATTGAGTTCAGGACCTCCGACAGGCGAGCGTGGAGACAGCCCATCAGGAAGGCGTCGACGATGGTCCGAGACCGCCGCGAACCTCGCACCGTGCTGGAGCACCTGATCCAGCAGAGCGACCGCACGTACGAGGAACTGGCCGACGAGTTCAGCCGCATGGACCCCCGTGCGGCGATCAGCGCCCGACACCTCGGCCGGTTGGCGCGCGGTGAACGGGACCTGGCCTCATCGACACCCGCCACCCGGCGCGCGTTGCAGGCCATGTTCGGCAAGACCGTCGACGAGTTGCAGCAGCCCTGGGCATCCCACCAGTTGACCCCTGCGCCAGGCCGACAACTCGTTGTCGAGCCCTTCGGCGCCGGCCCGGAAAGGAAACTCCTCGCCATGGCCGCACAACGCGCCCGCCACTACGCCATGCTCGCCGCCGAAGCCACCTCACCGGCCGCCATCACCCAGCTCACCGAAGACGTGCAGCGCCTCGCCCTGGCCTACCCACAGCGCCCGGTCAGTCAGATCCTGCCGGACCTGGTCGAAACCCAAGACACCCTGTTCACCCTGCTCGAACGTCGCCAACAGCCAGCCCAATCGCGGGACCTGCACTTCCTCGCCGGCATCACCAGCGGCCTGCTCGCCAAGGTCTCCCACGACATGGCCGACCCGCACTCCGCCATGCTGCAAGCCCGCACCGCCGTGCTCTGCGCCGACCAAGCTGGTCACCCCGGCCTGCAAGCCTGGCTCCGCGGCCTCCAATCCCTGGTCGCCTACTGGGCCGGCCGCTACGCCGAAGCCGTCCGCTACGCCGAAGCCGGACGCGAGTACGCCACCCAAGCCGGCGGCACCTCCGCCGTCTGGCTACCCGCCAGCGCCGCCCGCGCCTACGCCGCACTCGGCAACGCCGAACGCGCCAAGGCCGCCATCCAGGAATCCATCGACGCCTGGTCCCACGTGCGCCCCGATGAGATGGACGAGATGGGCGGCATCTGCACCTTCAACCAGCCCCGCACCCTCTACTACGCCAGCGACGCCCTCGCCTGGCTCCCCGAGGAAGCCGCCGCCACCGAGCGCTACGCCCTGCAAGCCGTCCAGGCGTACGCCGACCGCTACGACCCCGCATGGGCCTTCGGCGACCAAGCCGGCTCACACACCAACCTCGCCATCGCCCGCGTCACCTACGGCGAACTCGACGCCGCCGCAGACGCCCTCGAACCCGTCCTCGAACTCCCCGCCGACCAGCGCATCAACGGCATCGTCCACTCCGTCCGCCGCGTCCACCAAGCCATCACCCGCACCGGCCACGCCAACGACGCCCGCGACCTCATCGACGGCATCGAACACTTCACCCACACCCCCGCCAACGCCCTACCCCGATAAGGCACCATCACCGCATGTACCCGATCACCATCCCCGGCCGCGTCATCACCCTCCGCGAAATGCGACCCGATGACGCGGCCGACGCCTTGGCGATCATCGGCGACGACCGCGTCACCCAATGGCTCTCCTTCGACAGCCGCGACCACACCGCCGCCGTCGCCATGATCGAAGGCACAGTCACCCGCGCACAGCAAACCCCCCGCACCGAGTACTACCTAGCCGTAGCCGACCCGAAAGACCGCATGATCGGCTTCGCCCGCCTCGGACTCACCGGCCACCAAGCCGCCAAACTCGGCTACGCCATCAACGCCGACCACTGGGGCCACGGCCACGCCACCGACGCCGCCCGCACCATCACCGACTACGGCTTCCAGGAACTCCGGCTCCACCGCATCACCGCCGCCATCGGCCCCGACAACGCCGCCTCCATCAGCGTCGCCAAACGACTCGGCATGCAATACGAAGGCCGCCTCCGCGACCACGTCTTCACCAACGGTGCCTGGCGCGACTCCCTGCTCTACTCCATCCTCGCCCCGGAGTGGACTGCCGCCTCTGGCTGACCGCCCGCCCGGACCCGTCCCACCACGCGCGAACCGGCTTCGATCATGCCGCCGGTACGATCGCCGCCATGCGCGACGCCGACACGCCGCCGCAGGAACCCGTCAGCCGCCCCAACACCCCAACGCTCACACCTCGCGAGCGGGCATTCCTAATCCGATCTGCCGCAGCCGAGGTGTACGAACGCGTGCAAGAGTGGCGGAGCGCGCCCGGCTGGCAGGACACCCCCATGAACGCTCATCGACATCAGGCGACCGTGAGCGCAATCACCGCGCTTGATGCGCTACCCGAGCCGACGACAGCGGATGAGCTGGCAGGACTCCTCGATACCGCCCGCCCCCTACTCCTTGAGTGGCGACCGAGCCGACCAGGTCCCGAACAGCAGATCTTCGTTGCGGTCGAGCGGCTGCAACGAGCCTGTCAATAAGCGGCAGCGTTCAAAGTCTGTGCACAGGGTCAAGGCGGCCCTGAACGGGCCGCACGCGCCGCCGCCTGGGCGCGCGTCCGTCGCTCCGCTGGCGCTCCGACTCCGGCCGCGCCGCGCTTGTGCGGCGCGGCGCAGGTCACGCGCCGCTAGGTCCGCGTGGCAAGCCCCAAGCATGGGGCGGTGTCGGCCGGGGGGCACGGTCCGTAACACGAAAGCCGGCTCAGCCCGATCAGCAAGGGCGTCCGTGCGTCAAGGCCCGCTTGACGTGGCGGGCCGGGCGGTGGCCGCTCCCCCAAGGGGCGGATCGATGGCAGACGGGATGGCTTGACGCCGGATTCTCTTGCCTTCGATCGAGAGCGGCACCTCAGGGTTGACACCCGCGCCTGCGGCCAGTGTCCTAGATCAGGGTGGCCTGGCGAGCTAGGTTGACCTGCTTCACAGTGATGCCGGCCGCGGTGCCGGTAGACGGTATCTCCAGGTCCTGAGAGAAGAACATTGCTTCGGAGCCGCGGTGCTTCTCGGCGGCGCTGTAGTTGAGGGAGTAGCGCAGTGACCGGATGGAGCCGTAGAGGCTGAGGATCTCTGGCACCGCGTCGTACGACACCACCCACGGGCAGCGCAGGGCTTGAACCGCCTGCGCGATATCGACATGATCTTGATGCTTGTAGAAGTTGTCGTAGAGGCCCTTGCCCTTTACGTAGTAGGGCGGGTCGAGGTAGACAAACGTGGACCGGGCCGGTCGCGTGGCGATGTCACCCAACATTGCTGCCGCATCTGCGCCGGTGAGGCTGATACGAGAGCGGAACCGGGCGACCTTGCGGATCCGCCGACACAGCTCCGCCTTGTTGTAGCGTGCGTCGATCTTCCAGCCGCCCTGTTGTTCGTGGCCACCGATAATGCCGCCGGCGATGATGCCGGAGCGGTTGGTGCGGTTGAGGTAGAACGTGGAGAAGGCCAGCTCCAGCTCGGTAGGGTCGGTAGCGGACTGAATCGCCTTCTGCCGCTTCCACTCCTCGACGGTCACAGGAGTGTCGGTGATAGCTCGGCACAGCCCCTCCGGATCGTCGAGGGCTACCTTCCAGAAGGCGTAGATGCTGCGGTTGATGTCGTTGATGTGCACATGGGAGGCGAAGTCCTCGTACAGCAACGAGAGGGCAACGCTGGCGCCGCCGGCGTAGAGCTCGACGTACTCGCTGCCAAGCAGGTCGTTTTCGAGGAACACCAGCTTGAGGAAGTTGGCGACCTTGCCCTTCCCGCCTGGGTAACGCAGGGGGGATGGGTACCTGTCGGGGGAGTGCAGCATCATGACCTCTCGATGTGCTAGGGCCACAGCTTCTCGACGAATGGCTGCAACTCGTCCCACGCGGTCTGGAGCTCCTGTGGGCGCGGGTAAACGTACTCGTTGTGCACGTACTGGTTCATGTTGAACACCGAGGCAGCGATCACAGCCTGGCTGTCTGCAATCCTGTCGACCGCTCGGCGTAGTTGGAGCGGAATCCTACCGGAAGCCTCAAGGTGGGCACTCACCTTCTTGAGCCGCTTGGCCAGGTTGGCAGTCGTCCGCTCTTGGTCAGTCATCAGCTGCGCCCGCTGGATCTCGTGGTCCACGCTGAGTTCGAGGAACACTCGCAGTAACACCCCACAGGCGTTGGGGTACTGCTCGACGTTGAGCGTTCTGATCTCGTTGTAGACAGCGTTGATTCGCGGCGTTGTGACGTTGGCCCTGCAGTCGGGGGGCACCATGGTGCTGCGACGGACCCGCGTGGCCTTGGGCTTGGGAGTGGCCTTGGGCTTGGGGGTGGCTTTGGCCGGCTTGCGGGTGGCACCCGGCTTGAGGTCATCGAGCGTGACTGGTTCGGCTGTCGCTCGGGTTAGATCGGGCAGGTCGTCGGGGCTCTCTTCTTTCAGCTTCTCTAGGTAGGCGAGGCGATCCTTCTTGGTGTAGATGTCGCCAACCCTGGTCGTGCCGCTGCGCAGGTCGACCACCGCACGGCGTAGCGGCTTGATGACCTCCTCCACGGGCAACTTCGACACCAGGACACCGTCGATTCTTTCCAGGCCGAACGCCTGTCGCACCTCCGGGGTGTTTACGAGGCGCTCCAGGTTGGTCATGAGACCTTTATTGCTCTGCCCGTGTTCACCGTCGATGCGGTTGACGAAGTCGAGGACCTGTCCTCCGGGGTTGCGCGGCCTGGCTGTACGGCCGGCCGCACCATGGCGAGTGAGGAAGATGTCAGTCAGATTAGCGTCCCACTCGGACAAGCCAACGCCGTCGTTATAGCCCGTGTGCCGGCGGATCACCCATGGAAGAGCCTCTTCCTGGGTGTCGAAGAGAACGCAGGTCACCTTGCTGATAGGCCGATTGGCGAACTGGCGCGACAGGGCGTTCAGGCGGCGGTTCTCGACTGGGCCGAGTGCCGTTGCGAGCAGCGACGGCGTTTCAAGGGCTTTCAGGGCGAGGGTTCGACGGTTACCTTCCAGCACCTTGTACTGCTCTCGCTGGCTGCCAGTCGGCACGACGATCGGCAAAGAAGATGGGTCCAGGCCCATCTTGACGATGTCCTCGGCGAGCTTCAACACCGACTTGCCGTGAGCCTTCGCGAGAGCCAGTGCGGTCGCCTGCTGACTGGGCTGCGGGGTCTCCAACCGAGCGTTCTGTTGGTCGTACAGCAAGTCGGCGAGGGGTACCTGGACCATCTCGTGCATCAAGGACCCCGATCTTCAGATAGGTAACACACTGTGATGCGTTGGTGCCAAGATTAAACATACTCATCTCCATCCGGCAATGCCTGCGCACTCGGCGTGGGCGCAGACGGATCCAGGTTGTCCCCGTATAGACCTATCCCCGCCTCAGGAAGTGCCCGGTGAGCACACCATCGCCTTATCGAGGCCAGTCAGCAGGAAGTCAGCGAGATGCACGACAACAGCTGTCAACCGCTGGTGCGGGACGGCAAGTCCTTGACGCTGGAGGCTAGTCGCTGACACCGATCGACAGGGGTTCACGGCCCTCGTCCGCTGAGGTTCCCCCGGTAGCTCGGAGGCTTTCGATCATGCTCTGATGGAGCTGAAGGGAGTCATCCGTGGCAGCACCGAAGAAGTACCCCGATGAGCTGCGTGAACGTGCGGTGCGTTTGTATCGGGAG
>NZ_POTX01000176.1 GCF_003236305.1 Micromonospora endophytica | reverse complement strand
GCTTCCGCCGGCCCGTCCCGGGGGGCGAGCGGAGGTAGCTTGGCGGCGGGCGGTGCCGCAGGTGGCCTCCGTGGCGTCCTCGCGAACCGAAACATGGTCCACGCCTCCGACGGTTCTACTCACCACAAAAACAGCCACGCAGCAAAGCAAGGGACCGCCCCCGGTGCATCCGGCGCTGCTTCCGGCGGCGGCGGGTCGAGTGTCGGGCGGGTCGCCCGGGGCGCGGCCGGCGTCGCGGCCGCCACGGTCGGTGTCGCCGCTACGGCGGTACAGGCCGCGGCCAGCACCCACAAGCACGCCAGCAACATCGCCAGCGGCGCACTTCCCGATCGCCACAGTGACTAGCTGATGCCGGGACAAGGAGAAGGACCATCATGAGTACGACCGCGGAATCCCTGAAGACACCGACGTACGGCAACTGGCGTCGCCCCCGCAAGGCCGGGCTGGGCTCGCTGGGACTGGTCGGGACCATCGGCCTGTTCGGTGGGCTCGTGCTGGTCCTGATCTCCTCGATGGTCTCGCTGAACGCGGCCCTGGTGGTGGGGCTGCCGTTCGCGCTGCTCCTCGCGCCGCTGGCGATCCGCACCGCCGACGGTCGCAACGTCTACGACATGGCCGCGGTACGGGTCGGTTGGCTGCGCCGCAAGTCCAAGGGCCAGCACCTGTACGCCTCCGGGCCGCTGTCGGCGCGTCCGGGCGGCCGGTTCCGCCCACCCGGTCTGCTGAGCCGGGTGACCATGCTGGAGGGGCGTGACCCGTACGACCGCCCGTTCGGCGTGCTCTACCACCGCAACCGCCACCAGTACACGATCGTGCTCAGCTGTGAGCCGGACGGCGGTTCGCTCGTCGACCCCGACCAGGTCGACACCTGGGTGGCGCTGTGGGGGGAGTGGCTGTCCCGGCTGTCGCACGAGCCGGGCCTGCGGGGCGCCTCAGTGGTCGTCGAGACCGCACCGGACCCCGGCACCCGCCTGGCCACCGAGGTGCTGGGCCGCATCTCCCCGGATGCGCCGCCCGCCGCCCGGGCGGTGATGGAGGAGGTGGTGCAGACCTACCCGGACGCGTCGTCGGAGATGAACACCTTCCTCACCCTCACCTACTCGGCGCCCGGCGGCGCCCGGCGCGACCACGACACCATGCTCGCCGACCTGGCGCTGCGGCTGCCGGGTGTGCTGGGCGGGCTGGTCGCCGCCGGCGGCGGCTCGGCGGACCCGCTGTCGGCCGAGCGGATCGCCGAGGTCGTCCGGGTCGCGTACGACCCGGCCGTCGCCGCGGAGATGCTCGACGTACGTGCCCAGTACGGTGGCACCGGGCTGGAGTGGGCCGACGCCGGGCCGGCAGCCGCCGTCGAGACGGTCACCCACTACCAGCACGACTCCGGGGTCTCCCGCAGCTGGTTGTTGACCCTGGCGCCGCGCGGCACCGTGCGCTCCGGTGTGCTGCGCAGCCTGCTCGACCCGGCGCTGGGCATCCGCCGCAAGCGGGTGGCCCTGGTCTACCGCCCGATCGACCCGGCGACCTCAGCCAAGATCGTCGAGTCGGACCGCCGGTCCGCCCAGTTCATGGCGAACTCGACCCGGGGCCTGGTCCGGGCCCGCGCGGCCTCGGAGATGGAGGCCGCCGAGCAGACCGCGGCGGAGGAGGCCTCCGGCGCGGGCCTGGTGGAGTTCTCGATGCTGGTGACGTTGACCGTCGACTCGGCCGCCGAGGTACGCGACGCCGACGTGACGGTTCGCAACCTGCTCGGCGCCACCCGCATCGCGATGCGTCCGGCGGACCGGATGCAGGCCGCCGCGTTCTCCTGCGCGCTTCCGGTGGGCATCCTGCCCTGGGAGCAGACGATGGTGCCGCACGAACTGAAGGAGGCGTTGTGACGCCCATCCGCGCCGGCGGTGCCCGGCTGCTCGACCTCGGCGCGGGCTGGCCGCGGCACGCCTCCGGACCGGCCACCGCGATGTCCGACCTGGTCGTCCCACCGGCCGAGGAGCAGGCCCGGGAACTCGACGAGACGGGCCGGCAGACCCCACGCACGCTGCGCCGCGAACGTCGACACCGGGCCCAGGAGGAGGCGGCCGAGCAGCGGTACCTGCGGCGACTGGCCCGGGCCAACGCGGACGACAACGTGCCGCACCGCGGCTCGTACGCCCTCGGTGGTGGTCGGGTGGCCGCGCTGGACCCGCCGACCATGTGGCGGGCGACCACCGTGCAGGCCTGCGGGCTCTGGCCCTTCGCCTCCGGCTCCGGCGCACCGATGACCGGCGTGCCGCTCGGCCAGCACATCCACACCGGGGCCACGGTCTGCGGGGACCCGCTCAACTGGTTCACCCGCGCCCGGTACATCTCCAACCCGTCACTGTTCATGCTCGGCATGCCCGGTCTGGGCAAGTCGACGCTGATCAACCGGATGTTGATCGGGCTGAGCGCCCAGGGCGTCGTACCGTTGGTGCTCGGCGACCTCAAACCCGACTACGCGGACACGGTCCGCGCCCTCGGCGGGCAGGTCATCTCCATCGCTCGCGGCGTCGGCGGGCTGAACATCCTGGACCCGGGCGCCATGGGCGCCGCCGCGGCGAAGATCGGTGGCCAGGCGGGGCAGGCTCTGGACGCCGAGACCCACGGCCGGGTGCTCAACATGATGGCGGCGCTGCTCACCATCGTCCGGGGCGCACCGATCAGCGACCACGAGCAGTCGGTGCTCTCCGCCTGCCTGCGGCACCTGCGGGATCGCACCCCCGCGGGTCGGACGTTCCGGCTGCCGCAACTGCTCAGCGTGCTGGCGGAGGGGCCGCCGCGGGTCCGGCAGGTGACCCTCGACCGGGGTCAGGAGTCCCGCTACCGCGACGCCGTCGACCCGCTGCACCGGTCGCTGCTCGGCATCCTCGACGGCCCGCTCGGCGACACCTTCGCCTCGGAGACCTCGACCAGGATCGACCCAAACGCCACCGCCGTCTGTATCGACATCTCCCGCATCGGCGAGGCCGACGGGCAGTTGACCGCCGCCGCGATGCTCGCCGCCTGGTCCGACGGGCTCGGTACGGTGGCCGCCTCGCACGCCCTGGCCGACGCGGGGCTGGCACCCCGCCGCTGGTTCTTCACCATCCTCGACGAGCTGTGGCGTCCGCTGCGGGCCGCCTCCGGCATCGTCGACCGGATCGACGCGCTCACCCGGCTCAACCGCTCCCTCGGCCTCGCCGACGCGAAGATCACCCACACCCTGAAGGACGCCGAGGCGCTCGGCAGCGAGGCCGACAAGGCCAAGGCCCGGGGCTTCGTCGAACGCGCGGGCATGGTGGCCTGTGCCGGGCTGCCCAGGGCCGAGATGGAGGACCTGGGGCGGGTGGTGGGACTGTCGCGGCGGGAGATCGAGCTGGTCTCGTCGTGGTCCTCGCCGCCCGGGTGGGCCCAGGACGGCGGCAACGAGGAACCACCCGGCCGGGGCCGGTTCCTGATCAAGGTGGGTGGTCGTCCCGGCATCCCGATCCGGGTCGCGATCACCGACACCGAACGCCACCTGCACGACACGAACACCCGCTGGATCGCCAACGGTGAGGCCGATCGGTTGCTGGCCGAACGCGCCGCCGCGGTGCGCGCCGTGACCGGCGGTGACCTGCCGGTGGCCGCTGCCCCCGCAGCCGGTCGGCACGGCTGGCCGGACCACGAACCGGGGCAGGCATGAGTCGCCGGGGTGGGATCGGCTCGGAGTACCTGCCGTGGCTGATCCCCGGCTTCGCCGCACTCAACATCGTGATCTTCGTGCCGCTCTGGCTCGGTGGCACCCTCGCCGCCCTGATCAGGGGCCACGGCTGGCAGCCACCACCGTTCACCCTGGACGTCTACGTCAGTCTGGTCAGCGGGGCCACCGACAGGCACTGGCCGGGCATGCCGTCGTACCTGGTGTACGGCTGGGCGGTCGCGCTGGTGCTGCTCGGTGCGACCCCGGCGATGCTGCTCGCCCGCGGGGTCGTACGCCGGCTCCGGGAACCCCGTAGCCTGGCCCGCCCCAGCGAGCTGAGCGCCATGATCGGCAAGGGAATCGAGGCCCGCGCCCGCGACCTGCGGCCGGCCCTCAGGAACGCCGCGAACCTGAGCCCTGACGACACCGGCAACCTGCTCGGCGACCTGGTGCCCGCCGGACCGGAACTGCGCTCCTCCTACGAGGACGTGGAGCTCGACCTGATGGCGCCGCGGGCGGGCAAGTCCACCGGCATCGCCATCCCGCGGGTGCTGCGGGCACCGGGGCCGGTCCTGCTGACCTCGAACAAGTCCGACGTGTTCACCGTGACCCGGCAGGAACGGATGAAGGTCGGCCGGGTGTGGACCTTCGACCCGCAGGGCATCGCGTACAGCGAACGCGAGATGTGGTGGGACATGCTCAGCGGCTGCGACACCATCGAGGGCGCGCGGCGGCTGGCCGGCCACTTCGTCAGCTCGGTCAACGACGACTCCTCCAAGAAGGACTTCTGGATCGCGGCGGCGCAGAACACCCTGACCGCGCTCTTCCTCGCCGCCTCCCGCAGCGGCGCCTCCATCAACGATCTGCTGGCCTGGCTCGCCGACCCGGCCGACCGGACCCCGGTCGACCTGCTCCGCGACGTCGGCATGACGGCCATGGCCGACCAACTTCAGGGCACCGTACGCGGCGCCGTGGAGACCCGCGACGGCATCTACGAGACCGCCCGGCAGTGCGTCGCCTGCCTGCTCGACCCGGACATCCTCGCCTGGGTCAGCCCCGACCCGCACCGCCCGCAGTTCGTCCCGGAGCAGCACGTCCTCGGTCGGGACACCCTCTACCTGCTCTCCAAGGACGGCGGCGGCTCGGCTGCCGGGGTGATCGCCGGGCTGGCCGACGCCGTCATCCGCGCGGCTGTGGTCGCCGCCGAACGGATGGGCGGACGGCTCGACCCACCGATGACCGCCATCCTGGACGAGGCGGCCAACGTGTGCCGCATCTCCGACCTGCCCGACCTCTACAGCCACCTCGGCTCGCGCGGCATCAGCGTGGTCACCCTGTTGCAGAGCTACCGGCAGGGCGTACGGGTCTGGGGCGAGCCGGGGATGGACGCGCTCTGGAGCGCCGCCACCATCAAGCTGCTCGGCGCCGGACTGGACGACGCCGATTTCGTCGACAAGGTCGCCAGGCTGGTCGGCCAGCACGACGTGCGTACCCCCACCTACTCCCGGTCCAGGGACGGCTCGTCCCGATCCGTGTCGTACCGCCAGGAGCAGGTGCTGCCGGCGGACAAGATCCGAGCCCTGCCCAAGGGCACCGCCCTGTTGCTGGCCACCGGTATCCGGCCCGCGTTGATCCGGCTGCGCCCCTGGTACAAGGAGCCCGACGCCGCGGTGATCGCCGCGGCGGCAAAGGCCGAGGTGCAGGCCATCACCGACCGTGCGGCGGCGAGCTGGAGCCGCCGCGAGTTCCGACAGGTCGGCTGACCACCATGGCGGTGAACAAGGCCCGGGCGGCCCACACGGCTGCCAGTTCGATATTCAAGCCTGACGCGACCAAGCTGCTCTGGCTGTTCGTCTCGATGCTCGGGGCGTTCCCGCTGGTGGTGCTGGCGCTCCTGGCGCTGGTCGTGCTGCTTGCCATCTTCGCCATGGCCGGCGGCTCGCAGATGACCTCGAACTCGGCCGAGCCGGACGACACCAGTGATCAGGCGACCCACGCCACCGTCCTGATCGAGTTGTCAGGTGGTGACGGCCGGGGCGAATTCAAGGCGACGGCGGTGCCCGACGAGGACCTGGTCGACCCGATAAAGGCTGCGGCCAAGAAGTGCACGCTGCTCACCCCGGTGATCCTCGCGGCGCAGATCGACTACGCGTCGCAGTGGGACGCGGACAAGGAAGGACCGCAGGGCCGCAAGGGGCTGTCGCAGCTGACGCCCGAGGTCTTCGACGAGTTCGGCGAGGACGACGACGACAGCGGCGAAGCCTCCGTGCTCGACGCGGAGGACTCGATCCACGCCCACGCCCGGTACTTCTGCCACCTGGCTGACAAGACCGGGCAGCTGTTGAAGGACCAGAAGGTGGCCGGTGACCACCTCAGCCTGACCTTGATGGCCTGGGACATCGGCCTGGAGACGGTCGAGGCTCAGGGCGGCATGCCCGTCCTCGCTCTGGGCACCTACGCGTTCCAGGTCCGCGGGCTCTTCCCGAAGTACACCCGTGACGCCGACGAGGAGTCGGACACCGACGACTCGCCACCGGAGCCGGATGAGACCGCCACCGCGCTTCCCGCCCAGGACGACCCGGACGACCCCACGGAGGACGGCGACGGGGCGGCGGCGCTCAGCGCGTCGAGTTTCGCCGCCATGTTCCCCAACCGGAACTCCTTCTACACCTACGCCGGCCTGACCGACGCGATGGCGAAGTTCCCCGCCTTCGCCGGGACCGGCGACGAGGTCACCCGCAAGCGCGAGCTGGCCGCTTTCCTGGCCAACATCGACCACGAGTCCGGTGGCCTGGTGCACATCGAGGAGATCAACCGGGCGGCGTGGGGGAACTACTGCGACGCCGGACAGCCCTACGGATGCCCCGCCGGTCAGAGCGCCTACCACGGGCGAGGGCCGATCCAGCTCAGTTGGAACACCAACTACAAGGCCGCCGGTGACGCGCTCGGTCTGGACCTGCTCAACAACCCGGACCTGGTGCGGGAGGACGACTCGGTGGCGTGGCAGACCGCGTTGTGGTTCTGGATGACGCAGAGCGGCGCGGGCACCACGACCGCGCACTCCGCGATCACCGGCGGCGGGGGATTCGGCGAGACCATCCGGACCATCAACGGCGCCCTGGAGTGTGGGGGCGGCAACCCCGCCCAGGTGCAGGCCCGAGTCGAGGCGTACCAGCGGTTCACCGCCGCCCTCGGTGTCGAGCCCGGTGACGAGAGCACGCTGACGTGCTGACCGGGGAGGGGAGAGAGATGACGCAGCCCATCGAGCCGGGCGAGCCGGTGCTGGAGCAGTCGCCACCGGAACCACCGCCGCCTGAGCCGCCCGAGGCCACGCCGTTCTTCATCCTCTATCTGGACGGACCGGAGTACGGCGAGGAACTGCGGCGGCTCTCGTACTGGGTGGAGAGTCTGCTGCTGCCGGTCTACGGCGGCGAGGTCACCTCCTCATCGCCCTGGTGTCCTCGGTGGCGTGAGCATCCGGAGGCGATCGCCTACCTGCACGGGCTCTGGCTGGCCTGGCAGGAGCGGACCGGCCCGCAGGCGCAGCTCTCCGACCCGGCCACCTGGCACCAGAGCTATCTCTGGCCCACCATGGACACCCTCCGCAGCGGCAACGGTCCCTTCGCGGGCTGCAAGCCCGGCTCGCACCGCCCGAAGGAACGGCCGCCGGTCGAGCCGGATCAGCTCTGGTAACCGGGACCGAGCCTGGGCCTGTCTGGGCCCTTCGACTCAGGCGTCCCGGGCCGGGTGGTCGTTAGCGTCCCACGTGGGCGCGGAAAGATCATCCGGCCCGGAGGAGACAGCAGTGAACACCGACGTCTGCCCGTCGGCGCGCACCGGCGCCGACCCGGTGAGCCGGATGCGGGACATCCACGCCGCGAACGCCCAAGCGCTGTACTACTACCTGCTCCGGCTCACCCGCGGGCAGCGGGAACTCGCCGAGGACCTGGTGCAGGAAACCATGCTGCGGGCGTGGCGCCGGTTGGAGGAACTTCCCACCGAGCCGGACCGGATCCGCCGGTGGCTCTTCATCGTGGCCCGGCACCTGGTGATCGACGCCGCCCGGGCCCGCGCCGCCCGGCCGGCGGAGATCTACGGGGTGGACGTGGGCTGGATGCCGGCGTCCGAGAACGCGTACGAGGAGATCACGGACCGGTTCGTGCTCGCCGAGACGCTCGACCGGCTCACCCCCGAGCACCGCGCCGTGCTTGTCGAGCTCTACTACGGTGGCGCCTCGGTCGCCGAGGCGGCCAGCCGGATCGGCATACCGGAGGGGACCGTACGGTCACGGTCGTTCTACGCGCTGCGGGCCGCGCGGGGGATCCTGGACCGCGGCGACGACCTGCTGTGACGACCCGTGGTACGCGGCTCCGGGTCGGTCGCTACAGCCCGGTGCCCGGGTGCGCAGCGCCCAACTCGCGGCGGCCACCGCCGTCGGTGACAGCCAGCCCAGCCCGGCAGCGACCGCGCTGACCGCGCCCAGCAGCTCGGCGGCGTCGAAGTGGCCGTGCACCAGACAGCCACGCACCGGCGTACGCAGCAACGACGCGATCGTCGGGCAGTCGGTGGCACCGGTCATGACGATCACCGGTGAGCGTTGCGCCAGGGCGTCCACCAGATTCCAGTGCCCGGACGCGGTGACCCCGTCGTCCAGCAGGGTCACCGTGGGGCGCAGCCGGTGGGCCAGGGCGACCGCCTCGTCGCCGTCACCGGTGGCGGCGACGACCCGTACCCGGCCACCGGTGTCCAGCATGGCGCGTAGGGCGGCCCGTTCCGGCGCGCCGGCATGGACGATGAGCGCGGTGACCGCCGTTGTCCTGCTCCCGGGGTCTGCGCCGGTGTCGTTGCTCCGTGCCCCGTTGACGTCGCTCATCGCTACCCCATCCGCGGTGGTACCGGGCGCTGGCGCCCGTCGACAAGTACGACGGCGGGGCGGGGCACCGCGTTCACCCGGTGGCGCTAATGTCGCCCCGTCCAGCGCACCACCGCTTCGGTGCGGTTACCTACCTGCAACTTCGCGAAAATGTTGGCGAGGTGGTTCTTGACCGTCTTCTCGGTGAGCAGCAGCCGACGGGCGATCGCCGCGTTCGAGTGGCCGGCGCTCAACAGCGTCATCACCTCCTGCTCGCGCCGGGTCAGACCGAACCCCTCGCGCATCGTCCGGACCTGTGCCTCCCGGTCCGCGTCGGCCTGCTCGCGGGCTGCCTGCTCACGTAGCGCCGCGATGGTGACCGAGGCGCTGCGCGGCGACAGCCAGCCCTCGCCGGCGGCGACGGCCCGCACCGCGCGCAGCAGTTCCGCCGGGTCGAACTCGCCGTGCACCAGATAGCCGCGGGCGCCGCCGCGCAGCATCCCGGCGATCAACTCGTCGGCGTCGTCACTGGTCAGGACGAGGACGTGGGAAAGCTCGGCGAGGTGACCGACCACGCTGAGCCCGTCGGCGATCGGCATCCGGTGGTCCAGCAGGATCACGTCCGGACGCAGTCGCTGGGCGCTGGTCACCGCGGTCCGGCCGTCCGGCGCCTCGCCGACGACTGTCACGTCGTCGGCGCTGGTGAGCCAGCCCCGCAACGCCATCCGGACGATCGGATTGTCATCGACGATCAGGACTTCGATCACGGCGACCAGGCACCGGGTCGGGTCGCGGCGGCGACCGTGGCGGGCGAGAGCGGGACCCGGGCCACCACCGTGGTGCCCTGCCCACCACCGGAGTCGAGTCGCAGCGTGCCGCCGACCGCCTGGGCGCGCTCGGTCATCCCGATGATGCCGAAGCTGCCCGCCGTGGAGAGTGCGGTCAGGTCGGGGGGCAGGGCGAAGCCCAAGCCGTCGTCGCGGATCGTCATCACCACATGCCCTTCCCGTTCGTGCAGACCAACCTGGACGAGTGTCGCGTTCGCGTGCCGGGCCACGTTCTCCAGCGCCTCGTGCAGCACCTGGGCCAGCTCGTACCGGGCCGCCGGTGTCGGTTCGACGGTGGTCACGTCGAGGTGCACCCGTACCCCGGTCCGCCCGGACCACTCCTGGCAGGTCTGCCGCAGGTGCGCGGCCAGTGGTCGGTCCAGCGGATCCCGGCGTAACCCGGAGAGCAGTTCCCGGGCCTCCCGGATCGCGGTGTCGGCACCGGCGGAGACGGTGCTGGCGAGTTCCTCGGCCAGGTCGGGTTGGCGGCGCAGCAGGGTGGGCAGCGCGACGGCGGCGAACGACACGCCGCGGAGCGTCTTGGCGACCGAGTCGTGCAGCTCGCGGGCCAACCGTGCCCGCTCGGAGGCCACCGCCGAGTGCTGGGCGCTGGCCACCGCCGCCACCGAGGCGTCGAGGTAGCGGGTCACCGCGGCGGTCACCACGGCCGCACCGTACCCACAGACGATGTCGATCATCGGGAAGGCGAGGACGAACGGGGCGGCGACGGAGTCCACGGTGTCCCCGGAGCGCAGCAGCTGGGTGGAGACGGCCAGCCCGAGCCCGGCGACGACGATCCACAGGGGGAACGCCCGGGCACCCAGCAGGGCGCCGGTGAGCGCGGCGAAGCCCGCCGCGTAGCAGAAGAACGCGACCCCGCCGCCGCTGAGCACCAGTACGGTGATCATGATGGCGGTGTCGACGGTCAGGAAGCACAGCCGCCACCGGATGGCGGTCGGCCATCGGCTCAACACGGTGACCTGCACGCTCGTGGCCACGGCGATGACGGCGAGGGTGGCCACCGTCCGCCAGGTGTCGTCGACGAGCCGGATGCCGACGCCGACCGCCGCCAAGGTCAGCGCCAAACGGCCGAGCAACAGGGCGCGGCACAGGGCGACGTACGCGACGAAGCGGTTCACTGGTCGCGGTCAGCTTATGGAGATCTTGTCGATGTCGGGTGGCGGACCGGTGTCGTTGTAGAAGATGAAACTGACCCGGCCCGCCGGGACGGTGGCGGCGTACTGGAAGGTGCGGGGAGTGTCCCAGGCGGTGCCGGTGAGATGGTGGGTGGTGGGTGCGGCACCGTTGATGGAGATCTTGAGCTGACGGTCCCCCTTGGTCGAGTAGCTCACGGTGATGGTGCGTTCCCCGGCGGTGGCCGTGGTGAGGTAGGCCGTGAGCCGGCCGAGGTAGCGCACCCGGGCCCCACCCGCACAGGCGGCGCAGTCGACGATCCCGGCACCCTCGCTGAGCAGGTTGCCGGGATCCTCGGCCTCGACGCTCACCGGGCGGAACGACGCCGGGGGTGTGGCGTCGCCTGTCGTGGCCGACGGTGGCGGGGCCGCCGTCCGGGTGGGCCGGTTCGGTGCCGGGCCCGGGAGCGACCCGGCGGGCTGCGGGGTGGAGTCCGGTGCGCGACTCGGTGGGGTCGGACCCGTGGTGGGTCCGCTGCCGGCCGCGCCGGGTGCCGTGGTCGGTGCGCCACCGGGGAGGGTTGCCGTGGTCGTCGGGTCGACCGTCCCGTCGGGGGCGGCTGACCCGACCCCGTCCGGTCGTCGCTCGTCGGGAACCAGCAGCGGCGGGACCGCTATCGCGGCCAGCGCGATCGCACCGGCCAGGCTGCTGATGCCGACCCAGTGCCGGGCGCGGGCCGAGCGGTCGGGGTCCGGCACGCCGCCGGGGGAGCGGGGCACGGGATCGGCGGCGTCGGACAGTGCGTCGTTGGGCAACGCTCGACTCCCCACCGGATGACCATGAACCCTGCGCGTGACGCGCCAACGGTACACATGAGATATCGGCACCAACAAAATCGGGCCGGGCGGAACCGGGGCGGATCATGTCCCAGTTGCCTGGGGAATCGTCCGGAAGCTGGCTGGAACTTTCGCTGTCACTGCCCCGAGCTGCGGCGTCATGATCAGCGGTGGCGGTGGTCGCAGCCAGGAGTCGCTGTCGACTGACGCTGCTGAGCAGTGTGGATGCTGATCGTGCGGGCACCCGCTGGAGCGTTGATTTCCACCGTGTTTCCGGAAGTTGTTGACGCGTGCACATCGTCCGGCCAATACTGTTGGCCATCGATGGGTCTAGATGATCGTCGACTGTCGCGGCCTACTCGGCCGGTCGTCGGCACCGACGGCCGACACACCACCACCACCACGCGGTGCGACACCGGCGGCCGATGGCGGCTGCCCCACCATCGGCACCTCGCCGGCGCGTAGCGCACTGCTGGCCATCGGCCAGCCGTCACGAGGAGGAAGCATGAACCAACCGAGGATCCGCGGGCGAGGACGCCTCAGGACACTCATCGGCGCGGCCTGTGCCGTAGCGCTGGTGACGACCGGAGCCACGGCGATCGTGGCCAGCCCGGCCCACGCCCAGACGGTGACCTCGAACCAGGAGGGCACCCACAACGGCTACTTCTTCTCCTTCTGGAAAGACAGTGGCAACGTCTCCATGACCATGGGTAACGGTGGCCAATACAGCACCCAGTGGAGCAACGTCAACAACTTCGTCGCCGGCAAGGGTTGGAACCCGGGTACGCGTCGGAGCGTCACCTACTCGGGCTCGTTCAACCCGAACGGCAACTCGTACCTGACCCTGTACGGGTGGACGAGGAACCCGCTGGTCGAGTACTACATCGTGGACAGCTGGGGCAGCTGGCGGCCCCCGGGCGCGAACTCCATGGGCACCATCAACACCGACGGCGGCACGTACGACATCTACCGCACCCAGCGGGTCAACCAGCCCTCCATCGACGGCACCCAGACGTTCTACCAGTACTGGAGCGTCCGGACCTCGAAGCGGGTGGGTGGCACCATCACCACCGCCAACCACTTCGACGCGTGGGCCGCTCGGGGCATGAACCTGGGTAACCACTACTACCAGATCATGGCCACCGAGGGTTACCAGAGCAGCGGTAGCTCCAACATCACGGTGCAGGAGGGTGGCGGTGGCAACCCCGGCCCGGGCCCCACCACCCCGCCGCCAGGTAGCGGTGGCTGCACGGTCAACGTGAGCCGCGCCGAGGACTGGAGCGACAGGTTCAACGTGAACTTCTCGGTCAGCGGCAGCAACAACTGGACGGTCAGCATTCGTACGAATGGCGGCCAGAGCCTGCAGAACAGTTGGAACGCCTCGATCAGCGGCAACAGCGGAACCCTGACCGCCCGCCCGAACGGTAACGGCAACAACTTCGGCATCACGCTCTACAAGAACGGCAACAACACCACACCCACCGCGAGTTGTTCGGCCGGCTGATCGGGCCGATCCCGAATGGGGCGCCGGTCACCGCCGGCGTCCCATTCCATGATGTCCGTCCATTCCGTTCACCGGGCCGTAGCGTCGATGGGATAGACATGCCGACATGCGTAGATCCCTGACAGCTGTGGTACTCGCCCTGGCGATGGCGACCGGAACGGCCGGGCCAGCGGGTGCCGCACCAGGCGCTGCTCCCGCGAGTCCGAGCCCGCGCCCGCAGCCGGCTGCCGCCGGCTGGTCGGTCGCCGATGGCAAGCTGACCTGGCGTTCGGACCGGCGCGTGCCGCTCGGCGGTGCCGCTGTCGAGTTCTGGTCGGGTGACCAGCGGCTCGGTCGCGTCCGGCCGCACCCGGACGGGCGCACCTTCAGCCTCGACCTGACCGGCGCGGTGCGGGTCGAAGACCTGTCGGTACGCGTCGGCGGGCGACGCATCGACCAGGCTCCCCCTAGCGTCGCCCGGGGCGGGGCCCCAGCCGCCC
>NZ_POTX01000175.1 GCF_003236305.1 Micromonospora endophytica | reverse complement strand
CCGCTGACCCGCCCTCGGCCCCCGCCTCGACCCAATCGCCGCCGTTGGTGCCGCTGCGGGTGCGGGTGCTGGTGCGCCAGCGGGCGCCGGTCAGGTCACTCGTAGCACTCTCCCCGGATGGCATCGATCAGCTTCATCGCTTCTCGCTCATCGAGTGCGAGGAACTCCAGCCCCCGCCAGACCCGCTCGTAGGGCGCTTTTCGCACCAAGAACCCGGCCGGCGCCCGGTTGATCCACACAGTTTCGGGGAAGTTGCTGCCTCCGCCGCAGGCTGACCCAGCAACTTCCCCGAAACTGTGCGATCTGCCGCTAGTTCTAGGTCGTCTACCCGGGCACGGCGGTATTCGGATCCATGGCGGTCGGGCCGCCGGTTGCGTCCCGTCGGCCCCTCACCCGCCGGTTGCGTCCCGTCGGCCCCTCGCCCGTTGTCGCATCCACTGCCGCTCACCCGCTGTCCGTCGCCCCGCCGCCTCGGCGCCCTGCCGCCCCGCCGCCCTGCCGCTTGTCGGCGCGGTCCGCGGCGATTTCGGCTGGTGATTACGCTGCGCAGCAAGCTGGTGTGCTCCGGCTGCTAATAGGGGGCCCTTCCTATACACGAGGCGTTAATAGGGCGCCCCTCCTTACACGCCCAGGGCGTGGGCGATCTCGGAGCGTAAGGTTGCGATGGCGCTCGTCGCGCGCAAGCGTGCCGCACTTACGTCGCCGTTCGCGGCCGGTTCCACCACTTCGAGGTACGCCTTGAGTTTCGGCTCGGTGCCGGAGGGGCGGATCACCACTCGGGCGGTGTCGGTACGCAGGATCACCACGTCCGCCTCGGGGAGCAGATCACGGGTCTCGGTGACCGGTTGGCCGAGCAGCATGGTCGGGGTGGTGGCACGGATGCGGGCCATCGCGTCGGCGATCAGCCGCAGGTCGTCGACGCGTACCGAGAGTTGGTCGGTGTGGTGCACGCCGAACTCGGCGGCCAACTCGTCCAGTCGGTCGGTGAGGGTGCGGCCCTGTGCCTTGAGGCCGGCGGCCAGTTCGGCGACGGTGAGCGCGGCGGTGATGCCGTCCTTGTCCCGGACGTGATCGGGGGCGACGCAGTAGCCGAGGGCCTCCTCGTAGCCGAAGACGAGTGGTTCCCGGCCACCACCGGCCCGGACGATCCACTTGAACCCGGTGAGCGTCTCGTCGTACGGCAGGCCCCGGGCGGCGCAGATGGCCCGCAGCAGCGAGGACGACACGATAGTGGTGGCGTACAGGCCGGTCACGCCGCGCCGCATCAGATGGTCGGCGAGCAGTACGCCCACCTCGTCCCCGCGCAGCATCCGCCAGCCCGAGCCCGAGCCCGAGCCCGAGCCCGAGCCCGAGCCCGAGCCCGAGCCCGAGCCCGAGCCCGAGCCGGTACGGACCGCTACGGCGCAGCGGTCGGCGTCGGGGTCGTTGGCGATGGCGAGGTCCGCGCCGGTGGCGTCGGCGAGCGCGATCAGGTGGTCCACCGCGCCCGGCTCCTCCGGGTTGGGGAAGTTCACGGTGGGGAAGCGGGCATCGGGCTCGGCCTGGTCCGGCACCACCCCGGGCACCGGGAAGCCGGCGGCGGCGAAGGCGGCGGTGAGGACTGTCGCCCCGACGCCGTGCAGCGGCGTGTACGCCACGGTCAGGTCCCGAGGGCCGCCGGCGGGCACGACCTGCACGGCTCGCGCGACGTACCCGGCGACGAGGTCGTCGCCGAGCACCTCTCCGGGTGCGCCGAGGGGCACGTCGGTCGAAGGGCCGACCGCCCGGATGGCGGCCTCGATGCCGGCGTCGGCGGGCGGCACGATCTGCGCCCCGGCACCCAGGTCACCGCCGAGTCCGGCACCGAGGTAGACCTTGTAGCCGTTGTCCTGCGGCGGGTTGTGGCTCGCGGTCACCATCACCCCGGCGGCCGCGTTCAGGTGCCGCACCGCGTACGCCAGCACCGGGGTGGGCAGCGGGCGGGGGAGCAGCAGTGCGGGGCGACCCGCGCCGGTGGCCACCTGGGCGGTACGGGCGGCGAACTCCCGGGAGCCGCGCCGGGCGTCGTACCCGATCACCAGCGGGCCGGTGCCGCCCTGGGCGGCGAGCCAGGCGACAAGCCCGGCGGCGGCCTGGGTGACGACCGCGAGGTTCATCCCGTTGGGGCCGGCCCGCAGCGGCCCGCGCAACCCGGCGGTGCCGAAGGTCAGTGGCCCGGCGAACCGGTCGGCCAGCTCGGGTGCGCTGGCCGGGAGTCGGTCGAGCACCGCACGCAGCTCGGCCCGGTCGGCCGGGTCGGGGTCGTCGGCGAGCCAGCGCTCGGCTCGCTCGCGGATGGTGTCGAGGTCAGTGGTGTCCGCCGCCATGCCTCTTGATAGCACGGCGGCGGATCATCACGAGTGTGCGCCCCGGCTCAGCCGGCGGCGGTGAGCTGGAACGACTTCACCATCTCGTCGTAGATCGGCTTGCTCTCGGCGAAGCGGGCGTCGGTCGAGGTGAGGTAGAACGAGTACATCTTCCCTTCGTGGGCGACGCCGTGCCACACGCCGTGCCGCATGTTGTCGCCATTGCCGCAGGTGTACTCGAACTCGGCCGACGGCTTGCCGGCGAGTTCCTTGGCCTCCATCGAGACCTGGGTGTACGGCTTGGCGCAGGAGGTCGACTTGGACTTCAAGAAGTCCTCGGCCACCTCGGCCCAGCGGGTCGAGGTGCCGTTCCACGGCTCGTTGAGGATGCGGACCCGGCGGCCACTGTCCTCCGGGTCGGTGTAGTCGATATAGACGCCACCGCTCGCCTTCTTCCAGCCCTTGGGCACAAGTATCTGCACCCCGCGCGCGGAGTGCTCCTGCATCTCCAGGGCGGGGCCCTCCTCGGCCGAGTTGGACGGCCCGGCGGTCGGGGCCGAGGGCGGGCTGTCGTCGCCGCCGGAGAAGATTGTCACGGCGATGAGCAGGACCAGGACGAGACCGGCGGCCGCGGCGAGCTGAACCTTGGGTGGCCAGCCTTTCACGGTGTCGACCAGGCGGGTGCCGGCGACCTTCGCCCGGTCGAGCGGGCTGCCGCCGCCCGCACCACCGCCGCCCGGCCGGGGCGGTGCCCCGTAGGGCTGGCTGGGCGCCGCCGGCCACTGACCGGCACCGTAGCCACCGAGCTGCTGGGTGGCGTCGGGGTGCCCGCCGCCGTGGCCGCCGATGCGCTGGGTTGCGTCGGGGTGCCCGCCGATGCGCTGGGTGGCCTCCGGCGCTCCGCCGTAGCCGAACACCGCGGGCCCGACGCGCTGGGTGCTGTCGGCCCCGATCCGCTGGGTGGCCTCCGCACCACGATCCGTACCGCCGATGTGCTGGGTGGCTTCGGCGCCGCCGATCCGCTGGGTCGCCTCGGCGCCGCCGATGTGCTGGGTGGCCTCGGCGCCGGCGCCGTAGGTGCGGCCGACCGGTGACGGGGAGAAGGTGGCCTGCTGGGCCGGCCGGGCCATCGCGTCGGCGCTGGTGTCCTGCATGGAGCTGGCGCTGGGCGTGGTGGCCGTGCCGGGGCGTTCGCCCCGGCGGAGCGCGGCGAGCCGGTCGGTGAGCGACTCACCGGGTGCGAGCATCGCCGAGCCGCCGATCTGCCCGCTCGGTGCCGGCTTCTTCGGCGCCGGTGCGCTCACCGGTGCGGGTTGCTGCGGCACCTGCATCACGGAGTACGGGTCGGTCATCGAGGTGACCGCCGCGGCGTTGCTGCTCAGCGGGCCGGCGAGCAGCTCACGCAGCATGGCGCGGGCGGTGTGCACGTCGAGTCGACGGGCCGGGTCCTTCTCCAGCAGGCCCATCAGCACCCGGGTCAGCGGACCGCTGCGCTGGGGCGGGGCCGGCGGGTCCTCGACCACCGCGTGCATGGTCTCGATCGGGTCGCCACGGTCGAAGGGTGGGCGACCCTCCACGGCGGTGTAGAGCGTCACGCCGAGGGAGAACAGGTCGCTCGGCGGGCCGAACTCCTGACCCATGGCCCGCTCGGGCGAGATGAAGTGCGGTGAACCGAGCACCATGCCGGGCGTGGTGAGCTGCACGTCGGTGGGCATCCGGGCCACACCGAAGTCGGTGAGCACGCAGCGCCCGTCGGAGCAGATCAGCACGTTGGCCGGCTTGACGTCGCGGTGCAGCACACCTATCGCGTGGGCCACCTCCAGCGCGCCGAGCAGGGCGATCCCGATCTTGGCGACCACCCGCTGGGTGATCGGACCATCCTCGATCACCATGTCGGCGAGGCTGCGCGCGTCGAGCAGCTCCATCACGATCCACGGCCGACCGCTCTCGGTGACCACGTCGTACACCTGCACCACGGCCGGGTGGGCGATGGCGGCGGCGGCACGGGCCTCGCGCAGGGTGCGTTCGTACATCTGGTCGCGGTCGCTCGGGGCCAGGCCCGGCGGGAGGATGACCTCCTTGACCGCCACGTCGCGGCGCAGGAGTGTGTCTGTGGCCCGCCAGACCGTACCCATGCCACCGTTGCCCACCGTGGAACGCAACGAGTACCGGTCACCGATGACGGTGCCGGGTGTCGCGCGGCCGTTGGTGGGGATGCTGACTGGTCCGCCGCTCCACGTCGGGATCTGAGTCACAGAAAAGCCACCGGGGGAAGTCGAGGGGGGCTGGGACACAACCTCCCTATCTTGCTGGTTCGGACGCCCGATGCGAAAGCCGGTGCGGGGGACGATTACCGTATGGAACGGTACGCGTCCTCGCGTTCACCTTCAGTGACGAGCGATTGTGCTGCATCCCTCACCCGGTGAATGGCCTGCTCGTCCTACCATCCGGTGATGAGCGAACGGCGGTTGAGCGAGTCCGGTTTCCCGATCAAGGGCGTGTACACGGAGGCCGACCTTCCCGGCGACCTGGACTCCCGGCTGGGCGCGCCGGGCGAGTTCCCGTACACCCGCGGGGTCTACCCGACCATGTACACCTCCCGTCCGTGGACCATGCGCCAGTATGCCGGGTTCGGCACCGCCATCGAGTCCAACGCGCGGTACCACCAGTTGTTGCGGGCCGGCACGATGGGCCTCTCGGTCGCCTTCGACCTGCCCACCCAGATGGGCTACGACTCCGACGACCCGATCGCGCACGGGGAGGTGGGCAAGGTCGGCGTGGCCATCGACTCCATCGAGGACATGCGGCTGCTCTTTGCCGGCATCCCGCTGGACAAGGTCTCCACCTCGATGACGATCAACGCGCCCGGCTCGGTGTTGTTGCTGCTCTATCAGCTCGTCGCCGAGGAGAACGGCGTACCGGGTTCGGCGCTCAACGGCACCATCCAGAACGACATCCTGAAGGAGTACATCGCCCGGGGGACGTACATCTTCCCGCCGAAGCCCTCGTTGCGGCTGGTCGCCGACACGTTCGGCTACTGCCGCAGCGAGATACCGAAGTGGAACACCATCTCCATCTCCGGCTACCACATGGCCGAGGCCGGTGCCTCGCCGGTGCAGGAGATCGCTTTCACGCTGGCCAACGGCATCGAGTACGTCCGTGCCGCGATCGCCGCCGGGCTCGCCGTCGACGACTTCGCGCCCCGGCTGTCGTTCTTCTTCGTCGCCCGGACCACAGTGCTGGAGGAGGTGGCCAAGTTCCGGGCGGCCCGGCGGATCTGGGCCCGGCTGATGCGCGACGAGTTCGGGGCGAAGAACCCGAAGTCGATGATGCTGCGCTTCCACACCCAGACCGCGGGTGTGCAGCTCACCGCCCAGCAGCCCGAGGTGAATCTGGTGCGGGTGGCGGTGCAGGGGCTGGGCGCGGTGCTCGGCGGCACCCAGTCGCTGCACACCAACAGCTTCGACGAGGCGATCGCGCTGCCCACCGAGAAGGCGGCCCGGCTGGCGCTGCGGACCCAGCAGGTGCTCGCGTACGAGACGGATCTCACCGCCACCGTCGACCCGTTCGCCGGGTCGTACGTGGTGGAGGCGATGACGAGTGAGATCGAGGCGGCGGCGGACGCGCTGATGGCGCGGGTCTTCGAGCACGGTTCGGCGGTGGACGCGATCGAGGCGGGCTTCCAGAAGCGGGAGATCGAGCAGTCGGCGTACCAGGTCGCCCAGGAGATCGACTCGGGTGAGCGGGTGGTGGTCGGGCTGAACCGGTTCGCCATCGACGACGAGGAGCCGTACGAGCCACTGCGGGTCGACCCGGCGATCGAGGCGGCGCAGGCCGAACGGCTGGCCAAGCTGCGTGCCGAGCGGGACGGCGCTGCGGTGGACCGGGCCCTGGCCGAGCTGCGGACGACCGCGGCGGGCACCGGCAACGTGCTGCACCCGATGAAAGCCGCGCTGCGCGAGCGGGCAACTGTGGGTGAGGTCTGCGGGGCGCTGCGCGAGGTGTGGGGGCGCTACCGCCCGACCGACCGCTTCTGATTTCCATTCACCGGACGAGAGACTGCGGAGCGTGTCGGGCGGGCGGTTGTCGGGTACTGCTCTCAGGTGATCTCCAGGACGCACACAGTGTGCGGTCGGGCGGCTCCGGAGCGTGTGAATGTCATACGGGTGCCGGTCGCCGGGCGTGGCCGGGTAGTCGGCATACGGTCAGTTAATGCCTCTGGCTAATGCGACAATTCGGAACACCGGCGGCAGATTCCGGAAAGTTCCTGGCCAGTGTGGCCCGGTTACGCGTTGTAGGAGGTGGGGGGCGGATGACTGCGTTCAACCGCGATCTACCTGCTGTCTCGTGCGTCCAAGGGTGCTCCGAGCAGGGCATACGTGACGCTGTGCGGTCCGACCATCACCGGAACGAGGTTGCGCAGAGTTACCGTCGGGGGTCTACGCTGTCTGCTGTTCCCGATGATCCATCCATCCCTAGTGATCGAGAATTCGACGTGACGAGTGCGCTGACGATGCCGACCGGCGACGAGCTGGCGGCGTCCTGGCCGGAGGCCCCGCCGCCCGGTGCCCAGCCCCTGCCCTTCGAGCTGGACCACCTGCTCGCGCTCCGGGTACCGGGTCTGATCGCCACGCGCCGTCACATCCACTCGCATCCGGAACTCTCCGGCGCGGAGTTCGAGACCGCCGCGCTGATCGCCCGGGAACTCGCCCTGGCCGGCCTCAACCCACGGCTGCTGCCCAAGGGCAACGGGGTGATCTGCGACATAGACGGTCGACCGGACGGCCCGGTCATCGCCCTGCGCGCCGACATCGACGCGCTGCCGCTGACCGACGTCAAGGACGTGCCGTACCGCTCCACGGTGGAGGGCGTCTGCCACGCCTGCGGCCACGACGTGCACACCACGGTCCTGCTCGGCGTCGGCATGCTGCTCGCCCAGCTCGCGGACTCCGGCGAGCTGCCGGGCCGGGTCCGGTTGATCTTCCAGCCCGCCGAGGAGATCCTGCCCTGCGGCTCGCTTGAGGTGATCGAGGCCGGTGGCCTCGACGACGTGGTGCAGATCTTCGCGCTGCACTGCGACCCGAGCCAGCCGGTCGGCAAGGTCGGCCTGCGGGTCGGCCCGATCACCGCCGCCGCCGACAACGTCACGGTCCGGCTCACCGGGCCGGGTGGCCACACCGCCCGACCGCACCTGACCGTCGACCTGGTCGACGCGCTCGGTCGGCTGATCACCGAGGTGCCGGCCCTGGTCAGCCGGCGGGTGCCGGCGAACAGCGGGCTGCTGCTGGTCTTCGGTCACGCCACCGCCGGCACCCGGTACAACGTCATCCCCTCCGAGGCGTCGGCCTCCGGCACCCTGCGGGTGATGGACCGGGACGCCTGGGAGTCGGCTCCCAAGATCGTCTCCCAGGTGGTCCGCGACGTCATCGCACCGACCGGGGCCACCGTCGACCTGGAGTACCTCCGCGGCCGCCCGCCGGTCAGCAACGACGCACAGGCCATCGCCGTGCTGACCGGCGCGACGATCGCCGCGCTCGGTCCGGAGGCGGTCGCGGAGACCCCGCAGAGCATGGGCGGCGAGGACTTCTCCTGGTACCTGGAATACGTCCCCGGCGCACTCGCCCGGCTGGGGGTCGGCCGCTCCGGGCCGAACGTGGACCTGCACCGCCCGTCGTTCGATGTGGACGAACGCGCCATCCCGGCGGGCGTACGCCTCATGGTGCAGACCGCGCTCCAGGCACTGGCGGCGGTGCGCTGACCCCCGGCGGTGGCGGCGCACCGACCGGGGTGGCGAGCGGCGCGGCGAGCGGACGCTCCGGGGGCCGGTTGCGGCGGCGTCGACGGCTGAGCCACCACAGCGCCCCCAGCGGTACGCCCAACACCAGCAGCCAGGGCAGGACCGCACCGAGCACGGTGAGCAGGACGGTCATCGAGGCCAGGAAGGCCCGCCAGCCGCCGCTGAGCCCGACCAGGAAACCGAGTGGGCTCTCCTCCTCGGCGGTGCTCGCGTCCGGTCCGACCAGGCTCACGTTGATCGTGGAGAGCGCCGTCAGGTCGCTGAGCCGCCGCTTCTTCGCCTCCAGCGAGGCGAGGTCGGCCTCCCGGCGAGCCAGTTCGTTCTCCACCGCCACCAGGTCGCTTATCGAGCTGGCCCGGGCGAGCAACCGGCGGGCGCTGTCCACCCGGGCCCGCTGGCTGGCGATCCGCGCGTCGAGGTCGACGGTCTCCTCGGTGACGTCCTGGGTGTTGATCTCCCGGCTCTGCTGGTCGCCCAGGCCCGCCAACTCCTCCACCACCGCGTAGAACCGTTCCGCAGGCACCCGTAGCTGCAACTCGGCCACCGCGTCGGCCTCGGCGCTGTGCCGCTGGTCCCCGCCGACGAAACCGCCGGCCCGGGTCGCGATGCCGACGGCGTTGCGGGCGGCGGTCTCCACATCCTCGACCGTCACCCGCATCGCGCCGGTGTAGATGATCGACCGCTGGTCGACCCGGGTGTCGGTCGCCGCACCGGCACCCGCCTGCGTCTCCTGCCTGGCGTCGCCACCCTCCTGGGCGGGCGCCGCAACTCTGGCGTCGGTCGCCGCCGAGTCGTTGCTGCCGCTGTCGCCGCTGTCGCTGCAACCGGCGAGCAGCAGCAGGGCCAGGCCCACCGCCACCGCCACCGTGGGCGACCGG
This sequence comes from Micromonospora endophytica, assembly GCF_003236305.1. Classification (GTDB taxonomy): domain Bacteria; phylum Actinomycetota; class Actinomycetes; order Mycobacteriales; family Micromonosporaceae; genus Micromonospora; species Micromonospora endophytica. The sequence goes on along the minus strand of NZ_POTX01000175.1, from coordinate 4,593 downwards.
CGGGCTCTCGTCACGTCCATCCCCGTTCCCCTTTCCGCGTCGGGTGATAGCTCGGACGCCCCGCGCCACCCCACGGGTTCCGGCAGACTGCGCTCAGGACGTCACGATTCGATATGGGAGGCATCACGATGCGGCTCACCAAGTACGCCCACTCGTGCCTACGGGTCGAGCACGACGGGGGAGTGCTTGTCGTCGATCCCGGCATGTTCAGCGATCCGGCGGTGGCGCTGGACGGGGCCGACGCGGTGCTGATCACCCACGAGCACCCCGACCACGTCGACGTCGAGGCGGTGAACCGGCAGCTGGCGCGGCGTCCGTTCGTCATCCACGCCCCCGCCGCGCTGGCCGGCACCCTCGGCGACGCGGCCGAGGCACTGCACCCGGTCGCGCCAGGTGAGTCGTTCACCGCCGCCGGCATCCCGGTCCGCGCCTACGGCGGCCGACACGCGGTGATCCACCCCGACATCCCGGTGGTGGAGAACCTCGGCTACCTGATCGACGAGGTCGTCTACCACCCCGGCGACGCCCTGTACGTCCCCGACGACGTCTCCGTCGACACGCTCTTCGCCCCGATCCACGCGCCCTGGTCGAAGTTCTCCGAGGTGGTCGACTTCATCCGGGCGGTGGCCCCGCGCCGGGTCTTCGCGCTGCACGACGCCCTGCTCAACGCCAACGGGTACGCGGTGCTCGACCGGCAGTACACCGCCCTGTCCGGCAGCACGTACCAACGGCTGGAGCCGGGCAGCCGGATCGACGGCTGAGGCGATGGCCGGCCCCCCGAGCGATCTCGTCGAGCGGCTCTACCGGACGCCGCCGGACCGGTTCGTCGCCGCCAGAGATGCCGCCGCCACCGAGGCGCGCCGGGCCGGCGACCCCGCCTCCGCCCGGGAGATCGCCCGGTTGCGCCGGCCCACGGTAGCTGCCTGGCTGGTCAACCTGCTCGCCATCGAGCGTCCCGAGCTGGTGGCCGAGCTGGTGCAACTGGCCGACGCGCTGCGGGCCGCGCAACGTGAACTGCGCGGCCCGCGCCTGCGGGAACTGTCGGCGCAGCGCCGGGCCGTGGTCGGCGCGCTCGTTGCCGAGGTACGCCGGCTCGCCGCCGCGGCCGAGGGGGCACCCTCAACCGGAAAGCTGCCACTGGCGGAGGTCGAGTCGACCCTCAACGCGGCGCTCTCCGACGCCGAGGTGGCCGAGCAGGTCCGCGCCGGTCGGCTGCTGCGGACCGTGCACTACGCCGGGTTCGGCGAGGTGCCCCGGCCGCAACTGCGCCTGGTCACCGGCGGTGAGGAACCGCCCGCACCCGCGCCGGCCCGCGCACCTCGGCCGGACCGTGGCGAGGTGCGGGCCGAGCAGGCGCGGCGAGCCGCCCGGGCGCAGTGGGCACGGCGCCGCAAAGCGCTGGAGAAGGAACTGGCGCGGGCGCGTACCGATCAGGAGCGGGCCGAGACGGAGCTGGCCGGCGCGGTGGCGACCGAGCGGGACGATGCCGCCGCCCTGGACGCGGTGGAGACGGAACTGGCCGAGGTGGAGCGCCGGCGGGCCATCGCCGAGCAGGAGTTGAGCCGGGCCCGGTTGGCCCGGCGGGCGGCCGAACGCACGGCAAGCGCCGCCCGGCGGCGGACCGGTGAGGTTGAGGCCGCGATGGAGGCGCTGGTGGCCGAGGAGGGGGATGCCGACGACGGCGACGGCGCGGCAGACTGATCCTCGTGGACGGACCTACGGCCGCATCCCTGATGGACGGACCCGCACCCGACGCCTCGGGCAGACATCGCTCAGGGGGCGCGGGATGACGCCGGAACAGGTGGCCGCGGCCAGCAAACCGGCAGTGCTGGCGCTCGGCGAGGCGTACAACAGGTGTCCCACCACCCTGCACCGGGCCCGACTGTTGGGCATCTCGGGCTGGGCGTTCTACATCACCGGCCGGGCCGGCGCGCTCGGCGACGTCCGCGCCGACACCGCAGCCGCCGCGCTCGGCTTCATCGCCCCCGACGCGGTGGCGGACGGCTGGGACGCCGCCGCCCGCACGGTACGACCGGGCGAGGTGGCCGCCGCCAGCCTGGCCGAGTGCTGCCGCTGGGGCGACGAGCACCTCGCCGCGTTGCCCGGCGTCGAGCGCCTCGCCACGCTGCTGGAACGGGCGGTCGCAGCCGCCGACGCCAGCGGAATGCCGCTCTTCGCGGCGTGGCGGGCCATGCCATCGATCGCGGAGCAGGCGGGTGCCCGGGCCGCCGTCGGGCTGCGCGTGCTCCGGGAGCACTTCACCGGTGCCCACCTGCTCGCCGTACGGGCGAGTGGGATGAGTCCCCGGGAAGCGGTGCTGGCCGGCCCGGAGGGAGAGAGCGGGGCGGTGGCCTGCGGCTGGCCGCCGCCGTACCCACCGGTCGGACCGCTGGTGCGGCGGCGGCTCTGGGCCGAGGCGGTGACCGATCGGCTCGTCGCACCCGCGTTCGCGGCCCTCGGTCCGGTCGACGGCGCCGAGCTGGTGGAGCTGCTGGGTGCGGCGCGTACGCACCATCAGGGCTGACGAACCATCCGAAACCGGGATGGATCACTGCGGCTGCGGGGCCGGCGCTCGACGTGACAGCGCCCGGTAGCAGACTGGGGGGGTGCGAAACGCGCTACGCCGACGCGGTGCCGGTGGGGCGGGACCGCAGCTCGAGGACATAGTCGTCCGGCGCGCCCGCCTTCTCGGCGGCGTTCGCGATCTCCGACACGTACCACGAGGTGGGCAACCCGCCCTCGTAACCGTCGAAGACGTAGACCCAGGCCGTCACGTCGCCGTCAAGCGTCGAGACCCGGACGGTCAGCTTCCGGTACGTGCCGGAGGTGACGCCCTCGATCTCGTCCAACTGAGCCGCGTCGTACGGGTGGATGTCGTAGAGCGCGACGAACACCCGGTCGCCGGGCGACTCGACAACGGTGCTGACCGCGCCCTCCCAGCCGATGACGTCCTCACCGGCGAAGGTGAGCCGCCAGCCCTCCAGCCAGCCGACGCCCACCATCGGCGAGTGCGGGCAGTAGGCCCGCATCCGGGCTGGGTCCAGGTTCGAGCCGTAGGCGGCGTAATGACGCACGGCGATGACGATAGCCCGGCCAGCGGGTGGGGGAGAATACGGGCGGTGCGTGTCGCACATGTCGGGCGGAGAAAGTCACTGTGAGCATGGACGAGGGGCGGTCGTGGTGAGCCGGATCGTGATCATCGGCGGGGGACCGGCGGGCTACGAGGCGGCCCTGGTCGCCGCCCAACTGGACGCCGACGTCACAGTCGTCGAGGCCGAGGGGGCCGGTGGCGCCTGCGTGCTCTCCGACTGCGTCCCGTCGAAAACCTTCATCGCCAGCTCGGAGGTGGTCACCGGGTACCGCGACACCGAGGTGTTCGGGGTGCACTCCGACGGCCTGGAGGCGGTCACCGTCGACGGCCGGGCGGTGAACGAGCGGGTCAAGCGGCTCGCCCTGGCCCAGTCCGCCGACATCCACGCCAAACTGCTCAAGGCCGGGGTCACCTTCGTCTCCGGCCGGGCCCGGCTGGGTGAGGACACCCTCGGCCACACCCACCGGGTGATCGTCACCCCGGACGGCGAGGAGGCGGCGTACGGGATCGACGCCTCTACGGTGCTGATCGCCACCGGCGCGACCCCACGCCAGTTGCCCACCGCGCTGCCCGACGGCGAGCGCATCCTGACCTGGCGACAGGTGTACGACCTTCCCGAGCTGCCGGAACACCTGATCGTGGTCGGTTCCGGCGTGACCGGCGCCGAGTTCGCCAGCGCGTACCTGGCGATGGGGATCGAGGTGACCCTGGTCTCCAGCCGGGACCGGGTGATGCCGCACGAGGACGCCGACGCCGCCCAGGCGATCGAGCGGGTGTTCCGCTCCCGGGGCATGAGCATCCTGAACAACTCCCGCGCCGAGGGCGTCCGTCGTACCGCCGACGGCGTCGAGGTCGAGCTGAGCGACGGCCGCAAGGTGTCCGGCTCGCACGCGCTGATCGCGGTCGGCTCGATCCCCAACACGGCCGAGCTGGGTCTGGCCGAGTACGGCGTCGAGCTGGCGCGGGGCGGCTACGTGACGGTGGACCGGGTATCCCGTACCAACGTGCCCGGCATCTACGCGGCCGGTGACTGCACCGGCGTGCTGCCGTTGGCGAGCGTCGCCGCGATGCAGGGCCGGATCGCCATGTGGCACGCGCTGGGTGAGGCGGTCCGGCCGCTGCGGCTGCGTACCGTCTCGGCGAACGTCTTCACCGACCCGGAGCTGGCCACCGTCGGCGTCTCGCAGGACGAGGTGGACGCCGGCAAGACCCCGGCCCGCCAGGTGATGCTGCCGCTGGGCGGCAACGCCAGGGCCAAGATGGACGAGGTGGTCGACGGTTTCGTCAAGCTGTTCTGCCGCCCCGCCAGCGGCCAGGTCATCGGCGGTGTGGTGGTCGCCCCGAAGGCCAGCGAGCTGATCCTCCCCATCACCCTGGCCGTGGAGAACAACCTCACCGTCAACGAGCTGGCCCAGACCATCACCATCTACCCCAGCCTCTCCGGCTCCATCTCCGAAGCCGCCCGCCAACTAATGCTCCACGAACTCGAATAACCCCACCCC
>NZ_POTX01000174.1 GCF_003236305.1 Micromonospora endophytica | reverse complement strand
ACCCTCTGCTCTGCTTCAACCGGCGCAACAAATTCGCGACGATAGCTGTGCGTCGGTTGAAGCAGAGCAAAGGCGGTGCGGGCGAGAGGGCAGGGCTGGCCGTCCGGGCAGCCTGCCGGAGAGGGGCGGGCGTGCGCGACGAGTTCGATGTGGTGGTGGTCGGGGCGGGGCCGGCCGGGACGGCTGCCGCGCTGGCGGCACTGCGGGCCGGGGCCGAGGTGCTGCTGCTGGACCGCGCCGATTTTCCCCGGGACAAGGCGTGCGGGGACGGTATCGCCGCGCACGCCCTTGACGTACTCGCCGAACTGGGGGTGACCGACGCGGTGGCCGGCTATCCGCCGGTCCCGGCGCTGCGGCTGATCGCCCCGGGTGGGGACGCGGTGGCCCGGGCGTTGCCGAGGCCGGCGTACACGGTGCCGCGTCAGGTGTTCGACGCGCGGTTGGTGACGGCGGCGGTCGGTGCCGGTGCGACGCTGCGCCGCCGGGCGGTGCGCCGGATCGAGTCGCGGCCCGATCGGGTGGTGCTCGACGGTGAGATCTCCGCGCGGGTCGTCGTCGGCGCGGACGGTGCGGGCTCCGTCGTCCGCCGGGCGTTGGGCCAGCGCAACAATCCCGACAGGCATCTGGCGCTGGCGATCCGGGGGTACGCGCCAGCTCCCGCCGGCCCGCCGACGCAGCTTATCGTCACCTCGGCGGCCCGGTGGCCGGCGTACGCCTGGTCCTTTCCGATCGGTGACGGGCGCGCGAACGTCGGCTACGGCGAGGTGCTGCGAGGTGATCCGCTGACCCGCGCACACCTGGTCGACCGGCTCGCCGCGCTGCTGCCCGGCACCGAACCCGCAGGCGTGACCGGGCTGCGGGCCCATCACCTGCCGTTGTCCACCAGCCGGCCGGTGCCCGGACGCGGTCGCGTGCTGCTCGCCGGCGACGCGCTGTCCCTGATCAATCCGTTCACCGGCGAGGGGATTTTCTACGCGCTGTGTTCCGGGGCCCTGGCCGGCACGGCCGCGGCCACCGCGCCCGATCAGGCCGCCCGCTGCTACGCCTCGGCGCTGCGCCGCCGGCTCGGGCTGCACCTGCGGCACAGTTCGGTGGCGGCCTGGCTGGCCCGGCAGGCCCGGATCGTCGACGCGGCGGTGCACGCGGCCCGCCGGGACGAGAAGGTTTTCGACACAGTGGTGGAGTTGGGCCTGGGTGACGGTTTGCTGGATGCCCGAACGCTCGCCCTGATTGTCCGCAACCTCCCGGCACAGCATCGGCCACCGACGCGCTGACCGCCCGGGTGGCTCGCTACCCTGCAAGTGATGACTCTGCGGAAACTTCTCTACTCCGTCTACGAGCGGCGGCTGACGGCCAAGCTCGCGGGCCGTCCGGTGCCTCGCCATGTCGGCGTGATGTGCGACGGCAACCGCAGGTGGGCTCGGGAGATGGGCTTCATCGACCCGAACGACGGCCATCGGATGGGCGCGGAGCGGATCAAGGAGCTGCTGCGTTGGTGCGACGCCGCCGGCGTGGGGCACGTGACCCTCTGGTTGCTCTCCACCGACAACCTCTCCCGGCCGGCGGTGGAGCTGGACCCGCTGCTCCAGATCATCGAGGACCTGACCACCGAGCTGGCCGAGGAGGCAAATCCCTGGCGGCTGCGGATGGTGGGCGCGCTCGACGTGCTGCCGGCGGGCCTCGCGACGGCGCTCAAGGCAGCCGAGGAACGGACCCGGGAACGCTCCGGCGCCGCCCAGGTCAACATCGCGGTCGGGTACGGCGGACGGCGGGAGATCGCCGACGCGGTGCGCTCGCTGCTGCTGGAGCACGCGGCGGACGGCGGCACACTTGAGGACCTGGCCGAGTCACTCGACGTCGACGACATCTCGAAGCACCTCTACACCCGTGGCCTGCCGGATCCGGACCTGATCATCCGGACCAGCGGTGAGCAGCGCCTCTCGGGCTTCATGCTCTGGCAGTCGGCGCACTCGGAGTTCTACTTCTGCGAACTCAACTGGCCGGACTTCCGCCGGGTCGACTTCCTCCGCGCGCTGCGCTCGTACGCGACCCGACAGCGCCGCTACGGCGTCTGAGGCTGCCCCCTGCTCGGCTCAGGTCAGGTGGTGCACGGCGGTGGTGAGGAAGTCGCCGAGCGCCGCCGGTGAGTCGATGGTGAGGTCGGCCGCCTCGGCGACCTCATGTCCGGTCTCCGGGTTGGCGACGGCGACGCAGACACCCAGGAACTGCGGATCGGCGGCGGCCCGGGCCCGCAGCGCGGCGAACGCCTTGATGTCGGAGACGTCGTCACCGAAATACCAGGCTCCGCCCACCCCCTGCACCAACTCCCCGATCACCATGCCCTTGTCCCGGTCGACAGGTGGCTTGACCTCCAGCACCATCCGGCCCACCTGCACCCGCAGGCCGAGGCGTTCGGCCTGGGCGTGTCCCCACTTCTCGACGGCGGCGGCGAGTTGCGGCGCGGTGCGCCAGTGCAGGGCCACGGAGAGCCGCTTGTACTCGACAAGGGCGCCCGGTGGCAGTTCGGCGCGGGCCTGGTCGGCGAGTTCGGCCATGGTGGGCACCCAGGGCAGCGCGGCCGGCTCGGTGACGGTGTCGCCGCCGGAGTGGCTGTGCTCCAGCCCGTAGAGCCCGTAGAGGTCGACGCCCGTCAGCCCGCCGAAGTGCTCCCGCAGGAACTCCACAGGTCGGGCGGAGACGATCGCGATCCGGCGTACGACCGGAGCGAGCGCCTCAAGGGCGGCCAGCACCTTCGGCGCGGGTTGCACCTGGGTGGGATCGTCGGCGACCGGCGCGAGTGTGCCGTCGAAGTCGAAGAAGAGGATGGTCTCGGCCGCCCGGTCGGCGGTGGTACGCCAGGCCAGGTCGGCGTTCAGCGGGATCTTCGGCTGGGGGTTGCCCAGATTCAACGGTGGCACGCGCGACAGCGTACCCCGGTTTCCGAGGGTCATTCCTGATCTGGAACCTGTGTGCGGCACCGGCCGGATCAGCGTTCGGCGGCCCCACGCCCTCGGCGTCCGAACGGCACCACAGCCGCATCCTGAGCACGGTTGAGCAGGTAACCCTCCACGAAACCGGCGTTGCGGTCGCCGGTGTGCGCCTCGATCTCCCGGAGCCGCTCCACCAGGAACTCGGTGAGCGCGCAGAGCCGGTTGTCGAGCCGGTCGTGCAGCTCGGCGACCACGGCCACGATGATCGAGGTGCCGGCGGTGGTGAGCGCGAAAAGGTTGACGAGCAGGGGAAGCTGCCCGCCGTTCACGGTCAGGGTCACCGCGTTTCCGGTGACGCAGAGCGTCAACGAGACCGTGGCGACCAAGACTGCCGACCATTTCAGGGTCATGAGAGACCCTCCTTCTGTCCCGCAGGGCTGGGTTCGGCCCTTGTCCCGTCCCCCCGCCGACGACGAGCCCAAGCAGTACGAATACGGACGCTAGCGCGCCCGGTCCGACCCCGGAGCGAAACGGATGATCCCGCTCTGCCGTTTTTTCGCCATTTGAGGAACTAACCGGCCGCGTCGCCTCGTTTTCGGACAGCAGCCGGGAGAGTTGGGCGGTATGCGAGGTAACGAATGGTTTCTCGGATGTGGAACTTCTCCGCGTCCGAGACTCCGGGATCGGCCAGGCGACGCAGCAACGCCTCCACGTCGGGGTCCATCGGCGGCAGGGGTGGGGCGTCGCGGCGGTTGGCGTTGCGGTCCCAACCCAGCGCCGCGAAGGCCGTGGCGGGGTCGAGCCCGAGGCCCTCGCAGAACGCCACCACCCGCTCGGCCTCCGGGTCGCTGGCCCAGTCGCCGCGTACCCAGCGATTGATCGTCTGGCGTGAGACGCCGGTGCGTCGGGACACCTCGGTGCCGGTCCAGGCTCGGGTCGCGCTGGCCTCGGCGAGGGCCCGCCGGACGAAGGTGGCGAAGGCGATCTTCCGTGCGTTGGCCGTCTCGGTCACCCCGTGACCGTACGGCCGTGGGGCCTGGCTTGAGGTCCCTGGCACGCGTTTGTCACGCCTGCGTGACGTGAATGTGGTCTGTCGAGTTACCGCTGTAGTGCTGTTCTTGAGGGGTGTCACCTGGGCAGGATAGATGTGCGTCGGGGTGGAGGCAAACAATCGAAATGCTGATACTGTCACGTGCATGGGACAACCTACGGTGTGTCGCGTTCATGCCCGCCAGCGTCACGCGCCTGGTTCGAGGGGGGTCTGGTGACCGAACTCGCAACCCGGGCCCAGGCCTTCGGCCTGGTCGCAGCGGGCGTCGCGGCCGGGCTGAGCGCGCCGTGGCGCCTCTACCTGGCGCGCGGCTGTCGCTACCTGTCGCTGAGTGTCGGCGACCGGGCCGAGTGGAACGCCTGGCGGACCCATCTCGGCTGCCCGGAACTCAGCGTCCGGGTCTACGACGCCGGTGGGGAGATCCGCCGGTCCTCGGTGGCGGAGGTGCTCCTGGACGGCTGCCGGATCAGCGTCGAGCTGGTGGAGGAGATCGGCACCGACGACCTCGACCGGCTGCTGGTCGCCGACCCCACAATGATCGAGCCGGAGGAGCGATGAGGGGCGGGCGAGGGATCGGAGCTGCCGGATGAGCCCTTTCCTCGCGATCTTCCTGGTGCTCGTGCTCGCCGCGACGAGTTACGCGGCCGGACGGCTGCACGGGCAGCTCAGCTACCGGATCGGTTACCGGTTCGGCTACCGGCAGGGCTATTTCGACGGTGACCGCGGGGCGTGGAACCGGCGTCGCCGCGAGGCCCAGGCCGCGATCGCCTCCGCGCTCGCGGTCACCACGCCCGCCACCAGGGTGCCGGCAACTGTGGTCCGCGCGGGCACCACGTACACCGGATCGTCGTTCGCGGAGCCGGCCGCCTCGGTCACCGGGCGGCACCCGACCGGCACCCTCGTCCGACGGACCGGCTGAGACCGGTCGACGGGCCTCGGCCTGGGCGCAGGCGCGGTGCACCGCCCTCGTGGCGGGTGCCGCAGGGACCACCGTCGGACCGGTGCCGGTGGTCCACCGGCCGGGATGCGCGCAGGGGGCATGCATCCCGGCCGGTTCACCCCGACGAGGGTGTGATAGATCGCCTCTAGCCGGACGGGTTGCGGGGAGCTAGCGTCTAGGCATGGCACGGGGTTGTCCCGGGCCAGCCGGCCCGCCCGGCCTGCGACCTCGCCACGGGGCCCGCATCCGACCCCGTGTCCGCCGGGCACCGGAGGAGGCGGACCGCGGGTGGCCGGGTGCCCACCCGCCGGAGCAGGCCTGTGACGACTCGCCGTACGACCGCCGGTGCCGACCAGAGCCCGGCCGCGACTGCCACGACCCGCCGCAGTGCCCGGAGCCGCCGCAGCGCGGCCACGGGTTCGGCCGACACCAGGGAGCCCCGACCAGCGGGCCAGTCCTTCGTCCTGGACACCTCCGTCCTGCTCAGCGATCCTGCGGCGTTCCACCGCTTCGCCGAGCACGAGGTGGTGCTGCCCCTGGTGGTGATCTCCGAACTGGAGGGCAAGCGGCAACATCCCGAGCTGGGCTGGTTCGCCCGGCAGTCCCTGCGCATGCTCGACGAGTTGCGGGTCCGCCACGGCCGGCTGGACCGGCCGGTGCCGGCCAACGACGACGGGGGCACGCTGCGGGTGGAGCTCAACCACACCGACGACGGGGTGCTGCCGCCGGGGTTCCGCAACGAGTCGAACGACGCCCGGATCCTCTCCGTCGCGCTGAATCTCGCCGCCGAGGGGCGGGAGGTGACGCTGGTCAGCAAGGACATGCCGTTGCGGGTCAAGGCCGCCTCGGTGGGGTTGCGCGCGGACGAGTACCGACACGGTCAGGCGAGCGACCCGACCTGGACCGGGATGGCCGAGCTGGAGCTGAGCGAGGAGGCGATCGGGCAGCTCTACGGTGGCGAGACCATCGACGTGGACGCGGCTGCCGGTCTGCCCTGCCACACCGGCCTGGTGCTGCACTCGGCCCGGGGCTCGGCGCTGGGCCGGGTGCTACCGGACAAGACCGTGCGGCTGGTACGCGGTGACCGGGAGGCGTTCGGCGTGCACGGACGCTCCGCCGAGCAGCGGGTCGCCCTCGATCTGCTGCTGGACGAGTCGATCGGCATCGTCTCGCTCGGCGGTCGGGCCGGCACCGGAAAGTCCGCTCTCGCGCTCTGTGCCGGTCTGGAGGCGGTGATGGAGCGCCGCCGGCACAAGAAGGTGATCGTCTTCCGTCCGCTGTACGCCGTCGGCGGCCAGGAACTGGGCTACCTGCCCGGCTCGGAGTCGGAGAAGATGTCGCCCTGGGCTCAGGCGGTCTTCGACACCCTCGGCGCGGTGGTGCACGAGAACGTGATGGAGGAGGTGGTCGCGCGGGGCCTGCTCGAGGTGCTGCCGCTGACCCACATCCGCGGACGGAGCCTGCACGACGCCTTCGTCATCGTCGATGAGGCGCAGTCGCTGGAGCGGGGGGTGCTGCTGACCGTGCTCTCCCGCATCGGTCAGGGCTCCCGGGTGGTGCTGACCCACGACGTCGCCCAGCGGGACAACCTTCGGGTAGGTCGGCATGACGGCGTGACCGCGGTGATCGAAGCGTTGAAGGGGCATCAGCTCTTCGCGCACGTCACGTTGAGCCGTTCGGAGCGGTCACCGATCGCCGCCATGGTGACCGACCTGCTGGAGGACATCCCATAGGGATGACCGTTTTTTAGTCTTTTAATGCTATTTTTTGAGTGACGCACGTCACAATTGATCGTGACCGTTTCCCATCAGCCTCACTGTGCGCGATTGTGTCCCACGGGCGCCCACGCACCTTGCGCATCGTTGGTGATAGTTCATCCCAGCCGGGGACCGAACCACACACCGCGTGGCGGCAGGTGCGTCGACGGTGACCGGCACGTTCCGGTCACGGGCGCCCGCGGCGCGCTTCGGCCCGTTGTGGGCTGTGGTGCCGCCGCGTCCCTGAACCCGACGAAGGGATCCACTTCGTGAGTCGGCCCTGGAGCCGGTTCGCCGCCCGCGGCGCAGCTGTCGCGCTGCTCTCGGTGGGCGTGGCCGGTGGTGTCTACCTCAACGAGGACCGCCAGTCGCCAAGTCCCGGTCCCGGGGCACAGGTGGCCGGCACCGTCACCCAGATCGATGTCGAATACCGGCAGGAGCAGCAGGTCTCCCGCCAGGTACGGGCCGCCCGTCAGCAGGCCGCAGAGGCCACGAAGCTGGCCCGGGCCGCCGCCGAGAAGGCCCGCAAGGCTGAGGAGGCGGCGCGCAAGAAAGCCGCGGAGGAGAAGGCGGCCAAGGAAGCCGCCGCACGGGCCCTCAAGCCGTACGACGGCCCGGTCCCGGCCTCCTGCAAGGTGTACAGCGGCCACCGGAAGACCGGCTGCGCCCTGATGATCGACGCGGGCTTCAATATCGACCAGTTCCCCTGCCTGGACAAGCTCTGGAACAAGGAGAGCGGCTGGAACCCGAAGGCCCACAACCAGTCCTCCGGGGCGTACGGGATTCCGCAGGCACTGCCGGGTAACAAGATGGCCACGGTCGCCGACGACTGGCAGACCAACCCGGTGACCCAGATCAAGTGGGGTCTCGGCTACATCGATGGCCGCTACGACACCCCGTGCAACGCCTGGAACCACTCCCAGGCCGAGGGTTGGTACTAACCCTTCACACGCGTGCGATGGGCGTGGCTCCGGTGACCGGAGTCCACGCCCATCGTCGTACCCGGGAAAAGTGGCGCGTGCCGGCGTTTGCTGATAGCTCTTGACAGGTGACCCTGCACCCCGTGAACGGTGACCCGCACCGATTCGGCACCGAGGCCTTCTACGCGTCCATCGGTCGGGCCTTCGTCGCCATGTGCGCGGTGGTGCCGGTGCTGTTCCTGATCGAGGGCCTCGACCAGTGGCTCGGCGCGGGATTCGACGCCGCCGCCGGCATCATCCCACAGCGCATCGACGGTCTGGACGGGGTCTTCTTCTCACCTTTCCTGCATCACGGCTTCGACCACCTCTACAGCAACAGCATCCCGCTGATCCTGCTCGGCACCTTCGTGCTGGCCGCGGGTGCCCGCCGCTTCCTCTGGTCCACCCTGGTGATCGTGCTGGTCAGCGGCCTGGGCGTGTGGTTCACCGGGTCGCCCAACACGATCGTCGTGGGTGCCAGCGGCGTGATCTTCGGCTATCTCGGCATCCTGTTGACCCGGGGCATCTTCGAGCGGAGCTGGTGGAACTTCGCGGTCTTCCTGCTGGTCGGGCTCCTCTACGGCGGTCAACTGGTGGGCGTCCTGCCGACCGACGAACGGATCTCCTGGCAGGGGCACCTGTTCGGGCTGCTGGGCGGCATCGTGGCAGCGATCATCTTTCGCCGTCGCCGGCCCGACCTGGACGGGCCGTACCGCTCCGAGTCGCCGATGACCATGCCCTGACGACGGCTACCGCCGACCGGTCCGCCGCCGGCCACCGAGCGCGGCGAGGGCGACGGCGGCGAGGGTGAGCAGCGCGCCGAGGAGGGTGGCCGCGCCGGGACGCGAGGCGGCGGTGGGAAACAGCGCGTCCAGCAGCACCGCGCCGATCACCTGGCCCGCGATGGTGGCCAGGCCGAGCAGGAGTACGCCGGTGAAGCGGACCACCGTCGCGGCGACCGCGATGAACACCACACCGACCGGGCCACCGAGGTAGAGCCAGGGTTCGGCGGGCAGGCTCCCGGGCGGACGCCCGCGCAGGGCGACACTGACGGCGAACGCGGCCAGCAGCACTGTGGTGCCCACGGTGAAGTTGACAAAGGTGGCGGTCAGGGTGCTCTCCGTGGCCATCCGGACCCGGCCGTTGACCGCCTGTTGCCAGGCCACCCCGATCCCCGCGACCAGGGGCAGCAGGGCCAGGCCGAGGGTCGCCGGGTCACCGAGCCGGTCGCCGACGGCCAGCAGCACCGCCACCACGGTCAGCACCGCACCGCCCAGCCGGGCACCGGTCACCGGTTGCCGGCCGCTGGGCCCGATGCCCGCCCGGTCGACGGCCAGACTGCTGCCTGACTGGCCGGCGACCACCGCCACGGTGAACACCGCCACGCCGAGCGTGCCGACGGTGGCTCCCTGGGTGAAGACCAGGAACGCCCCGCACGCGCCGCCAAGACACTGCCAGGGGCGGAGCAGGCCGCCGGTGAGCGCGCCGCGCAGGGCGCGCAGCCCACGCCGGCCGCTGCGGGTGGCGGGCACCAGCACCGACAGCAGCAGCAGGCCCAGCCCGAACGAGACGACCGCCGCGGCGAGGCCGTCGCCCAGCCGCCCGGCCAGCTCTCCGTTGATCCGTGACTGGACGGCCACGGCGACCCCGCCGGTCGTCGCCAGTCCCACGGCACCGGCACGGCGGCCGGCCGACCTGGTCGGGGCGGCCGCCGTCGCCGTCACACTCACACCATCACGCCTGCTCGGCCAGGGGGCGGCCGTCGAAGTCGACGGCCGAGTAGAGCGCCAGCTTCTCCAACCGGTGGTACGAGTCGATCACCCGAATCGTGCCGCTCTTGGAACGCATCACGATCGACTGGGTGTACGCGCCGCCGGAGCGGTACCGCACGCCGCGCAGCAGGTCGCCGGAGGTGATGCCGGTGGCCACGAAGAAGCAGTTGTCGCCGGTGACCAGGTCGTCGGTGGTCAGCACCCGGTCCAGGTCGTGCCCGGCGGCCAGTGCCTTCTCCCGCTCGGCGGCGTCCCTGGGCCAGAGCTTGGCCTGCATCATCCCGCCCATGCACTTGAGCGCGCAGGCGGCGGTGATGCCCTCCGGCGTGCCGCCGATGCCCATCAGCACGTCGACGTCGGTCTCGCCCCGGGCGGCGGCGATGGCGCCGGCGATGTCGCCGTCGGAGATGAACCGGATGCCCGCACCGGCCCGGCGGATCTGGTCGACCAGGTCGTCGTGCCGGGTGCGGTCGAGGACGCAGACGGTGACCTCGGAGATGTCGGTGCCCTTGACCTTGGCGATCCGGCGCAGGTTCTCGGTCACCCCGGCGTTGATGTCCACGACGTCGGCGTAGGCCGGGCCGACGGCGAGCTTCTCCATGTAGAACACGGCGCTCGGGTCGAACATCGCGCCTCGCTCGGCGACCGCCAGCACGGCGAGGGCGTTCGGCATCCCCTTGCTCATCAGCGTGGTGCCGTCGATCGGGTCGACCGCGACGTCCACCTCCGGGCCGCTGCCGTCACCGACCTCCTCGCCGTTGAAGAGCATCGGCGCGTTGTCCTTCTCGCCCTCGCCGATCACCACGACGCCCCGCATGGGAATCGAGTTGATCAGCTTGCGCATCGCGTCCACGGCGGCACCGTCGCCGCCCTCCTTGTCGCCCCGGCCGACCCACCGGCCGGCGGCCATGGCCGCCGCCTCGGTGACCCGGACCAGATCGAGGGCGAGGTTGCGGTCGAGGTTCTGGGGGGTTCGCGTCCTGGTGGTCGTCATGGAACGGCTCCTCCTCGCGGCGGTGCGGGGTTGACCGGGCCGGCTGGCCTGGGTACGACCAGCGGCAACTGTGCTTCTGATCCTCACACGATGGCGGATATGGCAGCGGAGCGGGGCGGTGATGGGCCGGATACCGCCTCTCGGGCGGCTGCGAGAATGGGGGAGTGGAACCTGCACAGCCCGCCGACCGCACACCCACCGACACCACGCCGGCCCCGCCCGTGGCCAGATCCGAGCGCTCGCCGCGCGACATGGCGATCTCGCTGCTGGTGCTGCTGGTCCCGATCGTCCTGCTGCTCGCCTTCTACCGGGGGTTCCTCGGCGGGGACCAGCCGAGCACGGTGGACCCCGCGCCGGCCTTCGAGCAGGCGCGGTCGGCCGGGGCGTTTCCGGTGAGCGAGCCGACCGGGCTGGGCGAGGGATGGCGTACGGTGCGGGCGACCTACCGCGCGGTCGAGGGCGGTGCCACGCTGCGGGTGGGATACCTCACACCCGAGGGGCGGGGTCTACAACTGGTCCAGAGCAACGTGCCGCCGGAGCGTCTGCTGCCCACCGAACTGACCGAGGAGGGGCAGCCGCAGGGGCAGGCCGACCTGGGGGCCGGCACCTGGCAGCGGTACACCGCCCGCGGCAACGAGCAGGCGCTGGTGCTGCTCCAGCAGGGTCGCACCGTGATCGTGATCGGTGACGCCCGGGACAACGAGCTGCGGGAGATGGCCGCCGCCGTCGATTGATGCCCCCCAGCATGTCGGGGTGATCCGCTACGCTCCGCGGGTTCGATGCCTGGCCGAACTCGGTCGGGCGCTTTACCGCTTGAAGAGAGACAATCTGTGAACATTCGACGCTGGAGCGTGGGCGTTATCGCCGCCACGCTGCTCGTTCCCGGCGTAGCCGCCTGCAACTCCGGCACCACTGCGGAGTCCCCCGCCGCCGGGTCCTCGACCGCGCCGGCCGTCCCCGCCGACCCCAAGGAGGCGCTGCTCGCCTCCACCAAGGGCCTGGCCGAGGGGAACTACACCTTCGCCATCGCCGCCGACGGGATGACCGGCAAGGGCGTTTTCAACAAGCCCGCCAACAGCGCCCAGATGACGATGAACATGAACGTCGAGAACATCGCCTTCGACTTCGAGCTCATCCAGATCCAGCCCGACATCTGGCTCAAGATCGACCTGGGTGAGCTGTTCGCCGGGGTCCCCGGCATGGAGGCGATGAAGGACAAGTACCAGCACCTCGACGCGGCCAAGGCCGGCCAGAGCAAGAACCTCGACCTGCTGAAGGAGGGTGGCGACCCGGCCGAGGCGGCGGAGATGTTCAAGGGCGTCACCGACGTCAAGCAGACCGGCGAGGGTGCGTACAGCGGCAAGGTCGACCTCTCCGCGGTGAAGGACTCGGTCGCCGCCGACGAGGACATGATCAAGGCGCTGGGTGCCCAGGCCAAGGAGATCCCGTTCACCGCGAAGCTGGACCCCGAGGGCCGGCTGACCGAGCTGGTCGTCTCCGTGCCCGGGGCCGGCGAGATCAAGGCGCAGGACATCAAGATCACGTACGCCGACTACGGCGCGGCGCCGGCCGTGCAGAAGCCGGCGGCGGACCAGGTCATCGAGGCCAACGAGCAGATCTACGAGATGTTCAAGTAAGCGCAACAGCAGATAGGCGCACGGGGGCGAGCTGGGCTCGCCCCCGTTTCGCGTACTCGATCGTGGCGGGTGTGGCGACCGGGTGATTGCGCGAGCCGTCGGCAGGGAACAGGAGAGGTGAGCCTCCGGCGCGTGCCGCGTCGGCCGATCCTGCTGGGAGACATCGATGAGCGTACGACGACTGAGTGCCGGCCTCATGGCTGCGGCGCTGCTCACGCCTGGAGTCGCCGCCTGTACCGCCACCGGCGACGGCACGGCCGGGCCCACCGCCACACCTTCCGGCTCCGCCACCGCCACGGCTACCGGTGCCGCTTCAGACGCCGACGCCAAGCAGGCGCTGCTGGATTCGACGCGGGAGATCAGCAACGGCAACTTCCGGTTCCGGATGTCAGGTGCCGGATCGACCGCCGAGGGGCAGGTGCACCAGCCGAGCCAGAGCGCGCAGCTGCGGGTGAGCATCGGCGAACCCGACGACGACCTGGCGATGAGCCTCGACCTCATCCACGCCAAGCCGGACAGCTGGGTCAAGCTGGACCTCAGCGGTGCCGCGGCGGAGAGCATTCCCGGGCGGGACAAGCTCAACCTCGGCAAGTACCAGCACCTCGACCAGAGCCGGATCCAGGGCAACCGCAACCTCGGCTTCGACTTCGACCAGGTCGACCCCGCCGGCAGCGATCTGCTCACCCAGGCGGTCACCGAGGTACGCCGCACCGGCGACGGCGCGTACGCCGGCACCATCGACGTGTCGAAGGCGGCCGAGGCCGGCTCGCTCGACCAGACCCTGATCACCGCGCTCGGCGCGCAGGCGAACTCGGTGCCGTTCACCGCGACCACCGACGCCCAGGGTCGGCTGACCGAGTTGGTGCTCCAGCTCCCCGCCGCCGGTGAGACGGCGGCCCAGGAGGTCCGGATCACGTACACCGACTACGGCAACGCCACCGCTGCCGAGGCGCCCCCGGCCGACCAGGTCGTCGAGGCTCCGGCGGAGCTGTACAACCTGTTCGACTGAGGTAATCCTCCCCAGGTCCACTGAGCCCGGCACGTGCCTCGGCGCGCGCCGGGCTCAGCCCTGTCTGCTCCGGCCGGCAGTGCCTCGTGCGGCACCCTCAGCCGGTCTGCTCCGGCCGGCAGTGCCTCGGGTGGCGCCCTCAGCCCTGTTTGCTCCGGCCGGCATGTGCCTCGTGCGGCGCCCTCAGCCCTGTCTGCTCCGGCCGGCAGTGCCTCGGGTGGCGCCCTCAGCCGGTCTGCTCCTGCCGGGCGGCGTCGAGGCGGGCGCGGGCGCCGTCGAGCCAGCGTTGGCAGACCGCCGCCAGCGCCTCCCCGCGCTCCCAGAGCGCCAGTGACTCCTCCAGCGAGGTGCCGCCGGTCTCCAGCCGCTCCACCACCGATGCGAGCTCGGCGCGGGCCTGTTCGTAGCTGAGCCGCTCGTCCGACCCGCTGCTCTTCTCCCCATTCATCGCCACCATCTCAACACACCCCTCCGACCTCACCCGCCGCGCCGCGCCCCCGCCCGCGCTCTGACTGCCTCGCCGGACCAGCCGCGACAGGCAACATCCCAGCGCTCGGCAACGAAGACACCGAGCCCGTGGACACCTTGCACCCACCCCTGCTCCGAGGTGCGGCTGAGCTGGAGATCTTGTTACGAAAATGCCCCTACGGGGGCCGTTTCGGTCCAAGAT
>NZ_POTX01000173.1 GCF_003236305.1 Micromonospora endophytica | reverse complement strand
ACCCGGCACCGAGTTCGGCCGGCAGGTAGCCGGTCGGGTCGCTGCCCGGGCCGGTCATCCGCTCCACGACGGTCTGCAACACCGCCCGTGCGACAGTCGCGGCCAGGTCGGGCGTAAGGCCGGAGCGACGCGCCACCGCGTCGACGAAAAGGGGAAACCGCACGGCGTCCTCCCGTCGTCAGCGCCGCGCTGGATACCCCCGCCCGCCCCCGGTAAACGAAGGGGCCGCGCCGGTGGAACCGGTACCCGTACCGTGAGCCCGTGCCCACCGTCGTCGACCGGACCCCCCGGTCCACCTCTCATCGAATCGCCCGCGTCAGCACCGAGGTGTTCGCACCCGCGGTGTTCGCCGCCGTCCTGCCCATGGTGATCGCCGTGCACAGCACCGCGCCGGCCGTCGCGGTCGGGGTCGGCTGGGGCGCGCTGGCCGTACTGTTCTGCTCCGTCATCCCGTACGGGATCATCTGGCTGGGCGTACGACGCGGTCAGCTCACCGACCATCACATCGGGGTACGGACCCAGCGTCGCCGACCGATGCTGTACGGGCTGGTCTCGGTCCTGGTCGGCCTGCTGATGCTGGTGCTGCTCGGCGCGCCGGGGCCGCTCGTCGCCCTGGTGCTGGCGATGCTGGCCATCGTGGCCGCGATCGCCGCGGTCAACCAGGTCTGGAAGCTCAGCGCCCACGCGGCGGTCTGCGCCGCGTCGGTGACCGCGCTCACCTACGTCCTCGGCCCGGTGGCCAGCCCGCTGCTGCTCCTGATCGGGCTGGTGGGTTGGTCACGGGTCCGGTTGGGTGCCCACACCCCGGGTCAGGTGGTCGCGGGCACGCTGCTCGGTCCGCTCGTCGGTGCCCCGATCTTCATCCTGCTCGGCTGACCGGGTGGCCGGCACGAACCGGTAGCCCAGGCCGCGTACGGTGACGATCATCGGCGGCTGTTTCCCGTCCAGCGCGAGCCGGCGGCGCAGCCGTTTGATGTGCACGGTGAGGGTGTTCGACGTGTCGTCGGCCGTCGCCCCCCAGACCGCGGCCAGCAACTGCTCGCGCGTGATGATCCGCTCGGCGTGCCCCATGAAGAAGTAGAGCAGCCGGAACTCCTTCAGCGGCAGGGCCACCGTCCGGCCGTGCAGACGCACCTCGAACGTCGACGGGTCCGCCCACAGCCCGCCGAGTTCGATGGGCGGATCGAGGGTGCCGGCGGTCTCCGGGCGGATCCCGCGCAGGATCGGCAGCACCTCCTCGGCCCGGTACGGACGCCGTACCCCGGCCGTGGCTCCCGCTCTGAGCCCGGCCGCGGCGGCTCCGCCGTCGTCATCGCCGACCCCGACCACGGTCGGGATGCCGGCCCGCCGGGCCAGCAGCCGGACCAGCTCGCTGCTGTTCATGGTGGTCAGCCCGGCGGCGACCACCGCCGCGTCCGGGCGCAGCGCGCCCGCGGCCAGCAGGGCCTCGGCGGCGTGCGGGTAGTGGTGTCCGCGTACCCGGTGCGCGGCCAGTTGGGTGACCAGCGCGGCACCGACGCTCTCGTCGTCGTCCACCACGAGCAGCACGAAACGCCCGTCACCCGTGGTGGTCTCGACGAGGTTGTTCATCGCGTACCGGCTCTGGTTTCCGTGGCTCAGCCGAAGCGGCCGGTGATGTAGTCCTCCGTACGCTTGTCCGCGGGGTTGGTGAAGAGCTTGCCGGTCTGGCTGAACTCGACGAGTCGGCCGTGCCGCACCTGCTGCTCGTCCACCTCGGCGGTGAAGAACGCGGTGTGGTGGCTGACCCGGGCGGCCTGCTGCATGTTGTGCGTGACGATGACGATGGTGTAGTCGTTCGTCAGCTCGACCATCAGATCCTCGATCTTCGCCGTGGCGATCGGGTCCAGCGCCGAGCAGGGCTCGTCCATCAGGATGACCTCCGGTTTGACCGCGATCGTCCGGGCGATGCAGAGCCGCTGCTGCTGACCGCCGGAGAGCGCGAGGGCGCTCTTGCGCAGCTTGTCCTTGACCTCGTCCCAGAGGGCGGCCTGGGTCAGCGCCTCCTCCACATGGTCGTCGAGGCGGCCCTTGATGCCGTTGATCCGCAGCCCGTACGCGACATTGTCGAAGATGGACTTCGGGAACGGGTTCGGCTTCTGGAACACCATGCCGATGTGGCGGCGGACCTGGATCGGGTCGACGTCCCTGGCGTACAGGTCCTGCCCGTGGAACGAGACCTCACCGCTGACCCGGGCGCCCGGGATGGGGTCGTTCATCCGGTTGAGCGCCCGCAGCACCGTGGACTTGCCGCATCCCGAGGGCCCGATCATCGCGGTGACCTGGTTCTGCTGGATCGGCATCGTGGTGCCCCGGACCGCCTCGTAGCTGCCGTAGTAGACGCTGACGTCGCGCAGCTGCATCACCGGCGCGCCGGCCGGTTCGGTGCCGGAGGCGGTGGTGCCGGCGGGGTGTATCGCGACGGAGGGGCGGGTGGTGGTGTGGGTGTCGTTGCTGGCCATGTCAGCGCTCCTTGATGGCGAACCGGCTCGAGATGAATCGGGCGATGATCGTGAAGCCGAGCACGATCACGATGAGCGTCAGGGCCGCGCCCCAGGCGCGGTCCTGGGCGGCGGGGAACGAGGTGCTGGCGTTGCGGAAGATCTGCGCCGGCAGCGCCGTGTTGGAGCCGTCGAAGAGGTTCCAGTTGGGCGCGAAGACGATGCCCGTGACGATGATGATCGGCGCGGTCTCGCCGGCCGCGCGGGCGACGGCCAGCAGTGCGCCGCTGGTGATGCCGGAGATGGCCGCCGGCAGCACCACGGTGAGGGTGGTCTTCCACTTGCGGGCGCCCAACGCCATGCTCGCCTGCCGCAGCTCGTCGGGGACCAGCCGGAGCATCTCCTCACTGCTGCGAATCACCACCGGCAGCATCAGGCAGGCCAACGCCAGGGCGCCGGCGAAGCCGGTCTGCTCGCCGACCAGCAGCACCCAGGAGATGTAGATGAACAGGCCCATGACGATCGACGGCACGCCGGTCATCACGTCGGCCATCAGCCGGATGAGCCGGGCCAGCGGCCGCTGCTTGCCGTACTCGTTGAGGTAGACGGCGCCGAAGACACCGAGCGGGATGGCCATCAGCGCGGCCATCCCGGTGATGAGCAGGGTGCCGACGATCGCCGGTGCCATGCCGCCGCCGACGCGCCGGTACGAGTTCGGGATGTCCCCGGTCAGGAAGGACAGGTTCATCACCCCGGCACCCTTGACGACGACCGTGTAGGTCACCAGGGCGAGCGGGATGACGGCCAGCAGCACGGCCCCCCAGATGGCGGTCGTGGCGAGGTGGTTGCGCAACCGGCGGCCGCCGGACAGGGCCGCCCGGGTCAGGTCGGGTCCGGCGGCGGCCGGACGGGTGACGGGCGGTGCGGTGGCGGTCACGCGAGGCTTCCCTTCATCCGGGCCTCGGCCCGCCGGACGACCGAGCGGGCGAGCACGTTGATCAGTACCGTCATCGCGAACAGCACGACGCCGAGGCCGATCAGCGCGGCGGTGAACGTGCCGGTGGACTCGCCGAACTGCTGCACGATGACCGCGGCCATCGAGTTGCCGGGGGCGAACATGTTCGCGGTGATGTTGGTGGCACCACCGATGACCAGGGCGACCGCGATGGTCTCCCCCATCGCCCGGCCGAGGCCGAGCATCACCGCGCCGACCACGCCACCGAAGCTGTGCGGCAGGACCGCACCCTTGATCATCTCCCAGCGGGTCGCGCCGAGCGCGAGAGCGGCGTCCTTGTCGGCGCGCGGGACGGTGCTGAACACCTCACGCGTGATCGACGTGATGATCGGCGTGACCATGATCGCCAGGATCAGGCCGGCGGTCATGAAGTTGCGGCCGCTGCCGACCGGGCCGAAGAGGCGGCCGAGCAGCGGGATCCCGCCGAGGATGTCGTGCATCCACTGGTAGACCGGAACCAGGGCGGGGGCGACGACCAGGATGCCCCAGAGGCCGAAGACCACCGACGGCACGGCGGCGAGCAGGTCGATCACGGTCACCGCCGGCCCGCGCAGCCGACGGGGCGCCAACTCGGTGAGGAACAGCGCGATGCCGACCGAGACCGGCACCGCGAACAGCAGGGCGATAAGCGACGAGACCGCAGTGCCGTACGCGAACGACAGCGCCCCGAAAATGGCGTCGCCGGTCGCCGGGTTCGGGTCCCAGATCCTTTCGGTGAGGAATCGGAGGCCCATCGCGTCGAACGCGGGCCATGCCTCGCGGACGGTGGTGATGAGGATCAGCCCGAGGATCGCCAGCACCAGCAAGCCGGTGCCGAGCGTCCACCAGGAGAAGACGCGGTCACCGACGGCACTGCCGCCGCGCCGGGTCAGCACCGGTCGGGCGGCGGGGGACTTGTTCGTCACGGTCATCTTCACTCCAGCTCAGGTGCTCCGCGCCGGGGACGGGATCGTGGTGATCCCGTCCCCGGCTGGCCGACTCCAGCGATCCTGATCAGCCCTGGATCTTGTCGACCTGGGCCAGCGCCTGCTCCTTGAGCGAGGCGGGCAGCGGCGCGAAGTCGATCTCCTTGGCCAGTTCCTGGCCGTCGTTGAGCAGGTACTTGAGGAAGCCCTTGACCAGGTCTGCCTTGGCGGCGTCACCGTAGGAGGTCTTCACGATGATGAAGGTCGGCGCGGTGATCGGGTAGGCGCTGGCGCCAGCGGCGTTGAGCGGGTTGTAGCTGAGGTCGTCGGCGATCTCGGCACCCTCCAGGCCGGCGGTGGTGCCCTCCAGCGTCGGCTCGACGAACTGGCCGTCCTTGTTCTTGATGGCGGCGAACTTCAACCCGGTGGCCTTGGCGTCGCTGAGGTCGACGTAGCCCACGGCGCCGTTGGTCTGCTGCACGATCTGCGCGACGCCGGTGTTCTTCTCGCCGCCCTGGGTGCTGGCCGGCCAGGCCACCGTGTCACCGCTGCCGAGCTTCCAGGTGCCGGCCGCGGCGGCGTCGAGGTACTTGGTGAAGTTGCTGGTGGTGCCCGAGCCGTCGGAGCGGTGCGCCACCACGATCGGGGTGTTCGGCAGCTCGACGCCGGGGTTGTCGGCCTTGATCGCCGCGTCGTCCCAGGTCTTGATGTCGGTCTGGAAGATCTTGGCGAGCGTCTCCGGGCTGAGCTGGAGCTTGTCGACGCCGGACAGGTTGTAGGAGACGGTGATCGGCGCGGCCACCGTCGGCACGTACAGGAACGAACCGGCGGCCACGCCGTCGGTCTCCTTGACCAGGCTGTCGGTGCCGGCGAAGTCGACCAGGCCCTCACCGAACTGCTTCTTGCCGGTGCCCGAGCCCGTCGCGTTGTAGGTGACCGTCACGTCGGCGGCCTCAGCCTTGAACGCCTCGATGACCTCTTGGTAATACGCGTCCGGGAAGCTGGCGCCGGACGCCTTCAGCTCGCCGGACAGGTCGGCGTAGGTGCCACTGCCGCCACTGCCGCCCGGCGATGTGCCGTTGTCGTTGCTACCACAGCCGGTAAGCGCGAGCGCGGCAAGCGCGACGCCGGCGAGGACGCGCCGCGAAAGCACGTTGCGGTTCACCAGGTAAGCCTCTCTATCGGGGTGCATCAGCCCGTCCGGGCCGTACGCGAGTCAAGCTAGGAGGCCCAGGTAGCCGTACTCCCGGCACCAGGTGAACGAAAAATGAACTTGGCGGTCAGAGCCGGATCGTTCCGGTGACCAGAAACACCACCTGCCGGGCGACGTTCACCGCGTGATCGGCGTACCGCTCGTAGTAGCGGGCGACAAGCGCCAGGTCGATCGCCGACTCCACGCCGTACGGCCAGCCGGAGACCAGCAGCGACAGCAGCCGTTTCTCGGCGGCGTCGACCTCGTCGTCGTCGAGCCCGAGCTGGGTGGCGTCGACCTGGTCGCGGGTGGCCAGCACGACCGCGGCCTTGTCCGCCATCCGGGCCGCCGCGTCCGCCATCGTGCTCAGCACCGCCGCCGCCTGCTGTGGCACCACACCCACCGGGTGCCGCATCAGGACGACCTTCGCGATGTGCACCGCCAGGTCACCCATCCGTTCCAGGGAGGCGGCGATCCGCAGCGCGCACACCACCAGCCGCAGGTCGGAGGCGACCGGCTGGTGCCGGACCAGCACCTCGGGGATCATCGCCTCCGCCTCGGCCCGATACCGGTCGAGCACCACGTCGCCGGCCACCACCGCCTCGGCCGCGGCCCGATCGGCGTCGAACAGGGCGGCGCTGGCGCCCCGGATCGCCGCGGCGGCCTCCCGGCTCATGGCGGCCAGCACACCGGTGAGGCGGTCGAGTTGCTCGTCCTGAATGTCCCGCACCATCGCGCCTCTCCCCTGCCTCGCCGTCACCGGTCCGGTGTCGCCAGCACGTCCAGCAGCAGCGCCGCCGTCCAGCCGAACGCCGGGGAGCCGAGGCCGACGCCGGTCTCCGGATGGAAATACTCGTGGCAGCCGGCGGTGGTCGCCAACTCGATCATCGACGCCCGCAGTCCGGCTGCCAGCTCAGTGTGCCCGTGCCCGAGCAACCCGTGCCGGACCAGCCAGTTGATGTTCATCCAACTCGGGCCGCGCCAGTAGCGCAGCGGCTCGAAGTCGGCGGCGGTGCGGTCGTGGCTGGGCAGCGGGCGGGGCATCCGGGTGGCCAGCCCGAACCGGGACGAAACCGCCTCGACACGTATCGCCTCGACCTGGCGCGCCGGCAGGTCGGGCAGGAGCAGCGGGGTCAGGCCGAGCACCGTACGGGCCGGGGTCAGCCGGCCGGTACGCAGGTCACGCGGGTGGAAGGTGCCGGTGGTCGGGTCGTACAGCCGGTTCACCAGCGCCGTGGTGATCCGGGCCGCACGCTCGGTGTGCGGGCCCGGGTCCGCACCGATCTCGCCGGCGATGCCCGCGAGCGCGTGCTCGGCGGCGCCCATCGCCGCGTTGAACAGCGGGCACTCCACCAGGAAGGGATGCTCGTCGGCCAGGCCGTCGTCGCGGTAGCCGGCCGTCCGGTAGGCGGTGACGATCGCGACGTAGCGCGCGTAGTCCAGGTCCGTGGGCCGGTGCGCGGCGGCGGCGTGGGCGAGGTCCCGCCGTCGGTACGCGCCCAGCGCCGCCACCTCGGCCGGTACCGCGGCCAGCGGTGCGTCCCAGGCCGGGCTGTTGTCCAACCCGGACTCCCACGGATGCACGATGCTGGCCAACCCGGCACCGCCGACATCGCGGTGGGTGGCGAGGTAGCGCTGCTGGGCCACCAGTCGCGGGTAGAGCCGCCCCAGCGCGGCACGCCCCGACTCCGACGGGGCGCGCCGGTAGGCGTGCCATGCGGCCAGCGCGTGCACCGGCGGCTGGACCAGCCCCGAGGTGGCCACCCGGGGTGCCCCGTCGACAGCCGCCGAGGCCCAGAAACCGGGGCCGGGGAAGTACGCGTCGACGGGCACCGCCGGGTTGAACACGATGTGCGGCACCCGTCCGTCGCGCCACTGGGCATCGAAGAGGCTGGTCAGCTCCGTCCAGGCGCGATCGGGGTGGACATGTGCCCAGCCGATCGCGATGAACGCCGAATCCCAGCTCCACTGGTGTGGGTAGAGGGTCCGCGACGGCGCCGTGTGGTCGTGCTCCCAGTTGCCGTCGAGCGTGCGCACAGCCAGCCGCCACAGCTCATCTTCGTCCGGTGTGGCCGGCACCAACTTCCCGCTCACCATGGGTCAGATCACGGTAGCACCGGGCGGTCATCGGCCTCATTCAGCCGCGCCCAGCGCCGCCACCGGGCTGGATTACGGTGGTCGGATGAGCGAGCAGAGCACCGGCAACCCGACCCGGTGGGTCACCGACACCGGCCCGGAGCACTCCCAGTGGTACGTCGACCGGTTCCGGCAGCTGGCGGCCGAGGGTGCCGACCTGGCCGGTGAGGCGCGGCTGGTGGACGCGCTGGTGCCGCCGGGATCGCGGATCCTGGACGCCGGCTGCGGCACCGGCCGGGTCGGCGCCGCGCTGGCCGCCCGGGGCCACACGGTGGTCGGGGTGGACGCCGACCCGGTGCTCGTCGAGGCCGCCCGCACCGACCACCCGGGGCCCCACTGGCTGGTCGGCGACCTGGCCGAGCTGGACCTCGCGGCGGCCGGCGAGGCGGCGCCGTTCGACGCGGCGGTGCTGGCCGGCAACGTGATGACCTTCGTCGCCCCGGGCACCGAGGTGGCGGTGCTGCGCCGGGTGGCCGCGCACCTGCGCCCGGACGGGGTGCTCGCGGTCGGCTTCGGCACCGACCGGGGCTATCCGCTGGCCACCTTCGACACCCATGTGACCGCCGCCGGTCTACACCGGGAGCACCGCTTCGCCACCTGGGACCTGCGCCCCTGGCACGACGACGCCGACTTCGCCGTCAGCCTGCTGCGCCGGCCCGCCTGACCCCACCGGCGGTCATCGGGGCCGCCGCAGCTCCTCGAAGATCCGGTCGGAGCCCTGCGTGCCGCGTCCGGCGGCGATCTGCCGGTGGACGAGATCGTGGATCGGGCGCAGCACCTCCGTACTCACGCCCTGGTCCCGGCTGGCCTGCATGATCGTTTCGAGCGCGACCCGGGTGAACTCCAGGCTCTGCTGGCCCTCGCCCGCGTAGTTGCCGGCGTCGATGACAGCGGCGCTGCCCGCCAGCGATCCGGTCATGGCGGCGAGGAAGGGCGCGGCCCGGGTAGCGAAGTCGGTGGCGGACACACCGTCCGCCGCCACCATCGCCGCGCCGTGGCTGAAGCCGGCGAACATCGCGTACATCCCGGCAAGGATCGCCAGGTCGTACAGGGACGCCAGACCGGCGTCGGCGCCGAGGTGACTGCTCGCACCCGAGCGGTCGAGCAGTCCCCGGTGAGTGTCGAAGGCGGTGGCCGAACCGCTGTAGAGCACCGCGGACCCCGGCCCGCCGATCATCGCCGGCACCGCCATGATCGCACCGTCGAGGTAGTCGATCTGGTGGGTCGCCGCCCAGGTGGCGAGTTCGCGGGCCTGGTCCGGCGTGGTGGTGGTGAGGTTGACCAGGGTACGACCGGAGAGCCGGTCGGCCACCGGATCGAGTACCTCGCGTACCGACCGGTGGTCGAACAGGCAGACCACCGTCACCTCGGCACCGGTGACGGCCTCGGTGACGGTGGCCGCGACAGTGGCACCCCGCTCGCCGAGCCACTGCGCCCGGTCCTGGCTGCGGTTCCACACCGTGACGGGCCGGCCGGCGTCGAGTACGGCGGCCGCGAGCACACCACCCATCGCCCCCGTACCCAGGAAGGTTGTGCTTGTCATCATTTTCCTCTGCTCTTTTCCGACGTTCTTGCTGGTGCCGTCGGAAATGCTTCCCCGACACCTTCTGCCGGGCAAGTACCTACTATTTTGTTCAATACTCACCTGGTGGTAAGTATTGGGTTCCACCAGGTGTCCAAGGAGGACTCATTGGCAGCGGAGGCGAGACGCGGGCCGTACATCTGCGGCCTCGACGCCGCGATGGACGTGGTGTCGGGCAAGTGGAAGTCGCTGATCCTGTGGGAGTTGCACCACCACGGCGTACGCCGTTTCGGTGAGCTGCGGCGCGGCCTGCCCGGGGTCAGCGAGAAGATGCTGATTCAGCACCTACGCGAGATGGCGGAGGACGGGCTGGTGCACCGTGAGGTCTACCGTGAGGTGCCGCCCCGGGTGGAATACTCCCTCACCGAACACGGCACGTCGCTCAACGAGGCGCTGCGGGCGCTGGGCGCATGGGGCACCGCCCGCCGGCAACGTCTCGCCGCCGAGACTCCGCTCAATCAGGTAGCGGGCTGATCGCGGTGACCGTGGGGATGACCGCGACCGCGTCGAAACTGCCGGCCAGCGACGGCAGCTCGTAGTAGTGCTCCGCGTCGCGGTCGGCCTGGTAGAGACCGGAGATCACCCGGGTCCGCCAGGGCTGGTCGGAATCGTTCGCGAGGGAGTGCGGGTCGACGATCCGTACCGCATCGCCGTGGAGCAGCCGCGCCTCCAGTGACGTCGGGTCGGGGTCCGGGATCTCGGTGCCGGGGATCCGTCCCCGACCGAAGGTGATGTGCGCGGCGGCGTACCGGTCCCCCAGCGCCGCCCGCAGGTGCGCGCCGGTCATCACGTGGCCGTGTGCCGCGACCCGGGGGCTGCTCTCCCAGAGCACGATGCGGGCACCGGTGCGCCGCTGATGGTCCAGGAGTCGTTCGGCTGCGGCACGCTCCTCCCGCTCGGCGTCGTACCCGACACCTATCGCATTGGCGTGGAAGTCGACGATCCCGTCCATCAGCCGCACCGCGTCGTCGTGTCCCGGGCCGCCGTCGAGCCGCGTGGCCAGGTCGCGGGCGGTGCGGGCGAGTTCGACGTACGGCACGCCGGGATGGGTGCCGTGCAGACGCTGGACGTGTTCGCCGCTGTCGTGGGCGGTACGGATGACGGCGAAGAGTTCCCCCACCCGGGTCGCGGTCGGCTGGTCCAGCGGGGCGAGCAGGGCCAGCACCCGGTCGTAGTCGGCGGGCAGCGTACGGGAACCGGCGATGCCGACCACGCGCACCGGATCCCCCGGGTGGTGTGCGTTGTGCCGGCGGATCCGGTGCACCGCGTCACGCATCTCGGTCGTGCGCCACGGACCCCACGCCTGGCGTAGTGCCGCGTCCAAGTCGACGTCTCCACCTCGGACGAACCGGTCGTAGCGGTCGCAGACCCGCTCGTTGTCGTGCAACGCGACGACCCGGAACCCGTGCTGGATCAACGCGTGCGTGGTCTGCTCGACCAGCCGGAAGGTCTCGTGGGCCTCCCGGGTGCTGGTGCCGAGACCGACGATCGTGGCCGTTTCGACGAGCGCGGCGAGCGCCCGTGCGTCTGGATCACTCATGCCCCGACGATCGGGGTTCACCATATGGTGAAGTCAAGCCGCTCAGGATGCCGGATCGCTCCGGCCGATCTCGCACAGCTTCGCCCCCGACTGCATCGCGGCCAGCTGCGCCTTGAGGTTGCGTACCCGTTCCTCGACCTCGGACACCAGACGTTCCGCGACCCGACCCCACTCCTCGGGGGTGGGTTGGTCGGAGAGATCGGCGAACAGGTCGGCGATCTCCCGCACGGTCAGCCCCGCCCGCTGGGCGAGCTTGGCCACCTGGATCCGGCACGCGGCGGACTCGTCGAAGCGACGCTGGTTGCCCGAGGTGCGTACCGCCCTGATGACGCCGTGGTTGTCGTAGAAGCGGACGGCGGACGGCGCGACGCCACTGTGAACGGCGACGTCGCCGACACCGAGTGTCCTGGTGGAGGGCGTGAGAGGCGTCATGACCGCAGACTAACGCCTCCCGACTTGACTTCAACCTATGTTCACGATGCACGGTTTCGGGCGTGACCATTTCGACCGGACAGCACAGCCAACCGGCCGCCGCGGCGCCCCCGTCCCGGGTACGCGTCGCCGTCATCTCCGCGAGCGTCCGTAAGGAGCGGATGGGCCCGGCGATCGCCCGCTGGGTCGTCGCCGCCCTGGACCCGTCGATCGACGCCGACCTGATCGACATCGCCGAGGTCACGCTGCCCGACGACGAACTCCTCTGTCCCGGCGGCGGGCCGAAGAGCGAGGTCGCCCACCGGATAGCCGCTGCCGACGCGTACGTGTTCGTCACCCCGGAGTACAACCACAGCTATCCCGCCTCGCTGAAGCGACTGATCGACTGGCACTACGGCGAGTGGCACCACAAACCGGCCACCGTCGTCGCCTACGGCGTCCAGGGCGGGTACGCGACGATCGAACACCTACGCGGGGTGCTCGCCGAACTGAGCGTCGTGACGACCCGCCGGGTCATCGGGCTGCCGGCACCCTGGCGGTCCCTCGACGACCAGGGCCGGTACGCCCCGGACACGGATCTCTCCCGGGCGCTGGCCGCGACCCTGACCGAGCTGCGCTGGTGGGCGGAGGTCCTCGCCGACGCCCGCCGATCCCGCCCCTTCCCCGCCTGACACCCGACCCTTCCACGGGGAAGAGTCGCGACGGGGAGCATCAGGCGGGGGCCGCCGTCTGCCGGGCTGCCGCCGGGTCGAGGCCCGCGCCGGCCGGGACCAGGCTGACCACGCCGGCCGGGAGCCGGAGCGGGCGCGACTCGCCGTAGCCGAGCATGGCGCGTACACCGGCGTCGGCGAGGACGTGCCGGCGGCCGAGATCGGTCACCACGGAGATCGCTCCACCGGTCGCGCCGGGTGCGGGCACCGACTCGACGAGCGCGCCCCGCCCCGGCTCCACCAGCACGTGGTCGGCCACCACCGGACCGGCGGGCCCGCTGCTGGCGCGTGGGGCCGCGGTCAGCTCCGGCAACTCCGCACCGTGCCGCAACTCGACCTGCCCGGCCTCGTCGGCGACCCCGGCGCAGAGCGTCGGGGCGGCCATGGTGGCCAGCCGGGGCGGTGCGTGCGGTGGCGCGTGCGGACCGGTCGGCGTGAGGTCGTCCCGCTTCGGCAGAGCCGCGAACCGGCCGAGGCTGATCTCCTCTGGCGCCCGCTGCCCGGTCCGGGCGAGCAGCAGGGCCGCCTGAAGCTCGGTGATGCCGGCGAGACCGTCCCGCTGCACCACCGCGTGCTGCCGGGTGCCACCGGAGTTCTTGACCAGCAGCACGTCGCCGATCCGGGCGTCGGCGATCCGGGTGGACCACTCGCCGAGACCTGGCAGCTCCAGCGGCGCCAGGTCCAGTCCCGCCGGCACCGTGTTCAGCAGGGCCGCGGCGACCGGTACGGCTCGGGCCCTGGTGACCGCCAGCGCGGCCAGCACCCGGTCGGTGTCGCGGATCAGGTGGCGGCGTTGTTGCCAGAGCAGGTGCAGCTGACCGTCGGGGGCGCGCAGCAGCAACGCCTCCTCCCCGAGCGGCCGGCCACCGGCGGCGCCGCTGCCGATCAGCAGCACCGACCGGGACTGTCGCCGGCCGTCCTCGGTGGTGTCGACCGAGCAGACCGTCCACGCGTCGCCGGCGAGGCGGGCCGCCGCCGGCAGCGAGTCGGGCGCGTCGGCGATGCCCAGCGGCAGGCCACGGGGCACACCCTCGATCGACCGACGCGACACCAGGACGGTCTTCGGCCGCTCGGCACCGATGATCAGCAGCGCGGAGGCGTAGTTGAGCACCGGATGCAGCCGCTGCTCGCGGTAGACGAACCGGGCGCCGGACTCCTTCTCCACGATCACCGCATTGCCGTCACGCCACTTGACGCCACCGCCGACGAACAGGCCGTAGAGGGCGAACCCGCCCAGCCCGATGGCCGCCACCAGCACGCTCGCCAGCGCCGCGCCGGCGAGCCGGCGGAACGGCGACTGCGGCGGATCGGTCTCCCGCATCACCACGGCCGCGACCACCCGCTGGATGGTGAACTGGTACGAGTGCAGCTGGTCCTGCCGCGACGGCATCGGATCCCCTCCGGCGATTACGGTCGGGGCACAGGATATGCGGTGCGTCGATATTGCGTGAACCCTGCGTCACGGCCGCTCATCCCGGGCGCGTGCGTCCTGGTCAGCCGGCATGACCTGGGCGGAACCGGGTAGCTGGTTCGACAAGCCGCCCGGATCCGCCGGACGGCTTGGTTCGGGAGGTGGAGATGCGCGCCCTGCTCTGGGTCGTCGGCGTGGTCGCCGGAGTGCTCGTTCTGCTGGGGCTGCTGCTCGAGGCGGTCCGCTGGCTGGTGATCATCGGCATCATCGCCCTCGCCGCAGTGATCATCCTGGCGTTCGTCAAAGGCCGCCAATCAGCCCACAACTACCCCAGCCGCCACTGACCCCACGGCGAATCTTGGTACGAAACGGCCCCTCCGGGGGGGGGCGGTTTCGTACCAAGATCGGTTGGCGGTCAGACGCCGGCGTGGGCGGGGA
>NZ_POTX01000172.1 GCF_003236305.1 Micromonospora endophytica | reverse complement strand
GTGCGGGTTCGTGCGGGCGGTGCGGGTCTGGGCTGGGTGGCCTGAGGGGCCGGTCAGCGGGTGCGGCGGCGGATCAGCAGCGCGATCCCGGCCAGCCCCAGGGTGATCACCACCATCACCGCGACGTTCAGCAGGAGCAGGCGGCGTAGGTCGCCGAAAGCCTCGTTGATATCCCGGGCGGGATTGAGCGCCTCCTCCGGGATGATCCGCTCACCCCCGCCGGTCCCGCCGCTGAGCGCCTCGATCGTGCGCTCCAGCGGCACACCCGCGGTACGCAGCGTCTCGGACATGTTGATCCGGCCGAGGAACCACGCCGCGGTCGTCTTGCGTCCCTCCGGCTGCTTGGCCGGCCGGTGGATCCGTGGCCCGCCCGCCGCCCCCGGATAGAGGTCGTACGTCTGCTTCGGAACGTCACCGGCCAGCACCACGATGGTGTACTTCGGACCGAGAGTGGCCGCCTTCGGCTTGGCCGACTGGCGCACCAATTCCCGGAAGTCGACCTGCTCCAGCAGGGCGCTCACGTGTGCGGGGTGAGAATCGGCCCGCAGCCGCAACGGCTCGGCCAGCCCGTGCCCGGTGATGTCCACCCCGGCCGGTGGCTTCGGCGCCGCCTTCGCCGGCTCGGCGACCGTCAACGACAGCAGCACCGCCGCCACACCACCCAACGCCACCGCGGCCAGTCGCCTCACTCGTCGGACCATGCCGCCTCCTCGCCCCGTTCGATGGTGGCTGTGCTGCACAGGTCACGCGCCAGAGCGGATCGACGGTGGTGACCGTGCCCACAGGACGGGCTCCCACCTGAAAGACTCCGCGGAACGTCGATCGGTTGCAGCTGGTGGAACAGTAATTGGAACTATCTGGGATCGCGACTCGACAGAGAGCGGTCGCGGACCAGCGGGGCGGAGCTTACCCTGCCCTGGCAACGCCGAGGCAAAGGACGGGGAGCCGCTCCACCCCTTGGACATCGCCGTCAGAACAGGCGGACACGGGCGGCACGCAACCGGGTGAGGGTGCGCTCGGCGCCGAGCACCTCCAGCGACTCGAACAGCGGCAGTCCGACGGTGCGTCCGGTCACTGCGACCCGTACCGGCGCCTGCGCCTTGCCGAGTTTGAGGCCGCGTGCCGCGCCGACCGCCTCCAAGGTGGCCTTCAGCGTCGCGGCGTCCCAGGACGGCACCGCCTCGAACGCGGCGATGGCGTCGTCGAGCAGCTCCGCCGAACCCTCCTTCATCGCCTTGGCCCAGGCCGCCTCGTCGATGAGCGGCGAGGCGACGAAGAGGAAGTCGACATTCGGCACGATCTCGCTGAGCACCGCGATCCGGGTCTGGGCCAGCGGCGCCACCGCGGCGAAGGCGTCCGCGTCGAACTCCTCCGGCTGCCACGGCGGCGGCGCGATCGTGCCGGTGCCGGTGAGCCACGGCTGGCAGGCCGCGATGAACTCCTCGACCGGCAGCGCCCGGATGTACTCGCCGTTGAACGCGCGCAGCTTCTTCTCGTCGAAGAACGCCGGTGACGGGTTGACCTCGTCCAGCCGGAACTCGTCCTCGATCACCGACCAGGGCACGATCTCGCGGTCACCCGACGGCGCCCAGCCGAGCAGCATCAGGTAGTTGCGCATCGCGTCGGCGAGGTAGCCCTCGTCCCGGTACGCCTCCAGGGCGACCTTGTCGCGCCGCTTGGAGAGCTTCTGCCGCTTCTCGTTGACCACCACCGGCACGTGCGCCCAGATCGGCGGCTTCACCCCGAGGGCGTCCCAGAGCAGCTGCTGCTTCGGGGTGTTGGGC
Source organism: Micromonospora endophytica (assembly GCF_003236305.1). GTDB lineage: Bacteria > Actinomycetota > Actinomycetes > Mycobacteriales > Micromonosporaceae > Micromonospora > Micromonospora endophytica. The sequence goes on along the minus strand of NZ_POTX01000172.1, from coordinate 12,038 downwards.
AGGTGCTCCTCGGCCCGGATCACGTGGGTGATCCCCATCGTCATGTCGTCCACGACGTTGGCCAGCAGGAAGACCGGCGAGCCGTCACCGCGGGCGATGACGAAGTCCTCGATGAGCTTGTTCTCGAAGGTCGGCTCGCCCCGGATCAGGTCGGTGACCACCGTCGTGCCCTCGTCCGGGGTGCGGAACCGCAACGCGCGCCCCTCGCCCGGCGGCAACCCCCGGTCGCGGCAGTACCCGTCGTAGCCGGTGTACTGGTTACCGGTGCGGGCCTGGACCGCCTCCCGGGTGCAGTCGCAGTAGTACGCCCGGCCCGACTCGTACAGCCGGCCGGCGGCGGCGCGATGCTCGTCGGCGTACGAGGACTGGAAGTACGGGCCTTCGTAGCTGCCCCGCTCGATGCCGATCCAGTCCAGCGCCGACAGGATGCCCTCGGTCCACTCCGGCTTGTTGCGCGCGGCGTCGGTGTCCTCGATGCGTAGCACGAACACCCCGCCCTGCTGCCTGGCGTAGATCCAGTTCTGCAACGCCGAGCGGGCGCCACCGACGTGGAACATACCGGTGGGGGAGGGGGCGAAGCGCACACGTACCGTCACGCCCCCCAGCCTACAGATGCAAGGAGGGGCCCCCTGTTATCGCCTGGTGTTGTACAGGGGACCCCTCCTAACATCACTCACGGTACGGAGCGGATTTTCAGCACCAGCACGCTGCCGAGCAGGGTCACCGCGGCAGTGGTCGCGTACAGCGTCGGGTAACCGCCCAGGTACACCACGATCGGGGCGGAGATGGCCGGGCCGAGCACCTGGGGCGCGGAGTTGGCGATGTTGATCACTCCGAGGTCCTTGGCCCGGTCGGTGGCCCTCGGCAACACCTGGGTGATCAGGGCGGCGTCCACCGACAGGTACACCCCGTAGCCGGCGCCGAGCAGCAGCGCGGCGACCACCGCCACCGGCCAGGTGGGTGCGATGGCGAGCAGCAGCGCCGCCAGCGCGATCACCACCCCGGAGGCGATCACGTACACCTTCCGCTTGCCGGACCGGTCCGACAGCCGGCCGGCGACCACCGTGGTCGCCATCAGCCCGGCGGTGTAGACCAGGATCAGCACGAGCAGCCCACCTTCGGGGTCGGCCACCCGGACCTCGTCGGTGAGGAAGTAGAGCAGATAGAGGGTGCCCAGGGCGTTGCCGAGCTGGACCAGGAAGCGGGTGATCCAGGCCCAGCCGAAGTCGGGGTGCTGCCGCGGCGACACCCACATCGTGCGGACCAGGCCGCGCAGCGCCGGCTGGTGCGTACGCGGCAGCGGGTCGTCCGTCGTACGCAGGGCGAACGGCACCGCCAGCAGCAGGATGGCCACGGCGATGGCCAGGTAGCCGGCGGCGGTGCCGGTGAACACGGCGGTGACCAGGACGACCCCGAGCACCAGCCCGAGCGCCTGCGGGATGCCCACCCAGCCGGAGACGCCGCCGCGCTGCACCACCGGCACCCGATCCGGTACGGCGGCGGTCAGGCTGGCCAGCATCGCGTTCAGGCAGACCTGCGCGGCGACCCAGCCGACCACCACCGCGAGCACGGTCTGCGCCTGGGCGAGCAGCATCAGGGCCAACGCGGCCAGCAGCGCCCCGCCGAGGGTCCAGACGTGCCGGCGACCGAACTCACGCCGGCCGATGCGCAGGCAGGTGCGGTCGGACAACGCCCCAGCGAGGGGGTTGGCGATCACCGCTGCCAGCGCGCCGATCCCGGTGACCACCGCCAGCATGGTCTCCTTGTTCGCCGGCGCGATCTGCCCGAGCTGCTGGGGCAGCAGCACCTGGATCGGGGTGAAGAACGCCATCCAGACGCCGAGGTTCGCGGCGAACAGCAGCGCGATCCATCCGCGCCGCACCGGCACCGTCGGCTCGGCCAGCGCCGCCGGCAGCGAGGCCGGCGTCGGGTCGACGGTGGTCACCGCAGCGGATCCGGTCCGGCTGTCGCGATCATCTCGCGCAGCCAGGCGTACGACGACTTGGGCGTACGCCGCCCGGTGGGGAAGTCGACGTGCACCAGGCCGAAGCGCTTGGTGAAGCCCTCGGCCCACTCCCAGTTGTCCAGCAGCGACCAGACGAAGTAGCCGGTCACGTCGACACCGTCGGCGATGGCGGCGTGCACCGCCCGCAGGTGGCCGTCCAGGTAGGCGATCCGGTCCGGGTCGCTCACCCGGCCCTGCGCGTCGGGCTCGTCGTCGTAGGCGCAGCCGCTCTCGGTGATCTGGATGGGCGGCAGGTCGGGACCGTACCGGTCGCGCAGCCAGCCGAGCAGTTCGCGCAGCCCGTCCGGGGCCACCGGCCAGTCGAAGGCGGTACGCGGGTAACCCTCCAATGGCACCAGCGCGAACGGCAGCGGTGAGTCCGCCTCGGGTGCGCGTACCCCGGTCGGGTTGTAGTAGTTGACCCCCAGCACGTCGAGCGGGGCGGCGATCACGTCGAGATCGCCGTCGCGCACCACGTCCTGGTCGAAGCCCAGCTCCGGATAGCCCCGGCCGAGCAGCGGGTCGGTGAAGAGGCGGTTGTGCAGCGCCTCGTAGGCCGCCGCCGCCGCGTGGTCGGCCGGGCTGTCGCCCATCGGTCGTACCGGCGAGTAGTTGTTGGCGATGGCGACCGGGCTGCCGCTGCGGGCGCGCAGCGCGCCGACCGCGAGGCCGTGGCCGAGGAGCTGGTGGTGGGCGACCGGGAAGGAGTCGAAGAGCAGGGTACGGCCCGGCGCGTGCTCGCCCGTGCCGTAACCGAGGCTCATGTGGATGAACGGCTCGTTGAGGGTGATCCAGAGCTTCACCCGGTCGCCGAGGTGGGCGGCGACCAGGTCGGCGTACTCGGCGAAGCGGTATGCGGTGTCCCGGTTCAGCCAGCCGCCGGCGTCCTCGATCGGCTGCGGAAGATCCCAGTGGAAGAGCGTGGCGACCGGGTCGATGCCGTTGGCGAGCAAACCGTCGACAAGACGGTCGTAGAAGTCCAACCCGCTGGCGTTGACCGCGCCGGCGCCGGTGGGCAGCACCCGGGGCCAGGACACCGAGAACCGGTACGCGGTGACCCCCAGCCCGGCCATCAGGGCGGTGTCCTCGGCGTACCGGTGGTAGTGGTCGCAGGCCACGGCGCCGCTGCTGCCGTCGGCGATCCGGCCCGGCGTGGCGGCGAAGGTGTCCCAGATGGACGGCCCGCGCCCGTCGGTGTCGGCGGCACCCTCGATCTGGTAGGCCGACGTGGAGACGCCCCAGCGGAATCCGGTGGGGAACTCGGGCATCGGTGCGTGCGGCATACGCCCTCCCAGCGAAACGCGAAATGTGTTCGGAACTCTAGGGGGCGTCCGGCCTCCGGTCTATAGGCCGATCGATGGCCGGAATCAATAGCTTTCGGCGTGTCTTTGGCAAACCCGTCCATATACGTCCGTTTTTGCGCATAGAGTGCCGATATCGTGGGATGTCCGCACCGGAGGAAGACGGAAATGATCCTCGTGGAACGCAGCGCGCACGTGGCGGCGCCGATGGAAGTGGTCTGGGACGTGGTGCAGCGGGCCGAGCAGTTGCCGGCCTGGCTCGCCGGAGTCCGCGCGGCCGAGGTGCTCTCGGGAGAGGGCTTCGGTCGGCGGCAACTGGTCCAGGCCGGACGCGGCGCCGCACATGAGGCCGAGGTGATCGCCTATCAGGAGCCGACCCTGATCGGCTGGCGCGAACGCGCCAAGGGCGCCGGTGCCCGAGCGGAGGCGCGCACCGAGATCTACGTCCAGCTCACCCCGGACGAAGCGGAGAGCGGGACGGTCGTACGGCTCATCGTCGTCCGCTGGCCGGCCGGCCCGGTCAAGGCCGCTCTGCTCCGCCTCGGCCTGCGTCGGGTCGGCGCCGACCTGGAGGACTCGCTGGCCCGACTCACCGACCTGGCCGCCGTCGGCTGACGGGTCGCGTCCCGGCGTCACCCGCGAACGGTGGCGGCCCGAGTGCCCCTACCAGGTGCACCCGGGCCGCCACCACTGTCCGCATCGGCCGTCGACGATCACACGACCACGGTGAACTCCGCGACGCGTACCTCGTCGAGATGCCGGAACTCGAAGAACAGGCGGTAGGTCCCGGCCGACGGCACGGTGACGCCGAACGCCACCACCGAGCTGGGTTGGCTGGCAGCGGCCGGGTGCACGTGCAGGTACGCCAGGTCGCCCTGCCGCAACGCGACCAGGTGCCCGTACGCGCCGAGGTGCCGTTGCAGGTCGTTCACCGGTTGACCGTCTCGACCGAGCCATACCAGCACCTGGTTGGACTCGCCCGCGCGCAGCCCACCGTCGAGGGTGATGGTGTAGCCGTCGACCAGGACGGTCTCCTCGGGCGGCGCCAGCGGCTCGGCCGCGTACCGGCCCGGGACCGGCACGTCCACCCCGAGGGTGACCCCGGCCGGTGCGCCCAGCGGCCAGAAGTCGGCGATCGCCCGCAGCGGGCCCGGCGCAGCCGGGGTGACCGTGACGCGCCAGGTGCCGTCGGGCGACATCTGCGGGTGCACGTGTTGATAGCCGGCGAGGTCGCGGCCGACCAGGATCAGGTGCATCCGCCGCTCGTGGTTCTCCGCGAACGCGGTGAGCGTGGCACCGGTCGGGTCGGTGATCCGGAAGGCCAGTTCGCCAGGCTCGCCCGCGGCCAGCTTCGGCGTGTCCAACGCCAACGACCAGCCCGCGCGGGCCACCTCCAGCCCACCCGGCCCGTGGTTCGCGTGCGCGCCGGCTCCGGAGGGCACCGGTCGCGCCGGAGCGGCGGCGGTGGTACCCGTCCGGCCCGCGAAGAAGCCGACCGCCAGGGTCAGGGCGAGCACCAGCGCCGTGGCGGCGTACCGCGCTCCCCGGCCGGACGACGCTGCCGGGATGATCGGATCGTCGGGTGCGGGGCGCCCCGGTTCGGGCGCCCCGTCGACCGGGCCGGCGGACACTGCCGCCGGCCACTGCCTGGTGGAGGTCACGACAATCGGGGCCGCAGCACGAACAGTCCCTGTTCGATGCCGCTGACCACGACGATGCCGCTCGGATAGTACGGGTAGGTGCTCCACGCCCCGTTCATCGAGGCGCTGTTGCTCGACGGGTAGATGTCGAAGAAGCCCGCCTCGGTGGCCTGGCCGCCGGCCACGTTGCCCAGGTCCAGGATGCGCAGCCCGGCCCGGTAGTTGGCCTGGTAGCTGTACCTGCCCTTGACGTACTGGTTGTGGTCGGTGGCGGCCACCCCGCTGGGGGCGCTGTAGGTGCCGATGTGCCGGGGCGCGTCCAGGTCGGCCAGATCCCAGATGTACGTCTGGGTGTTGACCCCGCGCCGGGACTCGTCCAACTCGTCGTCGAGCAGGAAGTACCGCTGGTCCTCGGTGAACCAGCCCTGGTGGGTGTACGCCCGCCCGGTGTAACCGATGCGGCTCAGTTGCCGGGGTGCGGACTTGCTCGTCACGTCGACCACGGTCACCGTGTCCTCGTTCGAGCTGACACAGATCTCGCGCCCGCTGTACGCGGTGTCGGGGCCCTGGTAGACCACGCACTGGGTGTCGTGGGTGTAGCCGTCGTTGCTGACGCAGCCCGCGCTCGCCGGGGACTTCGGGGTCCGGATGTCGATCATGTGGAGGCCGCCGCTGCACGTGTTCGTGCCCACCGCGTACGCGTAGCCGGTCTGTTCGTTGATCGCGATGTTGTGCGCGTTGCCGAACTGGTTGTACTGGGCGTTTGTCGTCCAGGTCTGCGGTGCGGTGACGCCGCGCAGCCGGGTCAGGTCGAACACCTGCATGCCATGGCCCGAGACGTCCGCCACCACGTACGCGTGGTCCCGGTAGACCTTGATGTCCCGCCAGACCGCGGTGCGGTTCTGGTATGCGGGCAGGTTGCCCAGGTAGACCGGGGCGGTCGGGTTGGAGACGTCGACGAAGGATGTGCCGTTGCGGCGACCGACGAGCGCGTACTCCTTGCCGGTCTGCGGGTCGGTCCAGCCCCAGATGTCGTTGGCCTGGCTGCCGCCGATGTCGGCCAGCGGCATGAACGACAGCAGGTCCACGTTGCGGCACGGGTAGCCCGCCGCCTGGCCGTTCGTGCAGGTGGCCGCGGCTGCGGCGACCATCTGCTGAGTGGGTTCGCGCTGAGCCATGAACTCCTGCGCCGAGGCTCGCCCGGCCGGGGTGGCGGGATCGTGCGCCACGGACGGCGATCCCGGCCCGAGCGTCGACACCGCCAGGGCGCCGACGGCCAGGGTGAGGCAGATCCGGACGATTCGCATGTGCGCTCCCTCCCGTCGCGCGCCGGTGCGCGCGACTATCGATCATTCTGGATGCGCTCTTGTTACGGCAGAAAGCCGTCGTCGATATCGAACGTGTCATATCGGCGGCATGCGAAAGGGCCCGGCGTGGCAGAGCACCACGCCGGGCCCACGGGCCCGAACTCCGCCCCGGTCTGCCCGAGGCTGTCGACCGAGCGCCTAGCTGTCGCCGCCGGTCTCGCCGACGGGGGCGGCGTTGACGTCGTCGATGGCGTACTTCTTGGCCGCCTCGGCCGGTACGTGCGCCGGTACCGCCCCGCGCAGCGCGAGCTGCCGCAGCGTGGCCACCGCGACCGACTCGGCGTCGACGTGGAAGTGCCGACGCAGCGCGTGCCGGGTGTCGGACAGGCCGAAGCCGTCGGTGCCCAGCGAGGTCCAGTCACCGGGCACCCAGCGGGAGATCAGGTCCGGCACCGCCCGCATCCAGTCGCTGACCGCGACCTTCGGCCCCTCGGCGTCGGCCAGCTTCTGCTGGATGTACGGCACCCGCTGCTCCGCGCCGGGGTGGAGGAGGTTGTACTCCTCGCACTGCACCGCGTCCCGGCGCAGCTCGGTCCAGGAGGTCACCGACCAGACGTCGGCGGCCACCCCCCAGTCCTGGGCGAGCAGCTGCTGCGCCTTGAGCGCCCACTGCATGCCGGTGCCGGAGGCGAGCAGGTTCGCCCGGGGGGCGTCGCCCTCCACCGCCGGAGCGGGGGAGTAGCGGTAGATGCCCTTGACGATGCCCTCGGCGTCCACGCCCTCCGGCTCGACCGGCTGGTGGATCGGCTCGTTGTAGACGGTGAGGTAGTAGAAGACGTTCTCCTGCTCCTCGCCGTACATCCGGTGCAGGCCGTTCTCCAGGATGTGCGCGATCTCGAACGCGAACGCCGGATCGTACGCGACGACCGCCGGGTTGGTGGCGGCGAGCAGCAGGGAGTGGCCGTCCTCGTGCTGGAGGCCCTCGCCGTTGAGCGTGGTGCGACCGGCGGTGGCGCCGAGCACGAAGCCGCGCGCCATCTGGTCGGCCGCCGCCCAGAAGCCGTCACCGGTGCGCTGGAACCCGAACATCGAGTAGAAGATGTACATCGGGATCATCGGCTCGTCGTGGGTGGCGTACGACGAGCCGGCGGCGGTGAACGAGGCGACCGAACCGGCCTCGTTGATCCCCTCGTGCAGGATCTGCCCGGTGGTCGACTCCTTGTACGACAGGAACAGCTCCCGGTCGACGGAGGTGTACCGCTGGCCGTGCGGCGAGTAGATCTTGGCGGTCGGGAAGATCGAGTCCAGGCCGAAGGTGCGCGCCTCGTCCGGGATGATCGGCACCCAGCGCTTGCCGAACTCCTTGTCCTTCATCAGGTCCTTGAGCAGCCGGACGAAGGCCATCGTGGTGGCCACCTTCTGCTTGCCGGAACCGCGTTTGATGTCGGCGAAGCGGTCGCTGCCCGGGATGGCCAGCGACTTCGCGCTGGTACGCCGGGTCGGCAGGTAACCGCCGAGCTGCTGGCGCCGCTCGTGCAGGTACTGCATCTCCTCGGACTTCTCGCCCGGGTGGTAGTACGGCGGCAGGTACGGGTTCTCCTCCAGCGCCGAGTCCGGGATGTCCAGGTAGAGCCGGTCGCGGAAGGTCTTCAGGTCCTCCAGCGTCAGCTTCTTCATCTGGTGCGTGGCGTTGCGGCCCTCGAAGTGCGAGCCGAGCGTCCAGCCCTTGATGGTCTTGGCCAGGATCACCGTCGGCTGACCGGTGTGCTCGGTCGCCGCCTTGTAGGCCGCGTAGAGCTTGCGGTAGTCGTGCCCGCCGCGCTTGAGGTTCCAGATCTCGTCGTCGGTGAGCCCCTCGACCATCTTGCGGGTCCGCGCGTCGCGGCCGAAGAAGTGCTCCCGGACGTACGCCCCGGACTCCGCCTTGTAGGTCTGGTAGTCGCCGTCGGGGGTGGTGTTCATCAGGTTGACCAGCGCGCCGTCGGTGTCGGCGGCGAGCAGCGGATCCCACTCCCGGCCCCAGACCACCTTGATCACGTTCCAGCCGGCGCCCCGGAAGAACGCCTCCAGCTCCTGCATCACCTTGCCGTTGCCGCGCACCGGCCCGTCGAGCCGCTGGAGGTTGCAGTTGATCACGAAGGTGAGGTTGTCCAGCTCCTCGCGGGCGGCCACCCCGATCGCGCCGAGCGACTCCACCTCGTCCATCTCGCCGTCCCCGAGGAACGCCCATACGTGCTGGTCGGAGGTGTCCTTGATGCCCCGGTGCTGGAGGTAACGGTTGAACCGGGCCTGGTAGATCGCGTTCAGCGGGCCCAGCCCCATGGAGACCGTGGGGAACTCCCAGAAGTCCGGCATCAGCCGCGGGTGCGGGTACGACGGCAGCCCGCCGCCGGGGTGCGACAGCTCCTGCCGGAAGCCGTCGAGCTGGCTCTCGCTGAGCCGGCCCTCGAGGAACGCCCGCGCGTACATGCCGGGGGAGGCGTGGCCCTGGTAGAAGATCTGGTCCCCGCCGCCCGGGTGGTTCTTGCCCCGGAAGAAGTGGTTGAAGCCCACCTCGTAGAGCGACGCGGAGCTGGCGAAGGTGGAGATGTGCCCACCGACGCCGATCTCCGGGCGCTGCGCCCGGTGCACCAGCATTGCCGCGTTCCACCGCATGTACGCCCGGATCCGCCGCTCGACATGCTCGTCGCCGGGGAACCACGGTTCACGCTCCGGCGCAATGGTGTTGATGTAGTCGGTGGTGGTCAGCGACGGCACCCCGACCTGGCGCTCACGGGCGCGCTCCAGCAGACGTAGCATCACGTAGCGCGCCCGCTTGGTGCCACGCTCGTCGATGACACCGTCGAGCGACTCGACCCATTCGCTGGTTTCGTCTGGGTCGATGTCCGGAAGCTGGCTCGGCAGGCCGGCCGTGATCACCGGGCGCTTGCGTTCCGTAGCCACAGGCGTTCCCTCGGTTGTGTGTGGGATAGGTCTCTAGCGCCCATCCTGCCCCGTCATGGCACTCGTCGTCACCTCCACCCGTCCCAACCGCGACGCTCGACACACGTACCCGCCAGTAACTATCTTGGTTGCCCGCCGGATGCCGGCGGGATATCGCCCGCGGACCGCTCCGGCGAGCGAGATCCCGCCAAGCTGGGGCAGGATGTGCGGTATGCGAAGTGAGGTGATCACCGTCCGGACCGGTTCCCGGCCGACGGTCCGGGACATCACCGCCGAGGCGGAGCAGTTCGTCTCCGGCCAGGGCGACGGACTGCTGCACGTGTTCGTGCCGCACGCCACCGCCGGGGTGGCCATCATCGAGACCGGCGCCGGCTCGGACGACGACCTGCTCACCGCGCTGGACGGCGTGCTGCCCACCGACGACAGATGGCGACACCGGCACGGCTCACCGGGACACGGCCGCGATCACGTGCTGCCCGCTTTCGTCGCCCCGTACGCGACCCTCCCGGTCCTCGGCGGCCGGCTCGCCCTCGGCACCTGGCAGTCCGTCTGCCTGGTCGACACCAACGGCGACAACCCCACCCGCCAGGTCCGCCTCTCCTTCCTCCCCGGCTGACCGTCAGGGCTGACCGTCAGGGGCGGCGGGTCTCGGCCTCCACCGTCTGCTGGTCGACGTCGGCGGGCGAGGTGCTGGTGCGGCCGGCGGAAAGCGGGTTGTCCCTGGTCAGGTGAAGGCCGGGAAGGCGGTCCTCGATGACGAACCGGGCCCGGGTGTGCGCCTCGGCGTCCGGCCGGCTCACGAACGGCAGCACGTCGAAGTCGGCGGCCAACTGCTTCGGCGTGATCGTGGTGCGGACGTATCCGCGCAGGTTGTTGTGGAAACGCAGGTGCGGGTTCCAGGGCAACCACGGGTGCGAGCCGGTGGCCGAGTCGGCGCCGTCCCCGCCGGAGGTGATCGAGGAGCAGACCAGCTCGCTGCCGACCGTGCGCGCGGTGGGATCGGCGTAGTCCAGCTTGAGGTCGCTGGCCCAGTGCGCGTGCACGTCCCCGGTGAGCACCACGGGATTGCGGACCCCGGCGGCCAGCCAGCCACGGGTGATCCGGTCGCGGGACGCGACGTAGCCGTCCCAGGCGTCCATGCTGGTCACCGTGAGCGGCCCGGCGTCGCGGTCGCGCTGCGCGAAGAAGACCTGCTGGGCGAGGAGGTCCCAGCGGGTTGAGGAGCGCCGGAACCCGTCGAGCAGCCAGGCCTCCTGCTGGGCGCCGAGGATGGACCGGGCCGGGTCGAGCGCCGTCGGGCAGGACTGGTACCCGTCCCCGCACGCCTGGTCGTCGCGGTACTGCCGGGTGTCGAGCAGGTGGACGGTGGTCAACCGACCCCACCGCAGCCGCCGGTAGAGCTGCATACCGGGACCGCGCGGCAGCGAGGTCCGCCGCAGCGGCATGTTCTCGTAGTACGCCTGGAAGGCCGCAGCTCGCCGAGCCGGAAACTCCGGGTCGGGTGCCTCGGGAGTGTCACCGGCCCAGTTGTTCTCCACCTCGTGGTCGTCGAAGACCACCGCCCACGGCGCGACCGCGTGCGCCGCCTGGAGATCCGGATCCGTCTTGTACTGGGCGTGTCGCTGCCGGTAGTTCGCCAGGGTCCGGGTCTCCGGCCCCTCGTGATCACGCGGATTGCCACCCGGCGCGACGTAGCCGCCCTTCGCGTACTCGTACTGGTAGTCGCCCAGGTGCAGGATCAGCTCCGGTTCGGTCTCGGCCAGCCGCCGGTACGCGGTGAAGTAACCGTGCTCGTACTGCGAGCAGGAGACGAAGCCCATGGCCAGCGCGGCGGGCATGCTCCACGGCGACGGTGCGGTGCGGGTCCGGCCCACCGGCGACAGGTGCTGCTGGGCGCGGAACCGGTAGAAGTACTCGCGGCCGGGCAACAGCCCGCCGAGTTCGACATGCACGCTGTGCCCGCTTGTCGGGCGCGCCTCGACCGTCCCCCGGCGTACCACCCGCCGGAAGCGTTCGTCGACGGCGACCTCCCAGTGCACCGGCACGGACCGGGCCGGCATGCCGCCGAGGCCGTCCTCGGCCAGCGGCTGTGGCGCCAGCCGGGTCCAGAGCACGAAACCCTCGTGATCGGGGTCTCCGGAGGCCACCCCGAGCGTGAACGGGTACGGCAACCGGCGCACCGGGCCGGTCGTGGCGGCGGAGGCCGGCAGCGCGGCGGCGGTGGCACCTGCGGCGCCAGCCGCCAGGCCGCTGAGCAGGACGGTACGGCGAGAGAGCGACACGTTGCCTCCCAGGTCGGGTACGTGATCGACCCGACGAGAATCGCCTCCGTCGATGAATGCCGGGTGAAGGAAAGGGCTGCTTCCTGCCGCCCTTTGCCGAACATGGGTCGCTGCGACCTTCGGGTCCGGTGTGCTCCGGTGGGCGAGGTGTGCTCTGGTCGGTAATGCTGTCGACGTGACCACGCCGCAGGATCTCGATGACCGGTTCCGGGAGTCGCTGGCCGCGCTCTCCGAGCCGGGCCACCGCGCCGACTCGACCCAGCCGGTGGCCGAGGGTGCCGCGCTTACCGGTGCCCAACTGTTGGACCTCTTCGACGCCCAGGTCACCAGCCGGCAGCTTGACCTCGCCGGCCGCTGGCTGCGCAGCTTCGGCGAGGGCTACTACACCATCGGCTCCGCCGGCCACGAGGCCAACGCCGCACTGGCGGCGGCCCTGCGTCCCACCGACCCCGCGTTGCTGCACTACCGCTCCGGCGCGTTCTACTGCGTCCGTGCCGCCCAGGCCGCCGGCCTGCGGTTCGGTGCCGAAGACCCGCCCGATCCCGACGAGACCCCCGATC
>NZ_POTX01000171.1 GCF_003236305.1 Micromonospora endophytica | reverse complement strand
GGGCCCAGGTGACCTCGGTGCCGAGCAGGCCGGTGGCGAGGACGTGGTCGGTGCCGCCGTAGAGGGGTCGGACGGCGACCAGGTGTCGTTTGCCGGTGCGGGTGGCGGCGAGCAGGACGGCGGTGAGGGCGGCCATGCCGCTGGCGAAGGCGACTGCTTCGGTGGTGTGTTCGAGTTCGGCGAGGGCGGTTTCGAAGCGGGCCACCGTGGGGTTCCACAGTCGTTGGTAGACGGCGCTGGCGCTGTCGGCGTGGGTGCCGCCGGTGGCGAGGGTCTCGTACGCGTCGCCGCCGGCCTGGACCGACGGCAGCGGGTTGGTGGTCGACAGGTCGATCGGCGGCACGTGGACGCCGAGGGCCGCGAGGTCGTCGCGTCCGGCGTGCACGGCTCGGGTGTCCACGGTCACCATGCCGGACAGGATCGAACAACCGGCTCACCTCGGGCAATACTTTCGAAGATTATTCGTGGAATACGCCTTCCCTACCGAGGCTTGTGCGATGAAGGATGTCCGCATGCCCCTCGCATCGAACGATGTACGGCCGTTTGCCGCCCTCGACGACACCGACCGCGCGATCCTGGCCCAGCTCTCCGCCGATGGGCGGCTGCCGAACAACGCTCTCGCCGAGCGGGTGGGGGTGGCGCCGTCGACATGTCTGGCGCGTACCCGGGCGTTGCGGGAGAGCGGCGCGATCCGCGGGTTCCACGCGGAGGTGGATCCGGCGGCGGTGGGTCTGCCGTTGCAGGCGCTGGTGTCGGTACGGCTGACCGAGCACGCCCGGGGGGCGGTGGACGCGTTCCGGGCCCGTTCGGTGCGGTTGCCCGGGGTGGTGTCGGTCTTCCACGTGGCCGGTGCGGAGGACTACGTGCTGCATGTGCGGGCCGCCTCGGCCGAGGCGCTGCGGGATTTCGTCCTGGACCATCTGGCCGTGGATCCGGCGGTGCAGCACACCCAGACCAGTCTGATCTTCGAGCAGGCGCGCGGAATGGGTTGATCACACAGGTGCCCGGCGGGGGAACAAATCCGGCATCGGGCGGGTTGGCCACCCGTGTGATCGACGTACCGCTCTCTGTCTTGGATCTTGCCCCCGTCGCGGCCGGCGCTGATGCCGGTGAGGCGTTGCGGCACACCACCGAGTTGGCCCGGCGCACCGACGAGTTGGGCTACCACCGGTTCTGGGTGGCCGAGCACCACAACATGCCGGCCATCGCGTCGTCGGCACCGGCGGTGCTGATCGCGCATCTGGCGGCGCGGACCGACCGGATCCGGCTCGGCTCGGGTGGGGTGATGTTGCCCAATCACGCGCCGCTCGTGGTGGCCGAGCAGTTCGGCACGCTGGAGGCGCTGCACCCGGGCCGCATCGACCTGGGCATCGGCCGCGCACCGGGTACGGATCGGGTGACCGCGTTGGCCTTGCGCCGGACCATGGAAGGCTTGTCGGCCGAGGGTTTTCCCCGGGAGCTGACCGATCTGATGGACTACTTCGCCGACGAGGCGACCGGGCCGATCAGGGCGACCCCGGGGCGCGGTCAACGGCCGGCGGTGTGGTTGCTGGGTTCCAGCGGGTTCAGCGCCCAGTTGGCCGGGGCGTTGGGGTTGCCGTTCTCGTTCGCGCACCATTTCAGTGGCGAGAACACGCTGCCCGCGCTGGCGCTGTACCGGCAGAGTTTCCGCCCGTCGCGGTGGCTGCGGCAGCCGTACGCGATGGTGGCGGTGAACGCGGTCTGCGCGGAGACCGACGAGCGGGCCGAGTGGCTGGCCGGGCCGGCCGGGTTGTCGTTCCTGCGGCTGCGGGCCGGGCGGCCGGAGCCGCTCGCCACGCCGGATGAGGCGGCGGCGTATCCGTACACGGATCTGGAGCGGGAGTTCGTGGCGCAGCGCCGTGCCGGTCAGGCGACGGGTTCGCCGGAGACGGTCCGCCGGCAGTTGGGTGAGTTGCTGGCGCGCACCGGTGCGGACGAGTTGATGCTGACCACGATGGTGTACGACGTCGCGGACCGGGTGCGGTCGTTCGAGCTGATCGCCGAGGAGGTCGCCGGGGGGTTGCGGGGCCGGGCCGCCGGACTGGGCACATTGGGCTGAGGGCGAGCCGTCGGCGGCACCGAAGCGGAGATGGTGTCCCAGGTCACAGCGTTTCCGGGGGGTTGAAACATGAGCTTCACGACAGCGTCACCCTCGCGACGCGGAGACTGCCTAATGTTGGTTCCGGTGGTGGTACGGCACTCCCCGGTCGGGACGGGTCGGGGGTGCCGCGGTGTGGGGCACCGGGCTGCGATCGAGCGGATTCCGCGATCGCAGCCCGGTGCCTGTTCCGTTTTTTCTACCGCCTTCTCATGGGCGCGTCAACGCAGGTAGATGCGGGGCGCGGGTGGGGTGGCCATGCCGTCGCCGAGGAAGAAGCTCGGGTGTGGCGGCTGGTTGTAGGCGGTGTTCTGCCAGGCGATGGCGACCCGGTACTGCAGGTCGTGCATCAGGGTGTGGATCCGGGTGCTGGTCGGCGTCGGGGTGCTGTAGATCCGTAGGGCTCGGCTGTCGGTGGTGCGCCAGACGACTTCTTCCCGCCAGTCGCCGAGCAGGTCGCCGGAGAGGTTCGGGGTCGACTTGGTGCCGTTGTTCGACGCGACGTCGCTGGCGGTGAGCAGGCGGGTGTCGCCGCCGGTGCCGTACTTGTCGATCCGGGTGCCGTCGAGCAGTTCGCGGACCGGGTCGCCGTCCCACCAGGCGAGGAAGTTGGTCGAGGAGGGTTTGCGGCCGATGTTCTGGCCCCGGATGTTGGCCAGTCCGCTCACCGCCGACGACCAGGATTCGGCGCCGGGGCTGCCGGCCCAGATGTCGGCGGAGACACCCCTGCCGTTGTCGCCGCCGGCCGCGGTGGACCAGAGGATCTGGCCGGTGCGGGCGTCGGCGAACCAGGAGCTGGGCCTGCTGGATTCCTCGCTGACCTTGAAGTACTCCAGTCCGGGGCGGGACGGGTCGAGGTCGCCGACGTGTCCGGCGTCGCCGTGGCCGAGGCCGGTGGACCAGAGCAGCCGCCCGTTGTCGTCGATGGTGGCCGCACCGTAGACGATCTCCTGTCGACCGTCGCCGTCCACATCGGCTATGGAGAGGCTGTGGTTGCCCTGGCCGGCGGCGGCGCTGTTGCCGGAGGCGTTGGAGTCGAAGGTCCACCGCTTGGTGAGGGTGCCGTTGCGGAAGTCCCAGGCGGCGATGACCGCGCGGGTGTAGTAGCCCCGAGCCATGATCAGCGATGGGCGCTGCCCGTCCAGGTACGCCGTGCCGGCGAGGAACCTGTCGACCCGGTTGCCGTACGAGTCGCCCCAGGAGGAGACGGTGCCGCGCGGCGGGTCGTAGTTGACGGTGGAGAGGACGGCACCGGTGCGGCCGTCGAACATGGTCAGGTACTCCGGTCCGGCGAGGACGTACCCGCTGGAGTTGCGGTGGTCGGCGCTGGCGTTGCCGATCACCTGGCCGGTGCCGGAGCGGCTGCCGTCGGCGGTCTTCATGGCCACCTCGGCGCGGCCGTCGCCGTCGTAGTCGTACACCTGGAACTGGGTGTAGTGGGCGCCGGCCCGGATGTTGCGGCCGAGGTCGATGCGCCACAGCCGGGTGCCGGTGAGGGTGTACGCGTCGACGTAGACGTTGCCGGTGTAGCCGGACTGCGAGTTGTCCTTGGAGTTGGACGGGTCCCACTTGAGCACGAACTCGTACCGGCCGTCGCCGTCGAGGTCGCCGACGCTGGCGTCGTTAGCGGAGTAGGTGTACGCCTCGCCGCTGGGCGTGGTGCCGCCGGGCGGGATCTGCAACGGTACGTCCAGGTAGCCGGAGCCGAATTGCAGCGCCGGCGCCGAGGCGGCCTGTTCGGCCCCGCCCACCACGGCCCGCACCGTGTACGCCGCACCCGCCGGGGCGCCGCTGTCGAGGTAGTTGGTGGCACCGGTGATCGGGCTGGCGTTCACCCGCCGGTTGCTGGCGGACGGGTGGCGGGTGGCCGGGCTGTCCCGCCGGGACAGCGGCATCAACGTCCCGACGTACGTCCATCACACCGTCGATGTGACCGCGCCGGAGTATCCCGAGGTGCTGAGCAAGGCGATCGACGAGCTGGGGCGGGTGGACCTCTGCGTGTACGCGGCCGGGATCGGCGAGCCGATCGACCTGGCTGACCTGGACGCGCAGGCACACACCTTCGAGGTGAACCTGATGGGCGCGGTGCGGACCGTGGCCACTGTCGTACCGAGGATGGTGGCCGCCGGTGACGGGCATCTCATCGGCCTGTCCAGCCTCGCCGACCGGCTGGTCTCGGCCGAGGCACCCGGGTACGCCGGGTCGAAGGCGGGGCTGTCGTCGTACCTCCTGGGGTTGTCCTCGGCGCTGCGCGGACAGGGGGTGAGCGTGACCACGGTCCGGTTCGGGTTCGTGGACACCAAGATGGCGAAGGCTCCGGTGCGCCCGCTGATGCTCCCGGTGGACCGGGCGGTGGAGATCCTGGCCCGGTGCGTACGCACCCGCCCGGCCCTGATTTCCCGTCCCCGTCGTCTGGCCCTGCTCACCACCCTCGCCGCTCCCTTCACCCGCCCCCGCTGACCGAACAGACCCGGCTACGCCCGATCCCGGCATCGATCGGTCGGTCCGGTGTCGGGGGGTTCGCGGCTGGGTAACTCCGGTGGTATTGACGCGTGAGTAGTGCGATCACGGGGCTCGCGGCGCACTCACGCACGACCAGGAGGT
Source organism: Micromonospora endophytica (assembly GCF_003236305.1). Taxonomy (GTDB): domain Bacteria; phylum Actinomycetota; class Actinomycetes; order Mycobacteriales; family Micromonosporaceae; genus Micromonospora; species Micromonospora endophytica. Next base: position 9,101 of record NZ_POTX01000171.1, on the reverse strand, counting down.
GACACCATGAGATTTCCTTCGTTGTCCCGCCGCGAGGAGCCCACGCCGACGCCATCGACAGTCGATGACGAGACCGACCGGCGGGGGGCGGTAGCCACCGACACCCGCACCACGCAACGGCCTACCGGACGGGTGGACGGCCGCGAGCGCTCCGGCACCGACCGGACCGCCGAGCAGCCCGCCGTCGAGCGGGACGCCGCAGCCCGGGCAGCTACCGCCCGGTCCAGCGTCAACGGCTCCCGGCGGGCTCGCGCCGCCGCCCCAGCCGCTTCCGCCGCCCCAGCCGCCCCGGCCGCTCCCGCCGACGCACCGGACCGGGATCGCACCCTCGATCTCGACCGGTCGGCGGACCGGGCCCGTACCGCCGATCGCGGCACCACCGTCGACAGGGCCCGCACCGTGGACGCGAACACGGTCGACCGGGATCCGACTGTGGAGCGGGACCGGGTGCCCGCGACGGACGCTCCAGCGGCGCCGGTCGGCCCCCGGCCCCGGACCAGCCTGCTGGCCACCCTCGGCCTGATCGTCGGGCTCGCCGGTCTCGGCTTCGTGCTCACCGGCACGCTCGCCGGGTACGGCATCGCCCTGGGCGCGGTCGGCGCGGTGCTCGCCGTGCTCGGACTGATCGCCACCAGGCGACGGCACGTCGCCGGCAAGGCGGATGCGCTGTTCGGGATCGCCTTCGGGTTGGGTGCGGTGGTCCTGGGTGTGCTGGCGATGACCGGTCAGTACGTCTGGCCGACCACCGACGGCGACCTGGTGGCCCGCTTCCGCGAGTGGCTTGATTCACAGTTTGTCGATCGATTCTAGGGGGCACATTTCGCCTCGCCGGTGGTTCACCGGCGCCCGGCCGGCGAGTTACCGGCCGTAGCCCGACCAGTTCTGGTGGTTCACCAGCCGGGCGCACACCTTCGTCAGGGGCGGCGCTTCGCCGCCCCTGACGCGTGTCCGGCCCCGATGCGAGGTCGAGCGGCTGGCGGCTGGCGGCTGGCGGCTGGCGGCTGGCGGCTGCGCAACGAAGCGCCGACAAATGCCGCACAAACGCAACGATCAGCTGCTCTCTGCAATGGTCGACGGTGGATCCTGTGGGTGGACGCCGCATAACGTTGAGCCAACGGCGCCAGCCCGTGTGCCGACGGTGGCCGGGCGCGCGGAGACCCTGGGAGCAGGACAATGACGATGGACGCCACCCGCCAGCGCTTCCTGATGTGCCGGCCGACGTACTTCGCCGTCGACTACGCGATCAACCCGTGGATGGACCCGAACGCCCCGGTCGACACCGACCTCGCCATCCGCCAGTGGGAGCGGCTGCGCCAGGTGTACCGGGACCTCGGCCACACCGTCGAGGAGATCACTCCGCTGCCGGGCCTGCCCGACATGGTCTTCGCCGCCAACGGCGGCACCGTGATCGACGGCAAGGCGATGGCGGTGCAGTTCCGCGACCCGCAGCGCGCCGACGAGGCACCCGCGTACCGCGCCTGGTTCGAGGGCGCCGGCTTCGAGCTGTACGACCCGAAGCACGTCAACGAGGGCGAGGGCGACGTCCTGCTGGCCGGTGACCACCTGCTCGCCGGCACCGGCTTCCGGACCGCGCACGCCGCACACGCTCAGTTGCAGGAGGTCTTCGGCTACCCGGTGATCACCATGCAGTTGGTCGACCCGCGCTTCTACCACCTGGACACCGCGCTCACCGTGCTGGACGAGCGGACCGTGGCGTACCTGCCGGAGGCGTTCAGCCCCGGCAGCCAGGCCGTGCTGCGCCGGCTCTTCCCGGACGCGGTGCACGCCACCATGGCCGACGCCGAGGTGCTCGGCCTCAACGCGGTGAGCGACGGCCGGCACGTGGTGCTGCCCGCGCAGGCCACCGACCTGGCCGCGAAGCTGCGCGACCGGGGCTACCAGACCATCGGCGTCGACCTGTCCGAGCTACGCAAGGCCGGCGGTGGACCGAAGTGCTGCACGTTGCGACTCCGTCAGGGAAAGGCGAGCAAGTGATCGAGGACATGCTGCGGACTCCGGCCGCGGTGCAGGACGCGGAGCGCCACACCGCACACAACTACCACCCGCTGCCGGTGGTGATCTCCTCCGCCGAGGGCGCCTGGCTCACCGACGTGGACGGCCGGCGCTATCTGGACTGCCTGGCCGGCTACTCGGCACTGAACTTCGGTCACCGCCACCCCACGCTGATCGCCGCCGCGCACGCCCAGCTCGACCGGCTGACGCTCACCAGCCGGGCGTTCATCCACGACCAGTTCGCCGACTTCTGCCGTGAGCTGGCGGCGCTCTGCGGCAAGGAGCTGGTGCTGCCGATGAACACCGGCGCCGAGGCGGTGGAGACCGGCATCAAGGTCGCCCGCAAGTGGGGCTACCAGGTCAAGGGCGTGCCGGACGGTGCGGCCAACATCGTGGTCGCGGAGGGCAACTTCCACGGACGTACGACCACGATCGTCAGCTTCTCCACCGATGACGACGCCCGGGCCGACTTCGGGCCGTACACCCCGGGGTTCCGGGTGGTCCCCTACGGCGACCTGACCGCGCTGTCCGAGGCGGTCGACGAGCACACGGTCGCGGTGCTGCTGGAGCCGATCCAGGGCGAGCAGGGCGTGGTGGTGCCGCCGGAGGGTTACCTGCCTGGCGTACGCCGCCTCTGCACCGAGCGCAACGTGCTCTTCATCGCCGACGAGATCCAGTCCGGGCTGGGACGCACCGGTGCCACCTTCGCCTGCGAGCAGGCGGGCGTGGTGCCGGACATGTACCTGCTGGGCAAGGCGCTCGGCGGCGGCATCGTGCCGGTTTCCGCGGTGGCCGCCGACGCCGACGTGCTGGGCGTGCTCAAGCCGGGCCAGCACGGCTCCACCTTCGGCGGCAACCCGCTCGCCTGCGCGGTGGCCACCGAGGTGGTCCGGTTGCTGGCCACCGGCGAGTTCCAACGCCGTTCGGCCGAGCTGGGCGAGCGGCTGCACACCGGTCTGCGCGCGCTGATCGGCAAGGGTCTGGTCGCGGTACGCGGCCGTGGGCTCTGGGCCGGCCTGGACATCGACCCAGCGCTGATGAGCGGCCGGGAGGCATGCGAGCGGCTGATGGCGCGCGGCGTGCTGGCCAAGGACACCCACGGGTCGACCATCCGGCTCGCCCCGCCGCTGGTGATCACCGCCGACGAGATCGACCACGCGCTGACTCAGCTCGCCGCAGTGCTGGCGAGCTGAGCGGGCTTACCGCGTACGCGGGCGCCGGGATACTGGTCCCGGCGCCCGCTCACGGTCTGGCACGGGCCTCAGCGCGGCAGTCGCATCGCCATGGTCGGCGCCTCGGACATCACCGAGTCGGGGTTGTACGGCGCGCCGGCCGGCAGGTCGTCCGGACGTCCGATCTGGACGCCGGGGTAGAGCTCCACCATGTCGCCGGGGCCGAGGACCCGGGACTGCTGCGGCGACAGTGGGATCCGGTCCGCCTCCGCCATCGAGCCGGCCGGCCGGACGCCGGAGCCGTTGGTGCTCACGTCGATGGCGACGATGTCGCTGCCATGCAACTCCAACCGGAGGTGGTTGCGGCTGATCCACCGGCGCGCCTCGTCGTTGAGCCACTGGCCGAGCGTGATACCGCCGGAGCCGTCAGGTGCCCGACCGACCGTGATCGGCTGCTCCTCGGTGAGCACGAAACGGCGCCGGATCAGGCCGCCGACGCGTACCGCGAGGACCTCGCTGCGTGGCCGGGGGCCGGCGTCACGCAGTCGGGTGCCGTGTCGCGGGCACGTCGGTACGCCGTTGCGCAGCGACGGCGGTGCCTGGCCGGTCGGCTTACGGCCCACCGCAGCGAGGTCGGCGAAGGCGCCCCCGCCGCCCTTGCCGCCGAACAGGTTGCAGCCCGACTCCGGGCAACGCCACTCCCGGGCGAGCAGCTTGGCGGCGGCCGGTGACGGCGGCCCGGCCAGCGGCGTGTGCCCGCCACCGACGTGCGCGATGAAGACCGGTCCACCCGCGCCGGGCACCGGTGCGAGCACCCGGCCGGGCTGCTCGACCAGCCACGGAAACCGGCCGCGCAGGCCGTCGAAGCGGACCCGGCTCAGCACCGGCAGGCCGAGCAGGTCGGCCACCTCCAGCATCCGGTCACCCGGATTGTCCAGCACCTCGACCAGGCCGTCGTCGGCCCAGCGCCGCACCACCATCCGCTCGTTGGAGGTCAGGTCGGCGTCGGAGAGCATCCCCCGGTGCACCACCGCGTAGACCGGGACGGTGTCCTCCTCCAGGCTGCGCGCCAGCGCGTCGATGACCATGCCGAGACGCAACGTGCTGGCCGGACGTCCACCGTCGAGGTCCTGGTACCTGATGATTTCGGCCAGGTCGATCACCGCCCGGACCAGCTGCGGGTCGGTGCAGACCCGACCCTCGATGGCGTCCAGCACCTTACTGATCTCGAACCTCATCAGGCGTCCCTCACGATCTCGTCGATCCGCCGAGCCAACTCGATGTCGCGACGGGTGACACCGCCGGCCGAATGCGTCACGCAGCGGAAGGTCACCGTGCGCCACCGGATGTCCATGTCAGGGTGGTGGTCCAGTTCCTCGGCCGTCGCGGCGACCCGGTCGACCACCCCGATGGCGTCCGGAAAACTGGCCAGCTCCACCGTGCGGGTGATCCCTGCGGGGTCTCCCGACCAGTCCGCCAGCCCACCCAGCTCGTCTCGCACCGCCTCGGCGGTGAGCACCTCTGCCATGGCCAGACCTTACCGGTGCGGCACCCAGCCACTGCTGCCCGGCAACGCCGGGGGCCCGGTTTATGGGCAGCGTGGGTCGAACCGGACGGCTAGGCTGACCGCCGGCCCACCCCCGGTCGCGGGGGCTTCCCACTGCCGGGCCGCTCACGAGGAGACGATCCGATGTATCCCAAACGGCTGGCGACCACGGGGGTCGCACTCGCCGCCGCGTTCGGTCTCGCCCTGACCGGCTGTGCCCCGACCACCAGCGGGGACACGACGACCGGTGTCCCTCCGTCCAGCAGCGCCCCGGCCGATCCGCAGGCCGAGTTGACGGCCGCGTTCGAACAGCTCAACAAGCAGAGTGCCCGAGTCAAGGTCACCTCCCCGTTGATCAACGGCTCCGGCGTGCTGGACCCGGTGGCCAAAACCTCCGACATGACCATGGACATGGGCGCCATGGGCAAGATTCAGATGATCAGCACGGGTGACGATGTCTACCTCAAGATGACGGGCACGCTGGCCGCCGGCTCCTCCGGGGACAAGTGGCTGCACATGGACATGTCCAAGGTCAGCGACGACAGCCAGTTCAAGATCTTGGCGGATGGTGATCCGGGCAACGTCCGCAAGATGCTCAAGAGCATCGTCACGGTCGAGCGCACCGGTCCGGGCGCGTACGCCGGCACGCTTGACTACAGCAAGGCCGGTGACGAGACCGCTGACGTGGTGAAGACGTTCGGTGACGGAGCCAAGTCGGTCCCGTTCACCGCCGCCGTGGACTCGGAGGGCCGGCTGACCGAGCTGGTCATCGACATGACGGTGCTCGCCGAGAGTCTCGGGGAGATGCGCTCGACCTACTCCGACTTCGGCCTGTCGGTGACCGCGACCGCTCCCCCGGCCAAGCAGGTCGAGAAGGCTCCGATGGACCTGCTGGAGGCATTCGGCGGCTGACGCCACCGGTGGCTCGGGTGGTACGGACGCCCCGTGGCCGTCCGTACCACCCGAGCCGGATCAGGTCATCCGGGTGATCGCGGCACGCAGCCGCAGCAGGTCACGGCGGCGCCGCTCATAGCTGGCCGCCAGGCCGATCAGCGCCAGCCCGGCAACGCCGAGATAGATCCACCGAGGCAGCAGATCCCAGCCGCGCAGCACCTCGTGCAGGGCCAGCAGGGCCAACGTCCCGCCGCCCAGCACCACCGGTGCCTGCCAGCGCCGGACCGCGCCGAACAGCGTCACCGCGAGGGCCGCCGCGCCGAGCAGCAGCCGCCGCCAGGGCTGCGGGTCGGTGCCGACCAACACGACGGCCAGGCTGGGCAGCAGCACGGCGGCCAGGCCGGGAGCGAGCGCCAACCAACTGGTCAGACCCGGCCGGGTCCGCAGCGCCACCACGCCCGCGACGATCGCCACAGACGCCAACGGCACGGTGTACGCCTCCACCACCGCCACCCCGCCGGCCACCAGCAGGAGCCAGGTGGCGAAGAGTTCGCTTCCCCCGGCCACGGCGGCGAAGGCCCACCGTCGCCCGGCCGGCTCACCACGACGCAGCAGTCGTACCCCGACCGCTGCACCCCAGAGCACGCAGACCGTCGCGGCGTGTCCCGCCGAACCCACGGTGAGCAGCAGCGCGAGCAGCGCCACCGCCTGCGCGGCGGCGTCCAGCACCGAGGCGGGCGGCGACGCCGGCCCCCCGACGGAGCGGGCCCCGCCGGGTTCCCCCGCGAGGTGCCCGGGTACGCCGGCGTTCGCGAGGTGCCCGCGTCTGGGCGCGGCGTCGGCGGTGTGCCTGTGCCCGGCCACCGCGGCGAGGGCGAGGGCGACGACCGCCACACCGAGCACCGCGAAGGCGGCCATCCGCAACGGCAGCCCGCCGGCCAGCGGTGCGGTGACCGCGAACGCCGTCGCCGTGATGACCGTGGCCAGCCAGCCGGCCAGGCGTACGGACGGGTGCCGCGCGGCCGTCGCGGTGGTGGCTGCGGCCACCACCAGCAGGCCCAGCCCGACGAGCGTGCCCGCCCGGGTGGCCTGGAGATTGAGCAGCCCGACCGCCGTCAGCACCAGCCCGACCGGCACACCGCAGGCGCGCAACGGCTGGGGCACCGTCGACAGTGCGGCGGTCAGCAGCAGGCCCAACCCGGCGAGGAGTGCCGTGGCCGGCACCACCGGCCAGGGCGCGGCTGCGGCGACCAGCAGCACCTGCCCGGCGGCCGCCGTGAAGGGCAACGCCATCGCCGCCATCCGCCAGCCGCCGATGTTAAGAGGGGGCCCTTCCTCTACCGGAGGCGTTAGCAGGGGGCCCCTCCTTGCACTCAAGCCGGCGGCGAGGGCGAGTAGGGCGAGAGCGAGTCCTGCGGGTAGCGCGCCCGGCAGGGTTGCGGTGTCCGGAACGCCGGACCAGGGCGCGGGCGGCGGACCGTACGGGGTCACCAGCGCCCGCACGGTCACCGGGACCGCCGCCAGCACCGCCACGGCGGCCAGCGCGTAGCCGGCCAGCGGCAACGGGTCAGCCCCGCGTACCCGGAACCCGGCGACGGCGATCAGCAGCGCCGCCACCGCCGCGTAGAGCGCGACCGGTTCGTCGGCCGGCACGGCGACCGGCGCGAGGCCGGTCAGGACGGCGCTCACCGCCAGACCGGTGTGGGCGTACGGCCGCAGGTCGTCCCGGTCGGCGCGGAACAGCACCCGTACGAGCACCGGCAGCGCCACGGCGGCCAGCGCCGCCCGGGACTGCCACCAGGGTGACGTCCCCGCACCGATCGCCGCGACCGCCGCACCGGCCGGCACCACGAGCACCGCTGCGAGCAGCCCGTACCCGGCTACCCTCCGCTGCACCGGCCCGCCGCGTCGACCGAGGGCAGCCACACCGAGGCCGGCGGCCAGGATCACCGCGCAGGCGGCACCGGCTCCGGCCGGGCCGGCCAGGCCGACAAGCAGCCCGTGCCCGAGCAGCACGGCACCGGCCAGCGCCGACGTCGTCGCGGTCGCGTCCCGGACCAGCGGGCGAGCCACCGCGGTGGCCAGCAGCAGCGCACCTACCGACAGGTCGATGGCGACCACTACCGGCCACGGCGACGTCCAGGTCGCCGGTGCGGCCAGCGCGGTGACGGCGACGCCGGCCGCCACGATCGCCGGCCGGGCGGCTCGCGGCAGCAGCCAGCCCACGGCGAGCGAGGTCAGGGCCGCCGCGACCGGCAGCTGCCAGCCCCAGGCGAGATCGGGCCCGTCCGTGGCCCCCCGCCACGGCGGAACCGACCGCCCCACGGCGACACCGGCCAGCGCCACGGTGGTCAGCGCCGTCAGTGCCGTGGCGCCGCCGGCCACCAGCAGCGCACCGATCCGGGGGCCGGGTCGCCAGCCGGCCGGAAGCAGCCGTACGGCACCGGCCAGCGCCACCACCACAAGTGCCGTCGCCAGCAGCGACACCGACGGGCGCAGCTCCACCGCCGGACGCAGCAGCGCGCCGGCCAGCACCGGCACCAGGGCACCGGCCGCCACCGCCCGCGCCGTCGCGCCACCCAGCAGCAACGCCGCACCGAGCACGGCGGAGGCCACCAGCAGCATCGGCACCCCGGCCAGCAGCGGTACGCCGCCGGCCCGGCCGACCAGCAGCGGCACCAGCGCGCAGCCGGCGGCGAGCAGCAACGCACCGGCGAACCCGAGGCCGGCCGCCACCTGCCCGCCGACAAGTGTCGTGGGGAACGTCGCGGCCCCCTCGCCCGCGACGTTCCCCGGGCGGCGCCGCAGCGCGACGATCACCGCCAGGTCGACGAGCGCCACCGCGACGAGGACCACGGCCCAGCCGGCCGGCTCGGGACGTGCTTCGGCGGCGAGCAGCGGCAGCACCGGTTGCCCGCCGAGCAGCGCGGCGAACCACGGCACCGTCAGCCGGCTGATCCGGGCGTATGCCACGGCGACGGCAGTGCTGACCGCCGCGACGAGCGCCGCGTACCGGCTGCCCGGCCATCCGGTCACTCCGAACAGGTCCACCGTCCAGGCGGCGTAGCCGTCCAGCACCACCAGCAGCAGACCGACGGCGGCGAGCGTCTCGGCGGTGCCGCGCAGCCCGCGCCGACGGGCGAGGAGCGGCACCGCGAGCAGCAGCACGGTGAACGCCAGCAGGATCAGCGCGCGGCCGGCCAGCCCGACCGATGCCCAGGCCACCGCGGTGAAGACCGTCGCCGCCGTACCCAGCAGCAATCCCCCCAGGACGAAGAGCAGCCCCTGCACGGTGCGGGTCGAGGTCTCCGCCCCGCCCGGTCCTTCCGCCGCCGGCACGGGCGTCCAGCCGCCGGTGGGCGGGGCAGCGACGGGTGGCACCGCGATCGGTGCAACGGCGATGCTGGATCGGCCGACGCCGGGCGCGCCTGCCGACGGGGGCGGCACGGACACGACGGCGGGCCGGGGTGCGGGGG
>NZ_POTX01000170.1 GCF_003236305.1 Micromonospora endophytica | reverse complement strand
GGTGCGGGGAGAGCGCGATCTTGGCGGGGATCGTGGTGGGGCCACCATCTGCCTGTTGGCGGTGGGTTTGGTGTTCGTCCTGGGTGGCCTCTTCGGTGCCGGGGTCGGCGCGGCCCGGATGGCCCGCCAGCAGGCCAGGGTCGCCGCCGATTTCGGCGCCTTGGCCGGTGCCGGCCGAGCCCTCCAGAACGAGCGGGCGGCGTGCGCTCGGGCCGCCGAGATCGTCGCCGCGAACGGTGCCCGGTTGATCCAGTGCCAACTCGACGGGCTCGACGTCCTGGTCACGGCCGAGCTGACTGTGGAGCCGCTGCCTGGGCTGCGGCGCAGTGCCACGGCAACCTCCCGAGCCGGCCCACTGCGCGGCTGAGCTCGCGAACCCGGCCCGCTACGTGGCTGAGCTCGCGAACCCGGCCCGCTACGCGGCTGAGCTCGCGAGTTGCGGCATCTTGGGTCTTCCCGCCTGTGGGAGGGCCCGACATGCCGCAAGCCGTGACTGCTGCGGCCGCCGAAAGACAGTGCGGAGCGTCATGCCGCGAGCCGAATGGCGGGAGGTCAGCTCAGCCGGCGTAGGCCATCCGTGATGGCCGTCCGGAGTTGTTCGCCGTACGCGTCTGCCGGCAATGCGGCGACATGCTCGGCCGCCTGCGCAAAGGCCGTACGCGCGGCGGCTGGGTTGCCCAGTCGTTCGTGCGCCGTCGCGATGCTGACGTGCAGCGACGGGTAGAAGGCGCTGACCCTTATGAGCCGGGAATGTAGGCGGGCGCTCTACGTTCTGGGTCGTCAATCCTCGTCGGTCGGGCTGCGGCGGTTCTCGGCGATCCAAGCCCGGACGGCCCTGCCATCCCAGACGCGGCCCATCTTCAACGTGACCAACGGGTCAGGGAATCCCTTGCGGCCCACGATGATCGTGGCGCGCTGCTTGCTGATCCCGCCAAGGAGGTCACGGATCTCATCCAGCCCCAGCAACTCCACAAAGCTGAAGCTATGGCCCGAGGGGATTGCTCCAGTCGCTACCGGGTGAGACAACTCGCGTGGGAGTTGCCCTCGTACAACCCTGCGTGATGCGATGGGTGCATGACGCGACGCATGGCGTACGCAGAGTATGTGTTGGCGCTGGCCGAAGACCTGGCGCGCAAGCACAGGCCGGTATGGTCCCTGCGACGGGCGAGGCGGGTGTGCTTGTGCGGGTCGCCGCTGCCATGCCGCGTGAAGCAGCGCGTTTTGATCAACCGGGGCCACTGGCGATGACCACACTCCGAGCCGGTGACCTGCTCCTGGTGGGTCGGGAGGCCAGCGTGCAGTTCATCAAGCCGATCTTGTTCCGCGTGATCCGCGTGCTCGACCGGCCCACCTACGACGGGTGGATTTGGCTGGCGGGCTACCAGGTCGACAACAGGGGAGACGCGGTGGACCGGCGGTCCATCTTCGTGATGAAGGCCGGGCTGCGCATTGCCCCGGCGCCCGTCGCGAGGAAACCGGGGCAACAGGGGCGCTTGAGATCATCGCAGAGACGCTAACCGGTCGCGAGGTGCACCCGGCCCGGGGTCAATCCTCCAGCGTGTCTTCGGATTATCGGGTGATCCTCGGTCCCGTCGTGCTCGTCCTTGCCACAGACGATGCACGGGTGATCGTCGGTGTTCACTTCTTCGCGGCTTTCTGGTGGCCCGAAGCGCCTCCCGGTGCCTGGCCCGGCCCTTGATGTCGGGGGTGTGGCCGCAGGCGGAGTGATCCAGTCGGTCGTTGTCGTTGAGCTGGGGCGTGAACTCCGGCTTAGCCGCGATGCACCACTGGACGTCGACCCGTTGCCGGAGAAGCTGCGCACGGTGGAGGTCAAGCCGCTGACTGAACGCCTCGGGACCGCTCAGGTCAGTCGGGTGAGGCCGTCGGTGATGGCTGTCCGGAGTTGGTCGCCGTACGCGCCTTCGGGCAGCGCGGGGACGTGCTCGGCGGCTCGCTCGAACGCGGCGCGTGCGGCCACCGGGTTGCCCAACTGTTCGTGCGCCCTCGCCACACTCACGTGCAGCGAGGGATAGAAGGCGGCGACGATCAAGCGGCGGCTGTCACAAATAGCAGGAGGTGCGTCGCCACCGCGGGTGGGGCCGCTACCGCATGGGTGGGCTGACGCGGGATGGGTCCGCTGCCCCCGGGGGTTGGCGCACCCCCGGGGAGATGATCAGCGGCCTTGCAGAGCGTCGAGGGCGATGGCCATGGCGATGACCAGGCGGCGGTCGATCTGAGGGTGCTGGATCTCCACGACGTAGCGGTCGCGTAGGCCCCACTTCTTGACCACTGTGAAGACCGGCTGGCCGCCCGCGACGAAGTCGAAATGGTACGGCAGCCAGGAGAGCGAGTCGACGAAGCGGCGCAGCAGCGCCACCGGGAAGCTGCGCTCCTGGCCGGTGACGGCGGGCAGGCCGGCCTGCTCGACGTGCCACGTCGAGCGGAGCAGGGACTGGGCGAAGTCCTTGCGGAACAGGCCGATCGGGGTGCCGGCGTGGTCGGTGACGTCGTACGTGGCGGCCAGGTCGAGCCGCTGCCGAGCCTTGAACCCGAGCAGCGGCTGCTGCTTCGAGTCGTCGGTGTAGATGGTCACCTGCTCCTTGAAGGCGAGCCGCTTCTGCTGGGCGAACGCCAGCAGCCCGCCCTCGGAGCCGTCCGGTGCGACGCTGTGCACCTCGTACTGGTTGACCATGAACCGGACCCGTTGGCGGATGTGGAACTGCTGCTGGGCCTGCAAGTTATCGGGCTGCATGAAGACTCCTCAATCGTGGTGCGCCGGAGTGTCGCACAGCCCGGCAAACGGCCGCCGCCCCAGAACGCGCCCCAGCACCCGGCCACGAACCCGCCGCAGAACCCGGCCACGAACCCGTGGCGCCCGGCCACGCACCCGTCGGCCGTCAGCGGACGCCGTCGACGGTCGACCGGTGGGCCCAGTTGGTGAGCAGTTGCTGGATGGTGCGGAGCCGTTCGTTGATCTGATCCAGCCGTTCGGCCTGGGCCAGGGTGGCGAGCGCCGTGCCCAGCGCGATCTGCTGGTCGGTGCTGAGTTTTTCCTGGTCGATGGTGTAGAGCAGGTCGACGGTCTCGGCGATGGTGTCGGCCACGGCCCCTCCTCACAGGCGCTGGCGGAACGAACAGGCGTCGATGGAAGCGCTCCCATCAATGCCCGAACGGCGCGCGTTTCATGCTTTCACCGGGGCAGGTTCGCCAACACCACGTCGAGCACCCGGACCGCGTCCGGTTTGGAGAGCGGATTGTTGCCGTTCCCGCACTTCGGTGACTGCACGCAGGACGGGCACCCCGCCTCGCAGCCGCACTCGCTTATCGCGTCGCGGGTGGCCCGCAGCCAGGAGGCGGCCATGCCGTACGCCCGCTCGGCGAAGCCCGCCCCGCCGGAGTGGCCGTCGTAGACGAAGACGGTAGGCGCCTCGGTGTCCGGATGCACCGCCGTGGAGAGGCCGCCGATGTCCCACCGGTCGCAGGTGGCCACCAGCGGCAGCAGCCCGATCGCGGCGTGCTCGGCGGCGTGCAGCGCCCCCGGCACCTCGGCCGGGTCCACCCCGGCCGCGGCCAGCGACTCGGGGGAGAGGGTGAACCAGACCGCGACGGTACGCAGCTCCCGTACCGGCAGGTCCAGCGGACGGGTGTCGATCACCTCGCCGGTGGCGATCCGGCGGCGTTGGTACGACACCACCTGATTCGTCACGTCCACCTCGCCGAGGAACAACCCGACCGGCCCGGCGTCGACGTACGAGCGCACCGACACCACCGACAGCGAGGTGACGTCCCGGGCGTGGGTGGACCAGTCCGGCTCCTCGGGGTGCACCAGCGCGCAGCCGTCGTCGAGGTCGAGCGTGTCCACCACGTACGACACGCCCTGATGCAGGTAGACCGCGCCGGGGTGGAGCTGGACGTGTGAGGAGCCGCCGTCGACGGTGCCGAGCAGGCGGCCGGTCGCCGCCTCCACCACGCAGACCGGTGCGCCGCCCTCGCCGCGCAGATCCACCTCGGGCCGCTCCCGGTGCCGCCAGTACCAACCCGTCGGCCGTTGCCGCAGCGCGCCCGCCTGCACCAGCGCCTCGACCGCCTCCTTTGCGCCGTCGCCGAAGAGTTCCAGGTCGGCGGCGGTCAGCGGGGCCTCGGCCGCCGCGCAGGCGAGCTGCGGGCCGAGCACGTACGGGTTGGCCGGGTCGAGCACTGTGGCCTCCACCGGTGCCCCGAACACTGCCTCCGGATGGTGCACCAGGTAGGTGTCCAGTGGATCGTCCCGGGCCACCAGCACCGCCAGCGCCTCCTGGCCGGAACGCCCGGCCCGGCCGGCCTGCTGCCACAGCGAGGCCCGGGTGCCCGGGTAACCGCAGATCAACACCGCGTCCAGGCCGATCAGGTCGACGCCCAGCTCCAGCGCGTTCGTCGAGGCCAACCCGAGCAGGTCGCCGTGCAGCAACGCGCGCTCCAACTCGCGGCGTTCCTCGCGCAGGTACCCGGCCCGGTAGGCGGCGACCCGCGCACCGAGCCCGGGGACCGCCTCGTCCAGGCCGCGCCGGGCACTTGTCGCCACCACCTCCGCGCCGCGCCGCGAGCGGACGAAGGCCAGCGTGCGTACGCCTGCGGCGACCGTATCGGCGAGCAGGTCGGCGGTCTCCCGCAGCGCCGACCGGCGCACCTGGGTGAGGTCCACGACCTCCGCCGGGCCGCCGTCCCGGGCCGCGGAACCGGCCACGGAACCGGCCGCGGAACCGGCCGCGGAACCGGCCGCGGAACCGGCCGCGGAACCGGCCGCGGAACCGGCCACGGAGCCAGTCGGGCGGCGGGACATCGGGGACGCGGTCGGCTCGGTGGGCAGCAGGGGTGGCTCCCAGAGCGCGAACGTCACACCGGCCCGGGGCGAGGTGTCCTCGGTGACCGCCGCCACCGGCAGCCCGGTCAGCCGTCCGGCCGCGGCGGCCGGGTCGCCCGAGGTGGCGGAGGCCAGCACGAATGTGGGGCCGCCCGCCCGGTTGTAGCGGGCGCACTGGCGGCGCAGCCGGCGCAGCACGTGCGCCACGTGTGAGCCGAACACCCCCCGGTAGACGTGGCACTCGTCGATCACCACGTGGGTCAACCGACGTAGGAAACCGGACCACTGCGCGTGGCCGGGGAGGATGCCGTGGTGCAGCATGTCGGGGTTGGTCAGCACGAACCGGGCGTGCCGCCGGATCCACTCCCGTTCGGCGCGCGGGGTGTCACCGTCGTAGCAGGCCGGACGTACCCCGTCGAGGTCGAGCGCGGCGACGGCGCGCAACTGGTCGGCGGCGAGCGCCTTGGTCGGTGCCAGGTAGAGCACCGTGGCGCGGGGATCGGCGAGCAGGGTGGCCAGCGCGGGCAGTTGGTACGCCAGGGACTTGCCGGACGCGGTGCCGGTGGCCACCACGACGTGCTGCCCGTCGTACGCCAGGCTGGCCGCCTCGGCCTGGTGCCGCCACGGCGTCGCCACCCCCCGACGGGCGTACGCGGCGCGCAGTTCCTCCGGAACCCATCCGGGCCAGGGTGCCGGCACGCCGGTGCGCGGCGGCACCCGTTCGACGTGGGTGACCGGATCGGTGGGGTGTCGCTGCCGTAACCGGCGGAGCAGGGCGTCCGGCGTGACGGCCGCAGCCGCGACCGGGCCGGGGCCCGGTGGCCGCTCGGCGCCACGGCCGGCGGATACGCTGGCTGCCGAGGTCACGTCCTGCACTCTCGCACTGGTGTTCGGAAATCGGAAATCGGCGGGCCGGGCAAGGTCGGACCGGTCCGGGTGAGTCGTCGGCCGGACTCCCGGGTAGTGGTTAGATGCCATGGAGCTTACGGCTGCGCGAGGAGGGGACCGATGGAGCTGTCGCTGGCGACCCGCACCGTGGGAGAGCACACGGTGCTCGAGGTCGGCGGTGAGGTGGACGTCTACACCGCCCCTCGGCTGCGCGAGCGGCTGCTTGAGCTGATCGACGGCGGGGCGCGGCACGTGGTGGTCGATCTCGGCCGGGTGGACTTCCTCGATTCCACCGGGCTGGGCGTGCTCGTCGGCGCGCTCAAGCGACTGCGTACCGCGGACGGCACCTTCGCCCTGGTCTGCGACAAGGAGCCACTACTCAAGATCTTCCGGATCACCGCGCTGGACCAGGTGTTCCCACTGCACCCCACTGTCGAAGCGGCGACCGGCGCCGGCGCGTGATGGCCACCGTCCGACTCTCCTTCTCACCGGCTCCGGTGCACGTGCGGACCGCTCGCCTGGTGGGGGTGGCGGTCGCCCGTAGGGCCGGGGTCCGCGAAGATCTGCTCGACGAGGTGCGGCTGGCCATCGGCGAGGCGTGCACCCGCGCGGTCGCCCTGCACCGGCAGTACGGCGTGGCCGACCCGGTGCTCGTGGAGATGTCCGACTCCGGGACGTACGCGGTGCGGGTGGTGGACCGGGCCCCGATCGAGGCGAGCATCGGCCTGCACGCGCTGGACGCCGACGAGTTGGCGAACGAGTCGCTGAACGAGGACGATCTCACCACCGGCGTCGGCTTCGCGCTGCTCGCCGGCTTCGTCGAGGATCTTCAGGTGCGTCCGGTGGACGAGGGCATCGGCACCGAGGTCCGGATGGTCTGGCCGCTGAACCGCTGACCCCCCGCGCCACCGCATCGCCGATATCAAGACCGTGCCGCCGTGTCCCCGCCAGGGGATACGGCGGCATTGTCATGGACCCGCTCCTATATCAGATTTCGGTTCATAACACAGCGATGAAGATCATCGAGACGCGGCGGCACCTCGGTGTGACCTCGAACACGACGGAGGGCTACAGTACGCGGGTTGTCAGCAAGTGATCCATCGGGCTGCCAGCGCAGATGGGCGTCCGTCGCTGGCTCGCCGGGTGGTCCGGCACGCACTTGCGGTACTCGCATCCAGGCGTCGGTCGGTGCGTCTCCACCGGCCGACGCGTTGTTCGGCACAGGAGGACACAGATGTCCGACAACTTGGCCGCCGAGGGCGGCGGCGCGATCTCCCTCACCGGAGCAAACGTCACGTACGTCGTCATCGCCGCGGTGATCGCGCTGGTCGCACTCGCCTTCGCCGCCGCGTTGACGAAGGCCGTGCTGGCGGCCGGCAAGGGCACCACCAACATGCAGGAGATCTCCGGGGCTGTTCAGGAGGGCGCCTCGGCCTACCTGCTCCGGCAGTTCCGCACCCTGGCGATCTTCGTGGTGGTCGCCGTGGTCCTGCTGTTCCTGCTGCCGGTGCACCAGACCGAGGGCAGCGAGACCGCGGTGAAGCTCGGCCGCTCGCTCTTCTTCGTGGTCGGTGCCGGGTTCAGCGCCTTCATCGGCGGCGCCGGCATGTGGCTGGCCACCCGGGCCAACCTGCGGGTGGCCGCCGCCGCCCGGGAGCGGGAAGGCGGCCGGGAAGCGGCCATGAAGATCGCCTTCCGGACCGGTGGCGTGGTCGGCTTCCTCACCGTCGGCCTCGGCCTCTTCGGTGCCGCACTCGTCGTGCTGATCTTCCGGGGCGACGCGCCGACCGTGCTGGAGGGCTTCGGTTTCGGCGCCGCGCTGCTGGCCATGTTCATGCGGGTCGGCGGCGGCATCTTCACCAAGGCCGCCGACGTCGGCGCCGACCTGGTCGGCAAGGTCGAGCAGGGCATCCCCGAGGACGACCCGCGCAACGCCGCCACCATCGCCGACAACGTGGGCGACAACGTCGGTGACTGCGCCGGCATGGCCGCCGACCTGTTCGAGTCGTACGCGGTCACCCTGGTCGCCGCGCTGATCCTGGGCCGGGCCGCGTTCGGCACCGACGGCCTGGTGCTGCCGCTGATCATCTCCACCATCGGGGTGCTGGTCGCCATCATCGGCGTCTTCATCACCAAGCTGCGCGCCTCGGACCGCAACGGTCTGACCGCGATCAACCGGGCCTTCTACCTCTCCGCGTTGATCTCGGCGGTGCTGGTCGCGGTGGCCTCGTTCGCCTACCTCCAGCCGTCCTGGGCCGCCCAGCTCGGCGACGACTGGCGGACCGCGCTCGGCGTGGAGGGCGGCGACCCGCCGTTCGGCCCGCGCGGTGTGGTCATCGGCGCCGTCATCATCGGCATCGTGCTGGCCGCCGCGATCCAGGCGCTGACCGGCTACTTCACCGAGACCGACAAGCGCCCGGTGCAGGACATCGGCAAGAGCTCGCAGACCGGTCCGGCCACCGTCATCCTCGCCGGCATCAGCGTCGGTCTGGAGTCGGCGGTCTACTCGGCGCTGCTCATCGGTGCCGGCGTCTTCGGCGCCTTCCTGCTGGGCGGCGGCTCGATCACCCTCTCGCTGTTCGCCGTGGCGCTGGCCGGCACCGGCCTGCTCACCACCGTCGGCGTGATCGTCGCGATGGACACCTTCGGGCCGATCTCCGACAACGCCCAGGGTGTGGCCGAGATGTCCGGCGACATCGACGAGCACGGCGCGCGGACGCTCACCGAGCTGGACGCCGTCGGCAACACCACCAAGGCGATCACCAAGGGCATCGCGATCGCCACCGCGGTGCTGGCCGCGACCGCGCTGTTCGGCTCGTACACCGACACGCTGCGCATCGCGTACGCCGACGCCGGGGTGACCGACGTCAGCGCCGAGATCCTCAACGCGCTGAACGTGGCGAACCCGCAGAACCTGGTCGGCCTGATCATCGGTGCGGCGGTGGTGTTCCTCTTCTCCGGCCTGGCCATCAACGCGGTCTCCCGCTCGGCAGGTGCCGTGGTGATGGAGGTCCGCCGGCAGTTCCGCGAGCTGCCCGGGATCATGGACCGCACCCAGCGTCCGGAGTACGGCAAGGTCGTCGACATCTGCACCCGGGACGCGCAGCGCGAGCTGCTGACCCCCGGCCTGCTGGCGATCCTGGCACCGATCGCGGTCGGCTTCGGCCTCGGTCCCGGCGCGCTGGCGTCGTACCTGGCCGGCGCGATCGGGACCGGCACGCTGATGGCGGTCTTCCTGGCCAACTCCGGTGGGGCCTGGGACAACAGCAAGAAGATGGTCGAGGACGGCGCGTACGGCGGCAAGGGCTCCCCGGCGCACGAGGCGACAGTCATCGGCGACACCGTCGGCGACCCGTTCAAGGACACCGCCGGCCCGGCCATCAACCCGCTGCTCAAGGTGATGAACCTGGTCTCGCTGCTGATCGCCCCGGCCGTGGTGGCCTGGAGCATCGGCGACGACCGCAACGTCGGCCTGCGGGTGACGATCGCGGTGGTGGCGACGCTCGTCGTCGTCGCCGCGGTGGTCTACAGCAAGCGCAAGAGCGTGGTGATGGGCGAGGACTCCGGTGGGACCGGTTCCGGTGCGGGCGACCCGCGTCCGGAGCAGATCAAGGCCTGATCAGGCTGTTCCTCCCGGTCCCCGGTCGGCGGCAGCGCCGGCCGGGGACCGTCGTGTTCGGCCGGGGTCGACCGGCTGACCGGTGCCGGCGGGTGACGGAGCACGTACGCTGCAACGCATGCGTACGTGCCGGGCGGCGGCGGCCGGAAAGCTCATCACGGTCCTGGTCACGTTGGCCCTGCTGGCGGCCTGCGGGTCCAGCGGCCCGAGCCCGGCAGCCTGGGCCGCGTCGGTGTGCTCGGCGTTGACCCCGTGGCGGGCCGAGATCAGCAAGCTGACCAGCAGCACCAACGAGCAGATGACTGCGCAGACCACCCCCGCGCAGGCCAAGGAGAACCTGGTCCGTCTCTTCGGTGGGGCCGAGCAGGCCAGCGAGGACGCCCGGCGCAAGGTCGAGCAGGCCGGCGTGCCGGAGGTCGAGCACGGCGAGGAGATCTCCGCCGGTTTCCGCGCCTCGCTGGCGTCGATGCGCGACGCGTACGGCCAGGCCCGGACCACCATCGACGGGCTGAGCACCGGTGAGGCCGGCGTCTTCTACGACGGTGTCCGGGCCGCGGTGGAGGTGCTCAAGCAGGAGTACGACGCGAGCGGACTGGACACCAGCCAACTCAACTCCGAGGAGTTGAAACGCGCCTTCGACGAGGTACCCGAATGCCGGTGAGGGGCTCTGGTGAGCCACCGGCGGCGCAACCGCTGCCGGTGACCTTCCCGGTGCCCGACCCTCCCCGGCCGAAGGCGCGGCGACCCACCGGGGCCGCCGAAGCGCCGGCCGGGGAGCGGCAGTTGGTCTTCTTCGGCGCGGAGACCGGTGAGCCCGCCGTCGCCGACCTCGCCGGGCTGCTCGTCGGACCGGGAGAGGTGCACCGGATGGGGGGCACGGCCCGGTTGTCGCTGGTGGTGGACGCCGGATGGCGGGTGCACGTGCTCGTCGCCGAGCTGGCCCAGCGGGGCGTACGCGCCAGCTGGGCACCCACCGAGGACCAGCGGTACGCGGTACGCACCGCGTACACCCGCACGCTCGTGCCGTTGGCGGCGGCGTGGCTGCGCGGTACGACGCAACATCCACCCGCCGGTTTCCCCCTCGACGGTCGGCGGCTGCGGCTCTGGCTGGCCGCGGCCGGGGTGGCCGACCCGCCGGACTTCCTGCTGCGGCTCGGCGGCACCGACCCGGTGGGCTGGACGGTGATCGGCGGTGCGCTGGTCGCGGCCGGGCTGGGCGGTGAGCTGATCGAGCCCGGTGCGGGCGGTCCGGCGTACCGGATCATCGGCCGGCGCGGCACCCAGCGGCTGGCGGAGCTGGTTGGTGAACGGCCGTCCGCAGCTCCACCGACGGCCTGGCCGACCCGCGACTGACGGTGACCCGAGCCGCGCCAGCTGTCCGATGCGAGACAGCCGCGTGTCACGGAACACAGCGCGAATCGGCCGGTTTCTACCTCCACCGATGGGCTTCCCGGGTCACAGTGTCCCGCTGGACGCCCTACCCAGGGTGTACGGTGACGCCGTCCGGGGCGAGCACAGATCGTCCCGGGCGGATAGCCGTCCGCGAAACCCGAAACCCGGACGGCGCGTTACGTTGGACATCCGGACCGTGGGGTACCGGAGGGTCGAGTGCGCCCGGAGGCGGGCGTGGCCACGGCCACGAGCAGGAAAGAGGTCGAAACAGACGTGCCGAGCAACGCTGGAACCACCCGCCTGGTCATCGTCGAGTCTCCGGCGAAGGCCAAGACGATCTCGGGCTACCTCGGCCCGGGGTACGTCGTGGAGGCCAGCTTCGGGCACGTCCGCGACCTGCCCCGCAACGCCGCCGACGTGCCGGCGAAGTACAAGGGTGAGTCCTGGGCCCGGCTCGGGGTCGACGTCGACAACGGCTTCCACGCCCTCTACGTCGTCTCCGCCGACCGCAAGCAGCAGATCAGCAAGCTGACCAAGCTGGCCAAGGAGGTCGACGAGATCCTCCTCGCCACGGATGAGGACCGCGAGGGCGAGGCGATCGCCTGGCACCTGGTGGAGACCCTCAAACCGAAGGTGCCGGTCCGGCGGATGGTCTTCCACGAGATCACCAAGCCGGCCATCCAGGCGGCGGTGGCCAACCCCCGCGAGATCGACCGGGACCTGGTCGACGCCCAGGAGGCGCGGCGCATCCTGGACCGGCTCTACGGCTACGAGGTCTCCCCGGTGCTGTGGAAGAAGGTCATGCCGAAGCTCTCGGCGGGCCGGGTGCAGTCCGTGGCGACCCGGATCGTGGTCGAGCGGGAACGGCAGCGGATGGCCTTCCGCACCGCCGAGTACTGGGACATCCTGGCCACGCTCGCCGTGACGAACGCCGGTGAGGGCCCGCGCACCTTCAACGCCACACTTGTCGCCCTCAACGGCGACCGGATCGCCACCGGCAAGGACTTCGAACCGACCACGGGTCGGGTTCGCGCCGGTGCGGGAGTCGTGCACCTCGACGAGGGCGGTGCCCGGGGGCTGGCGGCCCGGCTCGACGGGCGGCCCTTCACCGTCACCCGGGTCGAGGAGAAGCCCTACCGCCGCCGCCCGTACGCGCCCTTCATCACCTCGACCCTCCAGCAGGAGGCGGCCCGCAAGCTGCGGTTCTCGTCGCAGCAGACGATGCGTACCGCGCAGCGGCTCTACGAGAACGGCTACATCACCTACATGCGTACCGACTCGGTGAACCTGTCGGAGACCGCCATCGCGGCGGCCCGCCGGCAGATCGTCGAGCTGTACGGCGAGCGCAGCGTGCCGCCGGAGCCGCGCCGCTACACCGGCAAGGTGAAGAACGCCCAGGAGGCGCACGAGGCGATCCGCCCGGCGGGCGACAACTTCCGCACCCCCGGCGACGTGGCCAAGGAGCTGTCCGGCGAGGAGTTCAAGCTCTACGAGCTGATCTGGCGGCGCACCATCGCCTCGCAGATGACCGACGCGGTCGGCTCCAGCGTCTCGGTGCGGATCCGGGCGGTTTCCTCCGCACAGGAGGAGGCCGACTTCGGCGCCACCGGCAAGACCATCACCGACCCTGGCTTCCTGCGCGCGTACGTCGAGTCCAGCGACGACGAGAACGCCGAGGCCGAGGACGCCGAGCGGCGGCTGCCCAACCTGGTCAAGGACCAGCCGCTGACCGCCGACGAGCTGGCCGCCCAGGGCCACCACACCCAGCCGCCGTCGCGCTACACCGAGGCGTCGCTGGTCAAGGCGCTGGAGGAGCTGGGCATCGGCCGCCCCTCCACGTACGCCTCGATCATGCAGACCATCCAGGACCGTGGATACGTCGTCAAGCGCGGCCAGGCGATGATCCCGTCGTTCCTGGCGTTCGCGGTGATCGGGCTGATGGAGCGGCACTACCCGCGCCTGATCGACTACGACTTCACCGCCAGCATGGAAAACGAGCTGGACGAGATCGCCGGCGGCGACCACGCGGCGGTGGACTTCCTCACCGCGTTCTACTTCGGCACCACGAACGGTGTCGGTGACCAGGACATCGCCCGTTCCGGCGGGTTGAAGAAGCTGGTCACCGAGAACCTCAGCGACATCGACGCGCGCAGCGTCAACTCGATCCCGCTCTTCACCGACGACGAGGGGCGTGAGGTGGTGGTGCGGGTCGGCCGTTACGGGCCGTACCTGCAACGGGCTGTGCCCGGCGAGCAGCCCGCACCGGCCGGTGAGGGCGAGGAGGGCGGCGGCCAGGGTGACCGGGCACCGATCCCGGAGGGCCTGGCGCCGGACGAGTTGACCCCGGAGAAGGTGCACGAGCTGTTCCTCGGCGGCGGCGGCGAACGCAAGCTCGGCGACGACCCGGCGACCGGGGAGCCGATCCTGCTCAAGTCCGGCCGGTACGGCCCGTACGTGGCAAGTGGCGAGCGCAAGTCCTCGCTGCTGCGCACCCAGTCACCGGACTCGCTCACCCTCGACGAGGCGCTCAAGCTGCTCAGCCTGCCCCGCCTGGTCGGGGTCGGCCCGGACGGTGCCGAGGTGATCGCCAACAACGGCCGCTACGGCCCGTACGTCAAGCGTGGTGACGAGTTCCGCTCGCTGGACGCGGAAGAGAAAATGTTCACCGTCACGCTGGACGAGGCACTGGCCCTGCTGGCCGCCCCGAAGACCCGCCAGCGCCGGGCCGCGGCTCCGCCGCTGCGGGAGATGGGCGCCGACCCGCTCACCGAGAAGCCGCTCGTCATCAAGGATGGCCGGTTCGGCCCGTACGTCACCGACGGCGAGACGAACGCCTCCCTGCGGCGCGGCCAGACCCCCGAGGCGCTGACCTTGGAGGAGGCATCCGAGATGCTCGCCGAGAAGCGCGCCAAGGGCCCCGCCCCCAAGAAGGCCGCCAAGAAGGCCCCGGCGAAGAAAACCCCCGCCAAGAAGACCACCGCCACCAAAACCACCGCCAAGAAGGCCCCCGCGAAGAAGACCTGATCCACCCGAATCTTGTTGCGGAACTGCCCCCAGGGGGGCGCTTTCGCACCAAGATCTCTCGGCTGTCCACAGGGGC
>NZ_POTX01000016.1 GCF_003236305.1 Micromonospora endophytica | reverse complement strand
CGTCGGGGTGGCGGTGGGACTCGTGGACGAGCCGCTGACCCGGTACACGACGGTGCCGTGGGCGGGGACGCTGGCGGAGATCGCGCCGGTGGTGGTGGAGGTCGCGTTCGTCCAGGCGTCGCGGAGGGTGAACGAGCTTCCGGACTTGCCGATCGCGGCGGCGGTGGTGGAGATCGTGGTGGTGGAACCGCCCTGGTTGAACAGGGCGACCGCGACGTCGCCGTTGGCGAGCGGTTTGGCGAGAATCCGGCGGGTGCCGTCGAAGGAGACCTGGGTGGCTTGCCGGCCGAGGGTGTCCTGGTTGATCGCGATGAGATTCTGGTTCTTCAGGATGGTCTGGGTGGCCGCGTCCATGTTGCGGATGTCGTTACCGGCGATCAACGGCGATGCCATGATCGCCCACATCGCGAAGTGGCTGCGCATCTCGGTGTCGTTCATGCCGCCCCGGCCGACTTCCATCATGTCCGGGTCGTTGAAGGAGCCCGGCGCGGCGTAGCCGGCCAGCGGCACGTTGACGTTGATGATGTTCTGGATGCCCATCGGGTAGCCGTTGGTCTGGCCGGTGTTCCAGGCGTTGGTGATGTCCTCGGTGGTGCGCCAGATGTTGGCGACATCGCCC
Source organism: Micromonospora endophytica (assembly GCF_003236305.1). Taxonomy (GTDB): domain Bacteria; phylum Actinomycetota; class Actinomycetes; order Mycobacteriales; family Micromonosporaceae; genus Micromonospora; species Micromonospora endophytica. Next base: position 47,264 of record NZ_POTX01000016.1, on the reverse strand, counting down.
CAGTTGCGCTGCGGCCCGGTCTTGGCGTGGATGCTGTTGGAGTTGATGCTGTAGACGATGGGCCGGCCGGTGGCGGCGAGGGCGTCGCGCATGATGGCGAACCGGGCCACCTGGTCGTTGATGGTGCCGCTGGGGGAGCACCAGTCGTACTTCAGGTAGTCGACGCCCCAGGCGGCGAACTGGCGGGCATCCTGCACCTCGTGCCCCTGCGCGCCGGTGGCGCCCGGGTAGCTGCCGAAGTACTGGGCGCAGGTGCGGTCCAGGGGCGCCTGGTAGATGCCGAAGAGCAGGCCGCGGGCGTGCAGGTAGTCGCCGAGCGCCTTCATGCCGCTGGGAAACCGGCTGGGGTTGGCCTGCAGGTTGCCCTGGGCGTCGCGGGTGGAGTTCATCCAGCAGTCGTCGACGACGACGTACTTGTAGCCGAGGTCACGCATGCCACTGTTGACGATGGCGTCGGCCATCTGCCGGATCAGTGTCTCGTTGATGTTGCAGCCGAAGGTGTTCCAGCTGTTCCAGCCCATCGGCGGGGTGCGGGCCACACCGTTGTTGAGCGCCTGCGCGGGGGAGACCGGCAGCACGATGGCGGCACCCGCCGCCATCAGCAGTCCGGCCGCCAGCGCGGCTGCCGATCGGCGACCGCGAGCGAAACATCTCATGGAGTTGCCGTCCTTTTCTCAAGGAGGGCCCCGGGGAAGCCGAGCGAGACGGCTTTGGTCAGGGCCGGGGCCAGAGTCGTACGAACTGGGGTGGCCGCCGCCGGTGCCCAGCGGGAGCGAGTCCCGCTTCCGGCGCATCACCATCGGGCCCGACTCCGAGATGGATCGCCAATCGTCGATGACTTTAGCGTTCACACAGAAGTCGGTCAATGTCCGGTCGCTGCCGTGGTGGCCGCTGTCTCCAGCCGGCCGCCAGTGGGTCGCGGCGCAGGGGTTGGCGACGGTGCAGGGTGGAGGTTGACGGGCGTTAGCCTGGCGATAACAATCGATAAACTTCTCTGTTAACGCTCACGCGACCCGCCGCGTTCGTCCGGCAGCACCCGCATGCCGGGCTGGCCGAAGCGGGGGACCCGGCTGGTAGGAGTGGATTTATGCGGACGAGAGCACGCTGGCTCACGTTGGTCGCCGCACTCGGTCTCGGCGCCGCCGCGGTGCTGGCGCCGGCCGGCACCGCCAGTGCGGAGTCCAACGGTGGGGTACGGGTGATGCCGCTGGGTGACTCGATCACCGAGGGCACCCAGATTCCGGGCGGCTACCGGATCGGTCTCTGGCAGCGCCTGGTCAACGGCAGATACACTGTGGACTTCGTCGGGTCGCAGTTCAACGGCCCGACCAGCCTCGGTGACCGCGACCATCAGGGGCATCCCGGCTGGCGTATCGACCAGATCGACGCCAACATCGTCGGCTGGTTGAACACCCAGCGACCCAAGACCGTCCTGCTGCACATCGGCACCAACGACATCTTGCAGAACTACAACGTCAGCACCGCGCCGAACCGGCTCTCCAGCCTGATCGACCGGATCACCACCACCGCGCCCGACGCGGAGGTGTTCGTCGCGCAGATCATCACGCTGACGAACACCAACCAGGCGGCGGCCGTACGCACCTTCAACGCGGCGATCCCCGGCATCGTGCAGAGCAAGGTCAACGCCGGCAAGCGGGTGCACCTGGTGAACATGCACAGCGCGCTGACCACCGCCGACCTGATCGACGGCATCCACCCGACCGCCGCCGGCTACGACAAGATGGCCGCGGTCTGGTACAGCGCGTTGCAGTCGGTGCCCGGCAGCATCGGCACCCCGGGCAACCCTGGTACCCCAGGCCAGACCACCACGATCGTCGGCGTCGGATCGGGCCGGTGCGTCGACGTGCCGGGCTTCAGCACCACCAACGGCACCCAGCTCCAGTTGTGGGACTGCCACGGCGGCACCAACCAGCAGTGGACCTACACCTCCGGCCGGACCCTGTCCGGGCAGGGCAGCAACAAGTGCCTCGACGCCGAGGGGTACGGCACCTCGCCGGGCACCCGGGTCCAGATCTACGACTGCCACGGCGGGTCCAACCAGCAGTGGCAGCTGAACGCCGACGGCACCATCACCGGCGTGCAGTCGGGCCTCTGCCTGGACGCCAACGCCGCGGGCACCGCCAACGGCACCAGACTCGTCCTCTGGAGCTGCAACGGCCAGGCCAACCAGCGGTGGAACCGGCAGTAGCCGAAGCTACCGCCGGTCGACCGTCAGCGGCCCTGGCCCTGGGCCTGGGGCCGCTCGGGGGTGGATCCGAAGGCGGTGAGGAACCGGTCCCGGAAGGAGTCCATCGGCCAGACCGGGGCGTTGGCGTCGGGGGTCAGACCCTCCTGCCAGTTCCAGTCGGCGATCTGGTCCAACACGGCCGGGTCCTTGGCGAGCAGGTGGATCGGCACGTCGGGGCTGGCGTTGTCGCCGGTGACCACCGGTGCGGGCTGGTGGTCACCGACCACGACCAGCACCGTGTCCTCGTCGCCGTACGTTTCCACGTAGGAGATCAGGGTACGCAGCGTGTAGTTGATCGAATGCCGGTAACCGGTGCGGGCCTGCGCCGTCGGGGTGCCGATGATGCCCTGCCGAAACACTTCCCCGTCGTCGATGTCGTCCCAGTCGACGACCGAGGGCACCTTGGTCCACGGTGAGTGGCTGGAGACCAGCGCCAACTCGGCCATCACCGGCCGGTCCCGCGGCCCGACGAGTTCGCGCTCGTGGAACTGGTGGATGGCGAACTGGTCGGGCATCGGCGCGAAGGCGAACTTCGGCCCCCGGTAGCCCAGGTCGGGTCCGCTGTAGAACTGTTCGTAGCCGTAGAACTCCCCCTCCGGCCACGCCTGGTTGACCGCCGGCATCACCCCGACCGTGCGCCATTCGGCGCGACTGAAGGCGTCACCGAGGGTGAACCGGTCGCTGGCGAGCAGGCTCTTGTGGCGTTGGTTGTTGTCGATCCACAGGCCGGAGAGCAGGGTGGCGTGGGCCAGCCAGCTGCCGCCACCGATGGTCGGCGAGGTGAGGAACCCGCTGCGGCTGGCGAAGCCGGCGGCGGCCAGCCGCTGGCTGCCCTCGTCGAGCACCCGCTGCACCGAGGCGAACTCGGGGTCGGAGACGGCGTCGCGGCCGTAGCTCTCCACGAAGGCGATCAGCACGTTCTTGCCGCGCAACCCGGTGAGCAACTGGTCAGCGGGCACGTCGCGGAACGGATCGGTGCCGACCTCGGTGGCGAACGCCTTCCGGTCGGCCAGCCGTTCCCGCACCTCGGACGCGTGTTCGTAGACAAGCGTGCTGGCGTTGCTGTCGGCCACCAGCACGCCGGTCACGATCCGGGCCTGGAAGGTGGCGAGCAGCGCCCAGACCACCACCAGCGAGGCGACCACCCGGGTGGTGGCCGTGCGGTGCCGCACCAGCACCCCGGACAGCCGCACCGTGGAGAGCGCGGTCAGCACCGGTACGGCCAGCAGCACCAGCCCGAGGCCGACCGCGATGGCGATCGCGCCGGGGCGGCCGATCGACTCGGCCACGAAGTCGAAGGCCGGGCCGAGCAGCGACCAGTCCAGCACCAGGTCGAACGGTCGACCCAGCGAGGAGTAGAAACCGATGTCACCGACCTTCACCACGGCCACCAGGCCGACCAGCAGCCCGGAGACCGCGGCCACCACGCGACGGGGTCGGCCGGGCAGGGCGAGCAGCAGCGCGACCACCAGCAGCGCTTCCAGCGGGATGCGCAGGAAGGTGCCGGGTTCGAGCTGCCAGGGCCGGTTGGGCAGGGTGAGCGCGCCGAGCACCAGGGCGGCGGCCAGCACGGTGACCACCCGGGTCAGCACCGCCCGCCGTCGGCGCGGCGCCGGATCCGGGAGGTGATCACCCGACGGCTCCGGGCCGGAGTTGCTCTCGGCCGGTGCGTCGGGCGGTTCGGCGATGGTGGTGGTCTGGTCGGTGCCCGCCACGATCGACGGGTCGGAGGTCGACAACAGGTTCTCCCGGTTCAGCGCAGCGACAGGACGGGCGCGGTCGACAGGTCGATCTCCTCGGGCCGGTCGATGTTCCGGACCGGGATCGGCACCATCGGCACGACGAGCGCCGGCGCGGGCCGGGTGACGCGGTGTCGCCACAACCAGATCACGTCCCGCCCGAACGACTCGACGAGCATGCCGAGCGCCACCACCAGCACCAGGGTCGTCAGCACCCCGGGCAGCACCTGGGACGCGGCGACCACGAGCATGATCCCCTGGACCGCGGCGACCACCTTACGCCAGTACCGTGGCGGCAGTTGCGCGTCCATCCACGGCAGCAGCCAGCCGGCCACGAGGAACGCGTACCGCATCAGGCCGATGGCGAGCACCCAGGCCCCGACCGACGGGGCGACGTAGAGGCTCAGCATCAGCACCAGGAACGAGTCGACCTCCATGTCGAACCGGGCGCCGAGGGCGCTCGTCGTCCCGGTGCGCCGGGCCACCTTGCCGTCGACGGCGTCCAGCGTCAGGGCCACCGCCGTCATGGTGACCAGCACCGCGACCGGCGCGGCCCGGCCGGTGATCAACGTCTCGGCGATCAGCGCGGTGACCGCGCCGACCAGCAGCCCACGGCCCATGGTGACCCAGTCGGCCGGGCCGAGCCGGGCCGAGCCGGCCCGCCGCAGCCCCCGCACGAGCGCCAGGCAGGTCACCGCACCGTACGCCAGCCCGGCCAGCCAGCCCACGATGCCGAGACCGACCGTCGCCGCGAGCCCCGCCAGGAGCACGACCTGGACCAGTAGCCCGAGTTGCGGACCGGTTCGAACTGTGGACACCGTGCCTCCGTGTTTATGATCGACGACCCCTGCCAGGGGGGAGTACGGGATATACGACGGATCGGTTCGATCCGGACGCAGGTAAGGGAGAAATACCGGTGACCCGAACGGCCCGCGCGTTTTGGCTCAGCGTGCCCGGTGCAGGTGAGATCCGCCCGGTGACGCTGCCCGAGCCGCGCGCCGACCAGGTCCTGGTCCGCACCCGCTACTCGGGGGTCAGCCGGGGCACCGAGACGCTTGTCTTCGCCGGTCGCGTGCCCCCCAGCCAGTACGCGGCGATGCGCGCACCGTTCCAGGATGGCGACTTTCCCGCCCCGGTCAAATACGGCTACCTCAGTGTCGGCGAGGTCGAGCAGGGTCCGGAGCACCTGCGCGGACGGACGGTGTTCTGCCTGTACCCGCACCAGAGCGCGTACGTGGTGCCGGCCGACGCGGTGACCGTCGTACCGGATCAGGTGCCGGCGGCCCGCGCGGTGCTGGCCGGCACGGTGGAGACCGCGGTGAACGCACTCTGGGACGCCCCGCCGCTGGTCGGCGACCGGGTCAGCGTGATCGGCGCGGGCATGGTCGGATGCGCGGTGGCGGCCCTGCTGGCCCGCTTCCCGGGGGTCCGGGTGGAGCTCGTCGACACCGACCCGGCCCGGGCCGAGATCGCCGCCGCGCTCGGCGTCGACTTCGCCGCGCCGGAGGCGGCCAGCGGCGGGCGCGACCTCGTGGTGCACGCCAGCGCCAGCGCCGCCGGCCTGCAACGCGGCCTGGACCTGCTGGCGCCCGAGGGCACCGTGCTGGAGCTGAGCTGGTACGGCGACCGTCAGGTGCAGTTGTCCCTCGGCGCGGCGTTCCACTCCGGCCGGCTGACCATCCGCAGCAGCCAGGTCGGTCGGGTCGCCCCCGCGCGTCGGGACCGCCGCGACTACGCCGACCGGTTGGCGCTCGCCCTGGACCTGCTCGCCGACCCGGTGTTCGACGCTCTGATCACCGGTCGGTCGCCCTTCGCCGAGCTGCCCGACGTGCTCAGCCGACTGAGCGCGGGTGACCTGCCCGCGCTGTGCCACCTCATCACCTACGACGGGGAGTGATCCGTGTTCAGCGTTACCGTCCGTGACCACATCATGATCGCCCACAGCTTCCGCGGCGCGGTCTTCGGCCCGGCCCAGCGGCTGCACGGCGCGACGTTCGTCGTCGACGCCAGCTTCCGCCGCCCCGATCTCGACGAGGACGGCATCGTGGTCGACATCGGGCTGGCCACCGAGCAGCTCAAGGCGGTGCTCGGTGAGCTGAACTACCGCAACCTCGACGACGAGCCCGCCTTCGCCGGCACCAACACCACCACCGAGGTGCTGGCCCGGACCATCGCCGACCGGCTCGCCGACCGGGTGCACGCCGGTGACCTCGGTCCCGGTGCCCGGGGCCTGACCGGGATCACGGTCACCCTGCACGAGTCGCACGTGGCCTGGGCCAGCTACGAACGGACGCTCGGCGCCGGCGGGGACGCCGCCTGACGTGCCGGTCCTGCACGTGATCCTGCCGGGTGACATCGACGATCCGGCGTCACCCAGCGGCGGCAACGGCTACGACCGGCGGATCTGCGTGGGGCTCGTCGAGGCCGGTTGGTCGGTGCGGGAGCATGCCGTGCCGGGTGCCTGGCCGCAGCCGTCCCCGGCGGAGCAGGCCGCGCTGGCCGAGGTGTTCGCCGGCCTGCCCGACGACGCGCTGGTGCTCGTCGACGGGCTGGTCGCCTCGGTGGTGCCGGAGGTGCTCGCCGGGTACGCCCGGCGGCTGCGGCTGGTCGCCCTGGTGCACCTGCCCCGCGACGACGACACCGAGGCCCGGGCGCTGGCGTCGGTCCGGACCGTCGTGGCTACCAGCGACTGGACCCGCGAGCAGCTGCTGCGGCGGTATCCGCTGCCCCCGGAGCGGGTGCACGTGGCCGCGCCGGGGGTGGATCCGGCGCCGCCCGCGCCGGGTTCGGCGACCGGTTCGGCGTTGCTCTGTGTCGCGGCGGTCGCCGCGCACAAGGGCCACGACGTGCTGGTCGAGGCCCTCGCCGGGATCACCGACCGGACCTGGACGCTCACCTGCGTCGGCTCGCTGCACCGCGAACCGGCGTTCGTGGACCGGCTGCGCGCACGGCTGGCCGGGCACCGGCTCGACCCCCGGGTCCGGCTGACCGGGCCGCTGACCGGCGACCGGCTCGCCGCCGCGTACGCCGCCGCTGATCTGCTGATCCACCCCTCGCGGGGGGAGACGTACGGGATGGTGGTGACCGAGGCGCTGGCGCGCGGCATTCCGGTGCTCGCCACCGCCGTCGGCGGTGTGCCCGACACCCTCGGGCACACCGCGACCGGTGTGCGCCCCGGTCTGCTGGTGCCGCCCGAGGACCCGGCGGCACTGGCCACGGCGCTGCGGCACTGGCTCGACGACCCGACGTTGCGGGCCCGGCTGCGGCGCGCCGCCGCGCAGCGCCGCACCGCTCTCGAGGACTGGACCGGCACCACCAGCCGGATCGACACGGCGCTGAAGGAGACGATGGCATGGTCAGCGAGGTAGGGGTAGGCATCGAGCTACCGCCGGATTTCGCGCAGTGGCTCGCGCTGCGGGAACCGGCCGACGTGGCGGCCCGGTCGACCGAGCTGGTCGACGCGGTCCGCGCCACGTTGACCGGGGACGGGCCGTTCGTGGTGCACGACCTCGGCGCCGGCACCGGGTCGCTGGGGCGGTGGCTGGCGCCGCTGCTGCCCGGCCCACAGCACTGGACCCTCTACGACCAGGATCCGGACCTGTTGGCCCGGGCCGCCGCCGGGCGACCCGCAAGCGCCGCCGACGGCACGCCGGTCACGGTGCGTACGCGTCGGGTGGACCTGACCCGGCTGACCGCCGCCGACTTCCGCGGCGCCCATCTCGTCACCGCCTCGGCGCTGCTTGACATGCTCACCGCCGACGAACTCGCGCACCTGGTCGCGGTCTGTGCCGAGGCCGGTTGCCCGACGCTGTTCCTGATCTCGGTGACCGGCGAGGTGCGGCTGACCCCGGCCGACCCGCTGGACGCCGAGGTCGCCGCGGCGTTCAACGCCCACCAACGCCGTACCCACGCCGGGCGGCGGCTGCTCGGCCCGGACGCCCCGGCCGCCTGCGCCGCCGCGTTCGCTCGGCACGGTGTGACAGTGCACACGCGGCCCAGCCCGTGGCGGCTCGGGCCGGAGCAGGGCGCCCTGGCGGCGCAGTGGTTCACCGGCTGGCTCGACGCGGCCCGCGAGCAGTGCCCGGAACTGGCCGACCGCACCCGCGAGTACGCACGACGTCGGCTGGCGGAGGCTGAAACCGGCCGGCTCTGGGTACAGGTGGACCACGCTGACCTGCTCGCCGTACCCCGTTGAACCGACGGCTCGCAGCTTTCGTGCGTACAGTCAGGAAAGATCGTCATGTTCGGGAGGCCGCGTTGGGGGAGCAAGCTGGTGCTGTCGCGTCCGCGACCGCACCCGCACCCGCGACCGCACCGACCCGCCGGTCGCTGTGGGGCTGGGCCCGGCTCGGGCTGGGCCTCGCCGTGCTGGCGGGGTTGGTCTACTGGCTGGGCACCGACCCGTTCCTGGCCGGCCTGCGCCTGATCGACGCGCCCGCGCTGGTGGCGGCCCTGGCCCTCGGCGTGCTCACCACGGTCTGCGTCGCCTGGCGGTGGCGTCTGGTCGCCGAAGGAATCGGGGTACGGCTGCCGCTGGCGCAGGCGGTGGCGCACTGCTACCGGGCGGTGTTCCTCAACGCCACCCTGCCCGGCGGCATCCTCGGCGACGTGCACCGGGCGGTGCGCCACGGCCGCGAGGCCGGTGACGTCGGCCGCGGCATCCGGGCCGTGGTCTGGGAGCGGGTCGCCGGGCAGGTCGTGCTGATCGCCATCGGGGTGGTGCTGCTGTTCGCCTTCCCGTCGCCGGTGCGCCCCTACCTGCCGGTGGCGACCGCGGTGGCGGTGGCGGTGCTGGCCGCCGTGCTGCTGGCCGCCTGGCTGCTTCCGGAATCAGGTGCCTCGCGGTGGACCCGCGCGCTGGTCACCGCCGTCTCCGACGTGCGCGCCGGGCTGCTGGGCCGGCGTACCTGGGCGGGCGTGCTGGTGGCCTCCGCGCTCGCGGTCGCCGGGCACCTCGCGACGTTCCTGCTGGCGGCGCGGACGGCGGGCTCCACCGCCCCGCTGACCCTGCTGCTGCCGCTGACCCTGTTGGCCCTGCTCGCGATGGGGGTGCCGGCGAACGTCGCCGGGTTCGGCCCCCGCGAGGGGGTGGCCGCGTGGGCGTTCGCCGCCGCCGGCCTGACCGCCGCCGAGGGGGTGGCCACCGCGACGGTGTACGGCGCTCTGGTGCTCGTCGCGAGCCTGCCCGGAGCCGCCGTGCTGCTGGCCCGACGTGTCCGTGTACCCGCCACCGTCTGAGTCTGACGAGGAGACCCATGTCCGAATCACTGCCTGTCGCCACCATCCGGACGCAGGTCACTGTGCCGCTGCGGTTTCCCGACGGCTACGCCACCACCGCCCGGCTGTTCACCTTCGACGGGTTGGTCGACGGCCGGGAACATCTCGCGTTCGCCCTCGGCGAGCCCGACAGCGGGACCGCGCCGCTGGTCCGCCCGCACAGCGAGTGCCTCACCGGTGACGTGTTCGGCAGCCAGCGCTGCGACTGCGGCCCGCAGCTGCGGGAGGCCGTGCAGCGGATCGCCGAGGTCGGCGGCTACCTGCTCTACCTGCGGCAGGAGGGCCGGGGCATCGGCCTGTACGCCAAGCTCGACGCGTACGCGTTGCAGGACGCCGGGCTGGACACCTTCGAGGCCAACGTCGCGCTCGGTCACGCCGAGGACGAGCGCGACTACACCGTCGCCGTGCAGATGCTCGCCGCCCTCGGGGTCGGGCCGATCGCGGTGCTCACCAACAACCCGGAGAAGGTCGAGCAGCTCGGCCGCCTCGGCGTGACCGTGACCGAGCAGGTGCCGACCGGCGTCTTCCTCTCCCCGGCCAACGCCGACTATCTCGCGGCCAAGGCCAGCCGCGCCGCCCGTACCGTCGACCTTCCGTTCGTCCGGTGACCAGTCCGCCGGCGGCACGGCCGTACGTGCTGCTCAGCTGCGCGACGTCGATCGACGGCTACATCGACGACGCCACCGACGAGCGGCTGATGCTCTCCAACGACGCGGACCTCGACCGGGTGGACGCGGTCCGGGCCGACTGCGACGCCATCCTGGTGGGCGCCGGCACCGTCCGCCGCGACGATCCCCGGCTGCTGGTGCGGGGCGCGCACCGCCGGGCCGACCGGATCGCCCGTGGCCTGCCGGAGTCACCGGTCCGGGTGACCGTTACCGGCTGCGGTGACCTGGACCCGACGGCCCGGTTCTTCACCGTCGGCGCGACCGACCGGATCGTCTACTGCGCCAGCGGGTCGGTGGAGAAGACCCGGCACCGGCTCGGTGAGCGGGCCACGGTGGTCGACGTCGGTGACCCGGTGGACCTGGCCCGCGCCCTGGCCGACCTGGCCGACCGGGGGGTGCGCCGGCTGCTGGTGGAGGGCGGCGCACGGATGCACGGGCAGTTCCTCACCGCCGGGCTCGCCGACGAACTGCACCTGGTGGTGGCGCCCTTCTTCGTAGGCGACGGGCGGGCGCCACGGTTCGTCGGGGAAGGGCGTTTCCCCTGGCATCCGGGCCGACGCGCCCGGGTGCTGGAGGCCCGCCAGATCGGTGACGTGGTGCTGACCCGCTACGCCCTGTCGGAGCGCTGCGAGGCCGGGTGAGCGGGGCGGTCGAGGAACATCAGCCGGGCCCGCTTGTGCGGTAGGTCGATCAGCGGGCCGTCGACGAAACCGGCCCGCCGCAGCCGCGTGATCGCCTTGTCGTTGCGGGCATCCGGCTCCATCACCAACCGCAGCCGGTCCGGGTCGGCGAAGACGAACGCGACGAACTCGCCGAGCAGCGTGCCGGTGAATCCCGGCTCGGGCCGCACCGGCGTGCCGATCAGCAGGTGGCCGCCGTGGTCGCCGGGGCGGACCGGGTAGCACTCGCCGACCGGGTCGTGTTCCGGTTGGTAGGTCTGGAACAGCGCCACCGGCACCCCGTCGCGCAGCGTCAGGAACGCGTGGTGGGTGGGCAGCGAGTCGACGTACCGGTAGATCTCGGCGACCCGGTCCCGGTCGGCGTCGCGCATCCCCCAGAACCGGGCCCGTTCCTGGCTGACCCAGGAGTGGATGACGTCGGCGTCGGTGTCCGGGTCGACCGGCCGGAACGTGACGAGACCGAAGTCGGGTACGTGCCGTTCGTGGTGCTGTCGTTCACTCATCGCGTTCCTCGGTCAGCAGGTTCCAGTCGCAGACCACCTCGATCAGCTCGCCGCGCAGCCAGTGCGGCAACTGGTCGGCGCGGTGCGGGCCGGCGCCGGTGGCGCCCAGCGGCACCACCCAGCGGCTGCGCTCCCGCCGGCCGAGGTCCCACACGTAGCGGGCGGCCGGGCCACGCAGGCACAGGTCGGTGACCCCGGGAACGCTCGCGGTGGCCAGCACGCAGTCGTGGTCGCCGGCGAGTTGCGGTCCGGGTGGTGCGGCCGGGTCGGGCAGCGCCCGCCACGGCACAAGCCGGTGCCGCTCACCCCAGCTGCGGGTGTCGCCCGCGGCGGCGACCTCCTCGAGCGCCGCCCGCAGCAGCGCGTCCCGGTCCAGGCCGGGCAGGTCGGCGTGGAGCAGGGCCGGCAGCGCGTACCCGATCCGGGGCGGCAGGGCCAGCCAGGGCCGGAACACTTCCGGGTAGTCGGGTTGTTCGGCCAGGGCGGCAAGTGTCGGGTCAGCGGCGAGCCGGCGGACGAGCGCCGCCCGCAGGTCGGCGAAGGCCGCCGCGTCGAGGCTGTCGGCGGCCATCCGACGGTCCCAGCGCAGCAGACGCTCGCGCAGCGCGGCAGCGTCGGCGGTGAGCCCGTCCAGCCCGGTGAGCAGATCCAGCACCGGACCGGCCGAGCCGAGGTGGGTGTCGGTGTGCACGCCGGCCAGTTGGTCGGCCCGCCAGGCGGTGCCGGCGGTGAGCAGCTCGCGGATCCGCTCGGCGCGGTACGGCGGGGCGAAGTCGACGCCGAGTCCGGCGGAGATGCCCCGATCGTTTGCCATCACCGCCACCTGCGTGACCGGGGCCTTCGGCATCGGTTGCCAGCCCTGCCAGGTGTGCTGCGCGTCCCAGGCCGGCACCACCCGCAGCCCGTTGTCCGGGTGGCGGCGCGGCACCCGGCCGGCGACCCGGTGCAGCAGCGCACCTGTGGTGTCGGCGGCAAGCACCACGTTCACCGGCTCCACCCAGCCGTCCAGGGCGGTGTCGAGGTCCGCGACGGTGCGGGCGCGCAGCAGCGCCGGCAGCACGGCGAAGCCCAGCTCGCCGGTGACCCGGGGCGGATGGCGCAGGCTCACCGTCACCGCTGGATCGTCGTCGGGTCCACCGGAGACCACCGGCCCGCGTTCGGTCTCGATCACCTCGACGTCGACCGGGTCCGCCCCGGCCACCTCGATCGACTCCAGGTGCCGGTGCGCAGGCCGCCACCCGTCCGGCCCGTACGCCTCGACCCGGTCACCCTGGCGGCGCAGTCGTTCGGCGTACCCGTCCTGGTAGTCGGCCATGGCGTTGGTGATGGCCCAGGCAACCGGCCCGGCGTGGCCGAAGTGGGCGATGCCCGGCACCCCGGGCACGGCGAAGCCGAGCACGTCGTACTCCGGGCAGGCGAGCCGGATCTGCTGGTAGATGCCGGGCGCCTCGATGATCCGGTGCGGGTCACCGGAGATCAGCGCCGCGCCGTCGGCGGTGCGGTCGGCGGCGAGCAACCAGCCGTTGCTGCCCGAGGTGAGGTGACCGTCGGCGGCGAACAGCCGGACGGCGTCGGGGCCGAGCCGCCGCGTCACGTGGGTGCGCCACAGCTTGGTGCCGAAGCCGGCGAAGAGCAGGTGGTGGCCGAGCCAGACGGCAAGTGGTGTCCACGGCTGCCAGCGACCGGCGGTCAGGCCGGCGGCGGCGAACTCGGGTGCCCGGGCGGCGCCCGCGGCCAGCCCGGCGTTGACGCCGTCGACGTAGCGGCCCACCCAGGCGGCGGTGGCCGGGTCGAGGGCGGCGTGGCAGCGCCGCGCGGTGTCGTCCAGCCGGGCCCGGCGGGCGAGGACGTCCCAGTCGACCGCTTCTGGGCCGAGGAAGGAGGCGCTGGTGCCCTGGGACCGGTGTCGCTCCACCTCGATCTGCCAGGCCCGGTCGTGGGCGGTGACCCGCCCCTGGGCGAAGGCCAGCGCGTCGTGGTCGGCGGCGCGCAGATGCGGGACGCCGTAGCCGTCCCGGTACCGCGCACTGGGCTGATGGTTCGCTGGCTGGCGCTCGCTCACGAAAGCACCGTACCGGTGCGGGCGCGGGCGGCGGGAACCACGAGCGGGGTGCCGGTCTCCGGGTCGTCGATGACCCGGCAGGGCAGACCGAAGACCTCCCGGACCAGTTCGGCGGTGACGATTTCGCGCGGTTCACCGGCGGCGACGACCCGCCCACCGCGCATGGCGATCAGGTGGGTGGCGTAGCGGGCGGCGTGGTTGAGGTCGTGCAGCACCGCGACCAGGGTGCGGCCCTGCTCCTCGTGCAGCCGCGCACAGAGGTCGAGCAGATCGATCTGATGGGCGATGTCGAGGTAGGTGGTCGGCTCGTCCAGCAGCAGCAGCGGGGTCTGCTGGGCCAGCGCCATGGCCAGCCAGACCCGCTGTCGCTGGCCGCCGGAGAGTTCGTCGACGAGCCGGTCGGCGAGGTCGGCGACGCCGGTGGCGGCCATCGACTCGGCCACGATCCGCTCGTCCTCACGCGACCACTGGCGTAGCAGGCCCTGGTGCGGGTAGCGGCCCCGGGCCACCAGCTCGGCCACGCCGATGCCGTCCGGCGCGGTCGGCGACTGCGGCAGCAACCCGAGCGTACGAGCCACCGCGCGGGCCGGCTGCCGGTGGATGTCCGCACCGTCGAGCAGCACCGCCCCGGCGGCTGGTTTCAGCAGCCGGGACAGGGCCCGCAGCAGGGTGGACTTGCCGCAGGCGTTCGGGCCGATGATGACCGTGAAGGATGCGTCCGGTACGGCGACGGTCAGCTCGTCGGCGACGACACGCCTGTCGTAGGCGAGCCGTAGCCCGGTCCCACCCAGCCGGGAGGTCGACATGGTTGCTCCGTTCTCATCGGTGGTCTTCGCCGGTCCGCCGGCCGGGCCGGTCACAGTCGACCGGCCCGGCGTTCGGTGGCCAGCAGCCAGACCAGGTAGCCGCCGCCCAGCACCCCGGTCACCACGCCGACCGGCAGTTGGCTGGGGAAGACGCGCAGCGCCACCTGGTCGGCGGTGACGACGATCAGCGCGCCGACGATCGCGGCCGGCAGCAGGTTGGTGCCGGGCGCGCGGGTCAGCCGCCGGGCCAGGTGCGGGGCGGTGAGCGCGACGAACGACACCGGACCGGCGGCGGCCGCCGCGAGGGAGACCAGCAGCACCGCCGCGGCGAGCAGGAGCAGGCGCAGCCGTGGCACGGACACGCCGAGCGCACTCGCCGCGTCGTCGCCCAGTTCGGTCATCCGCAGCGCCGGACCGGCCGCGAGCAGCACCGGCACCGTCACCGCGAGGGCGGCCAGCAACGGACCGGCGTGCGACCAGTCCCGGCCGTCGAGGCTGCCGGTGAGCCAGAGCACGGCCCGCGCCGCTTCCATCAGCGGCGCGCGGGTCAGCAGGTAGCCGTTGACGCCGCTGAGGATGGCCCACATGCCGATGCCGACGAGCACCAGCCGGTAGCCGTGCACCCCGCGCCGCCAGGCGATCAGGTAGATCAGCAGACCGGTGCCGATGCCGCCGAGCGCGGCGGCGCCGGCCAGCGTGGCGCTGCTGCCGCCGAGGACCACCACGACCAGCGCGCCGGTCGCCGCGCCCTGGGTGAAACCGAGCACGTCGGGGCTGCCCAGCGGGTTGCGGACCAGGGCCTGGAACACCGCGCCGGCCAGGCCGAGCGCGGCGCCGACGGCCAGCCCGGTGACCAGCCGGGGCAGCCGCAGCTCGGTGACGATGAACTCCTCGGCGGGACTGCCGCCGCCGGTCAGGGTGCGCAGCACGTCGGCCGGCGACATCGGGTAGTCGCCGTGACCGACAGCGAGCACGCCCACCGCGAGGGCGAGCAGCGCGGCGGTCGCCCCGACGACGAGGGAGCGGGGACGCAACCGGAGCGACACACCACCGGGGGTACGGATGACGATCATGGGCGGTTCGTCCTCGTCCGGGTCACCAACCAGAGGAACAGCGGGCCGCCGAGCACGGCGGTGAGCAGGCCCACCTGCAACTCGCCCGGCCGGCCCAGCACCCGGCCGAGCACATCGGCGCCGAGCAGCAGCACCGGGGCGAGCAGCGCGCAGTACGGCAGCAGCCAGCGCAGGTCCGGCCCGGTGAGGGTACGCACCAGGTGTGGCACCAGCAGCCCGACGAAGACGATCGGCCCGCAGGCGGCGGTGGCCGCGCCGCAGAGCAGGGTGATGGCGACGATCACTCCCGCCCGGATCAGCGCGGGACGGGCACCCAGCGCCTGGGCGGTGTCGTCACCGAGGGCCAGCGCGTTGAGTGGGCGGGCGGCGAGCAGCGCGGCCAGCAGCCCGACCAGGATGAACGGCAGCACCCGTCGCACCGTCGCGTCGTCGGCGCTGGCCAGCGAGCCGACGGTCCAGAACCGCAGCCGCTCCAGGCTGGCCGAGTCGAGCAGCATCACCGCGCTGACGTAGGAGTAGAGGGCCGCGTTGAGCGCCGCGCCGGCCAGCGCCAGCCGGGCCGGGGTGGCGGTGCGTCCGCCGCCGACGGCGTACACCGCGACCGTCACCAGCGCCGCGCCGGCCAGCGCGAACCAGACCTGGCCGGTGCCGCCGCCGACGCCGAACAGCAGCGCGGCGGTGGCGATCGCGGCGGCGGCGCCCGCGTTGATGCCGAGCAGCCCGGGGTCGGCGAGCGGGTTGCGGGTCAGTGCCTGCATCGCCGCGCCGGCCACCCCGAGTGCGGTGCCGGCGAGTAGGCCGAGCAGCGTCCGGGGCAGCCGCATCTCGTGCACCACGGCGTATTCGGCGGCGTCGCGGTCGGTGAGCGCCTGCCACACCTGCGGCAGCGGGATCGCCTTGGCGCCCACGGCGATGCTGAGCACCGCGACGGCGATCAGGGCCAGGGCGGCGAGGGCGAGACCGGCGCCACGGTACGCGGCGCGTTGTCGACGAGGGGACCGGGTCGGCGTATCGGCCGGTGGTGACTCGATGACGGACAGTGTGAACTCCAATGTGGTGCGAAACGCCGAGCGGGACTTGACAGGAGGTTAGGTTAGGTTAGCCTAACCGCGACTGTCCATGGCCCCCGGATCCTTGATCGAAAGACGACACCATGATTGATCCCGTTCCCGTACGCCGCCTCTCCCGCCGGGGGCTGCTCGCTGCCGGCGGTGCCGCTGCCCTCGCCGCCGTGCTCGCCGGCTGCGGCCGGGACGACACCGCGGAACCCGGCTCCAGCAACGAATCCGGTCCCTGGTCGTTTACCGACGACCGCCCCGAGACGGTCACCGCCGACGCCCGCCCAGCCCGGGTGGTGGCGTTCACCGGTGCGGCTGCCGCACTTGTCGATTACGGACTCGGTCCGGAGCTGGTGGGCGTCTTCGGGGAGACCACAAAGGCCGACGGCAGCGCCGAGGCGCAGGCCGGTGACCTGGACGTGAAGCGCGTCGAGATCCTCGGCAACGTCTGGGGCGAGTTCAGCGTCGAGAAGTACGCCGCGCTGCGTCCGGAACTGCTCGTCACCCACATGTACGACCCGGGTGCCTACTGGTACGTGCCGGACGAGAGCAAGGACAAGATCCTGCCGCTCGCGCCGGTGGTCACCATCACCACCGCCCGGGTGCCGATGACCACGCCCATCGCGCGGTACGCCGAACTCGCCGCGTCCCTCGGCGCCGACCTGTCGGCGGCCAAGGTCACCGACGCCAAGGCCCGCTTCGAGGCCGCCGCGGAGGCGGTGCGCCAAGCGGTCAAGGCCAACCCGGGCATCAAGGTGCTGGCCGCCTCCGGCAGCCCGGACCTGTTCTACGTCTCCAACCCGAAGGTCAGCACCGACCTGATGTTCTTCGCCGAACTCGGCGTCGACATCGTGGTGCCCACCAAGCTGGAGGCCGGCGACTACTTCGAGGCCCTGAGCTGGGAGAACGCCGACAGGTTCCCGGCCGACCTGATCCTGCTCGACAACCGCAGCACGGCCCTGCAACCGCCCGACCTGGCCGCCAAACCCACCTGGAAGCAACTGCCCGCCGTGCAGGCCGGTCAGGTCACGCCGTGGGACGCCGTGCCCCGCTTCTCCTACGCCGGCGCCGCCCCGCTGCTGGAGAACCTTGCCAAGGCCATCCAGGGCGCCCGGAAACTGACCTGACCCGCACGGGCGGCCGGCGCGCCCAGCCCGCCGGCCGCCGCCCCGTCATCCGTACCGACCGCAGCAGCCGCCTCGTGCCGTGCCGGCTGCCGGTTCCGGCTGCCCGAAAACCGATCCGCCGAGCGTGGAGGACACGCATGACCCTGCCGGTGCACACCACTTCACCGACCCGGCCGACAACCGCCCGGAGCCACCTGTTCAACGAGGGCACAGTTGACGACTACCGCGCCGCGGTGGCGGCCGGCGTCGACCGGGTGGCCCGGCGGGTGACCGAGGTGACCGGCCCGTTCACCGGCGTACGTCCGGACCAGGTGGCCCCGCTCGTGGACGCGGTCGACCTGGACCGGCCGCTGCCCGACACCGCCGCCGCCCTCGACGAACTGGAGCAGGTCTACCTGCGCGACGCGGTCTACTTCCACCACCCGCGTTACCTGGCCCACCTCAACTGCCCGGTGGTCATCCCCGCACTGGTCGGCGAGGCGGTGCTCAGCGCGGTCAACTCCTCTCTGGACACCTGGGACCAGAGCGCCGGCGGCACCCTCATCGAACGGCGTCTGATCGACTGGACCGCCGCCCGGATCGGCCTCGGCCCCGCCGCCGACGGCGTGTTCACCAGCGGCGGCACCCAGTCCAACCTGCACGCCCTGCTGCTGGCCCGGGAGGAGGCGCTGGCCGGAGCGACCCCGACCGACCGGCGGATCCTGCTGCCCCGGCTGCGGATCGTCACCTCGGCCGCCGGTCACTTCAGCGTGCAGAAGGCAGCCAAGCTGCTCGGCCTGGCCCCGGACGCGGTGGTGGTGGTGCAGACCGGCCCGGACCGGCGGATGCGTGCCGGCGCGGTCCGCCACGAACTCGCCCGCTGCCGCCGCGACGGGCTGCCGGTGCTGGCGGTGGTGGCCACCGCCGGCACCACCGACTTCGGCACCATAGACCCGCTCGACGAGATCGCCGAGGTGTGCGCCACCGCCGGGACGTGGCTGCACGTGGACGCCGCGTACGGCTGCGGGTTGCTCGTCTCACCGACCCGCCGGCACCTGCTCGACGGCATCGAGCGGGCCGACTCGGTGACAGTCGACTACCACAAGTCCTTCTTCCAGCCGGTCAGCTCCAGTGCCGTGCTGGTCCGCGACCGGCGTACGCTGCGGCACGCCACCTGGCACGCCGACTACCTCAACCCGGCCCGGATGGTGGCCGCGCGCATCCCCAACCAGGTCGACAAGAGCCTGCAGACCACCCGCCGCTTCGACGCGCTCAAGCTCTGGCTGACCCTGCGGGTGATGGGCCCGGACGCGGTGGGCGAACTCTTCGACGAGGTCTGCGACCGGGCCGCGCAGGCGTGGGAACTGGCTGCCGCCGATCCCCGCTTCGAGGTGCTCACCCGCTCGCCGCTGAGCACCGTGGTGTTCCGCTGGCGGCCCGCCGGCACCCCGGCGGAGCTGGCCGACGCGGCGAACCTGCACGCCCGGGAGGCGCTGGCCGCCTCCGGCCTGGCCGTGGTCGCCGGCACCCGGGTCGACGGCCGGCAACACCTCAAGTTCACAGTGCTCAACCCGGCCACCACCGTCGAGGACGTGGCAGGTGTGCTCGACCTGATCGCCGAGCACGCCGGCCGGTACGCGCACACCCACGCCGCCGCGCGCTCCGCCGAGCTGACCTGCCCGGTGGGCTGAGCGGTGTCGCCGACGAACCCGAGCCTGGAGGGCCGGATGGACAGCCACGACTTCATCGGGATCGGCCTGGGCCCGTACAACCTCGGCCTGGCCTGCCTGACCGCACCGCTCGCCGAACTCGACGGGCTGTTCCTGGAGGCCCGCGACGACGTCTCCTGGCATCCCGGCATGCTGCTGGAGTCGTCCCGGTTGCAGACCCCGTTCCTGGCCGACCTGGTCACCCTGGCCGATCCCACCTCGCCGTACTCCTTCCTCGCCTACCTCAAGGAGATCGGCCGGCTCTACCCCTTCTACATCCGGGAGAGCTTCTTCCCGCTGCGCGCCGAGTACGACGCGTACTGCCGCTGGGCCGCCGCGAAGCTGCCCCACCTGCGCTTCGGCCACCAGGTGACAGCCGTCGAGTACGACCCGGCCGACGATCTTTACGTTGTCACCGCCACCGCCGGCGGCACCACCGTCACCCACCGGGCCCGGCACCTGGTGCTCGGCACCGGCACCCCGCCGCACCTGCCCGCCGCCTGCGCCGGGCTGGACTCCGACGCCGTGCACAACTCGCGTTACCTGGAACACCGCGCGGCGCTCAAGGCCAAGCGGAGCATCACCGTGCTCGGCAGCGGGCAGAGCGCCGCCGAGATCTACCACGACCTGCTCACCGACATCGACGCGCACGGCTACCAGCTGAACTGGGTGACCCGCTCGCCGCGCTTCTTCCCGCTGGAATACACCAAACTGACCCTGGAGATGACCTCACCGGACTACGTGGACTACTTCCACGCCCTGCCCGAGCCCACCCGCTACCGGCTCGAAGCCGAGCAGAAAGGGCTGTTCAAGGGCATCTCCGCCGACCTGGTCAACGACATCTACGACCTGCTCTACGCCCGCAGCATCGACGGCCCGGCACCCACCCGCCTGCTCACCAACACCGAACTGACCGCCGTCACGTACGACGAGGCCACCGGCGTGCACACCCTGGGGTTGCGCCACGTCGAGCAGGAACGCGACTTCACCCTGGACACCGAAGGGCTGGTGCTGGCCACCGGCTACCGTTACCGGCTGCCGAGCTTCCTCGACCCGATCCGGGATCGGCTGCGCTTCGACGGTCACGGCCGGCTCGACGTGGCCCGCAACTACAGCGTCGACGTGAGCGGGCGCGGCATCTTCCTCCAGAACGGCGGCACCCACACGCACAGCATCACCTCACCCGACCTCGGCATGGGCCCGTACCGCAACGCCTGGATCATCCGGGAACTGCTCGGCCGGGAGGCGTACCCGATCGAGAAGTCGATCACCTTCCAGGAGTTCGGGGTGCCGGCGTGACGTCGCTCGTGCACACCCGGGTCGACCCCCGACTCGGCGAGTTCGCCCTGCGTACGCTCGATCCGGTCGCCGACGCGCCGCTGCTGCACCGCTGGGTGACCCACCCCAGGTCGGCGTTCTGGCTGATGCAGGAGGCCGACCTGGACGGGGTCGTCGAGGAGTACCGGCGGATCGCCGCGCACCCGCACCACGACGCCTTCCTCGGCCTGTGGCGCGACGCGCCGGCCTTCCTCGCCGAACGGTACGACCCGGCCCACGTCGAGCTGGTCGGACTCTACGAGGCGCGCCCCGGCGACGTGGGCATGCACTTCCTCTGCGCCCCGCCGGAGGTCCCGGTGCACGGCTTCACCCGCGCCGTGATCACCACGGTGCTGTCGTGGCTCTTCGCCGACCCCCGCACCGAGCGGGTGGTGGTCGAGCCGGACATCCGCAACACCGCGGTGCAGGCGCTCAACGCGGCGGTCGGCTTCGAGGTGATCGGTCCGATCACCAAGCCGGAGAAGATGGCTCTGCTGAGCATCTGCACCCGGCCGCGGTTCCTCGCCGCCACCGCCACCGGCGGCACCGCCACGGGCACCACCGCCGCCACCGTCGTCAAGGAGAATCACCGTGAGCATGCCTGACCTGGTCGCCCACCTGCGGCCGGAAACCTGGGCGCGGGCCAACCGGGCGTTGGTGCGCAAGGCCCTGGCCGAGTTCGCGCACGAGCGGCTGCTCACCCCAGAACCGGACGGGCCGGCCGCCGATGCCGCCGGCCGACTGTGGTACGCGGTGACAAGCGACTCCGGCGACGTGCGATACCGCTTCGCCGCCCGGGTGCTGACCCTGGAGCACTGGGACATCGACCCGACCAGCATCACCCGTCACCGGGGCGACGAGGCGCTGCCCCTGGACGCCGTCGACCTCTGCCTCGACCTGCGCACCACGCTCGGCCTCACCGACCGGATCCTGCCGGTCTACCTGGAGGAGATCACCTCCACTCTGGCCGGCATCGCGTACAAGCTGGATCGTCCGTTGCCGAGCGCGGCGAAGCTGGTCGAGGCCGACTTCCAGACCATCGAGACGTCGATGACCGAGGGGCATCCCTGCTTCGTGGCCAACAACGGCCGCCTCGGCTTCGGCGTCGACGAGTACCACCGCCACGCCCCGGAAGCCGCCCGACCGGTACGCCTGATCTGGCTCGCCGCGCACCGCGACCACGCGACCTTCACCTGCTCCGCCGACCTCGACTACGACGGTCTGCTCCGGGCCGAGCTGGACGAGGCGACCCTGGCCCGGTTCGCCGCGACCATGGCCGCACTCGACCTGGACCTGGCCGATCACCTGCTCATCCCGGTGCACCCCTGGCAGTGGTGGAACAAGCTGGCCGTCACCTTCGCCGGTGAGCTGGCCACCCGCAGGCTGGTCTGCCTCGGCGAAGGGCCCGACGAGTACCTCGCCCAGCAGTCCATCCGCACCTTCTTCAACGTCGACGCGCCGCAGCGGCACTACGTCAAGACCGCGCTGTCGGTGCTGAACATGGGCTTCATGCGGGGGCTCTCCGCGGCGTACATGGAAGCCACCCCGGCCATCAACGACTGGCTCGCCGAGCTGATCGCCGGCGACGAGGTGTTCCAGGCCACCGGGCTGACCATCATCCGGGAGCGGGCCGCCGTCGGTTACCGGCACCGGCAGTACGAGGCGGCCACCGACCGCTACTCGCCGTACCGGAAGATGCTCGCCGCGCTGTGGCGGGAGAGCCCGGTGCCCGGCCTGGCCCCCGGCGAGCGGCTGGCCACCATGGCGTCGCTGCTGCACGTCGACGCCGACGGCCGGGCCTTCGTCGCCGAGCTGATCGCCGCCTCCGGGCTGGCGCCGGCGCAGTGGCTGCGCCGCTACCTGCACGCCTACCTCACTCCGCTGCTGCACGCTTTCTACGCCTACGACCTGGCGTTCATGCCGCACGGCGAGAACGTCATCCTGGTGCTGCGGGACGGGGCCGTGCAGCGGGTGATCTTCAAGGACATCGCCGAGGAGATCGTGGTGATGGACGCCGACGCGCCGCTGCCGCCGGCCGTCGCGCGGATCCGGGCCGAGGTGCCGGAGGAGATGAAGCTGCTCTCCATCTTCACCGACGTCTTCGACTGCTTCTTCCGCTTCCTCGGCCCGCTCCTGGTCGCCCACGGCGTCGCCGACGAGGAGACCTTCTGGCGCGCGGTCGCCGACTGCGCCACCGAGTACGCCGCCCAGGTGCCCCACCTGGCCGACCGGCTGGCCCGCTACGACCTGTTCGCCCCCGAGTTCGCGCTCTCCTGCCTCAACCGGCTGCAACTGCGCGACAACCAGCAGATGGTCGACCTGGCCGACCCCTCCGCCGCGCTGCAACTCGTCGGTGCCCTGGCCAACCCGATCGCCCGCTTCGCACCGTCCTGACCCGACCCGGGCTGGCCGCCGGTCGCCTGCCCGGCGAGCGACGGCCGCCCGCCCGGAGGGCCTGGCCCGGGGTGCGGGTGGCCGGTCAGCCCGCGGCGAGGTCGGCGAGGTCGCGCTCCAGCAACTCGGCCAGCCGGGCGTGCCGGCCGGGGTCGTTGGCCGGGGTGATGCCCCGGCTGGGCATCTCCACCGTCATCAGCAGGTGCAGGTGCATCCGGTACAGCGCCAACCGTCGGCGTACCCCCTCGTCGAAGACCAGCGGCGTGCCGACGGCGTCGGCGTAGCCGCGCAGGAACGGATGCTCCGGCTCCTCCTCCGCGCGGCGGAACAGCAGCGGGGAGACCAGGTCCAGCAGCGGGTCGCCGTAGAGGAACCGTTCGCCGTCGACCAGCCCGCACATCCGGTACGCCCCGGTGCCGTCGGGCGCGGCCAGCACGTTGCCGTCCCAGCCGTCGAAGTGCAGCAGGGCCGGCCGGCGTATCTCGTCGAGCAGATCGGCGTGCCGGGCCACCAGCGCCCGGAACCGCTGCGGCGGCGCGGGAAGGGTGATGTCCCAGTCGGCGGCGTCGGCGAGCAGGTCCTCGATGATCGCCGCGAACGCGGTCGACCAGGTGGCGCCGCCGGTACGTCCGGCGTCGTAGCCGAACCGGTCGCCGGTGATCCGGTGCAGGGTGGCCATCGCGGCGCCGAAGTCGTAGCGGGCGAGGTCGTCGGCGTCGTCCAGGTCGGGCAGGGCCCGGCCGGGCAGCCGGCCGGTGACCAGCCATTCGCCGAGGCGCGGATCGCGGCCGTGATGCAGCACGGGCGGCACCGGCACCTGCGGCGCGTGCGCGGCGACCAGCCGGAAGTAGCGGGCCTCGGCGGCGAGCAGATCCGTCTCGTAGCGCAGCAGCCGCGCCGTGGGCGGTGGCGCGACCTTGAGGACCACCTGCCGACCGTTGTCGAGGCGCGCCCACCACACGGCGGCGAAACCACCGCCGCCCAGCGCAGCGCAGTCGGCCACCCGGCGGTCGCGGCCGAACGAGGCACGCAGATATTCCGCCGTGTCGTCGGGGGAGAGGGCCCGCTGGGTGGGGCTGATCGACGCCATCCGGTCACGGTACGCAACGCGCCCTTCGGCCGTCCGACCCTGTTCCGGGCCGATTGGTGCTGGCAGGGCGCGGCTATCCCAGGAGTACCGCGACCTGGCTGCGCCCCGACGGGCGGCCCTAGCGTTTTCGGCATGGCGATTTCGAGACGGAACAGATTACCCGTGCGGCCCTATCTCGGTTCGATGCTCAGCGGGGCGTGCCTCGTCGTGCTTCTCGGCGCATGCTCCGGTGGGCCGGGCGGCGAGAACCCCGCCGCTGACGGCACGGGGCAGGACGGCCGACGGCCCTCGCCGCCCGCCACCGCCCTGCACATCCCGACGTCACCGGCGCCGACCGCTGACGTGTCGCCTCATCCGTACGTCGGGATGTGGGTGACGGCCGATGGCCACATCCGGCAGATGCTGCTGCCCAACGGCCGCTACGACGAGGCCCGTGGCGAGCGCGAAAGCGCCTACACGGGCTCCTACCGAATCACCGGGACCCGGATCGAGTACGACGACGACACCGGCTTCAGCGCCGACGGCACCTTCGACGGGGACATCCTGCACCACGGGGGATACCTCTTCTACCGGGAGGGCAGCGACGCGCACCGGGAAGCGAGAGCTGACGGCGCCATCGCGCCCATCCGTTTCGAGGGCGACCCGACGGCGATCGGCGGCGTCCGCCACCACAACGAGTACTGCTGGGTCAGGCAGTTGGAGAGTGGCAAGGTGGTGCGCTGCTACACCCTCCTGGACATGGTCGCCGGAGGGGAGCTGATCGACCGCATCGAACTGCCCTGACCATCTCGTCTTCGTGCCGCGGGAGCGGACCGATTCACCTGGCCGCCGGAGCGGGACCGGAGCTGTCGCGGCGGACCAGTTCGGCGGCGAGCGGCTCCACCCGGGGACGGGCCGCCCCCGGGTCCAGCGCCAGTGCCATCGCCCGGGCACCCATCTCGACCAGGGGCAGCCGGACGGTGGTCAGTGCGGGAGTGACGTCGCGGGCCACCGGCATGTCGTCGAAACCGAAGACGCTGAGCTGGTCGGGCACGGGGATTCCGCGTGCTCGCAGCAGGGACAGCGCGCCGATGGCCATCGAGTCGTTCAACGCCGCGATCGCGGTCAGCTCGGGCTCCCCGTCGAGCAGGGCGGCGGTGGCGGTGGCGCCGCTGTCACGGTCGAACTCCGCGTACCGGATGCGGTGTTCCGGCAGGTCCCGGCCGTGCGCGGCGAACGCCTCCCGCAACCCGGTGAGCCGGTCCGTGGTGGTGGTCAACACCCGTGGCCCGGCCACCACAGCGATCCGTTCGTGCCCGAGCCGGCAGATCTCCTCCCCGAGCAGCCGGGCGCCGGCGCGATTGTCGGGCATCACCGCGTCGCCGGAGTGTTCGTGGCGGCCGATCACCGCCACCCGCCCGCCGGTGGCCTCGTACGCGGTCAGCTTGCCGTTGAGCAGCCGGGTGAACTCGGCGTCGTGGTAGCCGGAGCCGGCCAGGATGATCGCCGCGACCTGGTGGCCGCGCAGCAGCTCGACGTACTCCAGCTCCCGTTCCGGGTCGCGGTAGCTGTTGCAGATCATCAACAGTCGGCCCTCGTCGGTGGCGACCCGTTGCAGGCCCCGGGTGATCTCGGAGAAGTACGGGTCGGAGACGTCGTGCACGATGACGCCGACGGCGCCGCGATGCGAGCGGGCCAGCAGTTGGGCGTGGGCGTTGGGCACGTACTGCAACTCGGCGACGGCCTGGAGCACCCGTTCGCGCAGTTCGTCGGTGACCGGCTTGCTGCTGCCGTTGATCACGCGGGATGCCGTGGCGGGGGAGACCCCTGCCCGCCGGGCCACATCGGACAGCGTCGCCACTCCCGCCCCCTCCCGTGCCGCGCCGGCCGCACGCACGACGGCCAGCGTCACCGTACCGCAGTGAGCGCCTCTGCCTGATCCGTGGTACGCGCCGCACAACACCGCAGGTCGAGTGCCTCTCGGCGGCTCACCCGTCATCGCCGATCGTGCGATTTCTATCGCACAAGAAGCGCAAAAGTTACATATGCCCAACGCAAGCACAAGGTCGCTGCGAGCTGCGAGCTAGGTGTTAAGAGGGGGCCCTTCCTATGCACGAGGCGTTAGCAGGGGGCCCCTCCTTCGGTCTTGCTCGGCGGTGGGTGGGCGGCTTAGGCTGGCCAGGAAAGCGCTTACCTGAGCGTGTGCGACGGGAAGGACCCCCCATGACCCGCAGGTCGATAGGCATCATCGTGAACGGCGTCACCGGCCGGATGGGCTACCGGCAACATCTGGTGCGCTCCCTGCTGGCCATCCGGGAATCCGGCGGAGTGCCGCTGGCCGACGGCACCACCGCATGGCCGCACCTGGTCCTGGTCGGGCGCAGCGAGGCCAAGCTGCGCGAGATCGCCGAACGGCACGGCCTGGACGACTGGACCACCGACCTGAGCGCCGCGCTGGCCCGCGACGACGTCGAGATCTACTTCGACGCGCAGGTCACCCAGCAGCGGGAGAAGGCGATCCGGCAGGCCATCGAGGCAGGCAAGCACATCTACACCGAGAAGCCCCTCGCCGAGGACACCGCCGCCGCCCTGGATCTGGCGCGGGCCGCCCGCGCCGCTGGCGTACGCACCGGCGTGGTGCAGGACAAGCTCTTCCTGCCCGGCTTGCGCAAGCTCAAGCGGCTGCTCGACGGCGGTTTCTTCGGTCAGGTGCTGTCGGTGCGTGGCGAGTTCGGCTACTGGGTCTTCGAGGGTGACTGGCAGCCCGCCCAGCGTCCGTCGTGGAACTACCGTGCCGAGGACGGCGGCGGCATCGTGGTGGACATGTTCCCGCACTGGCACTACGTGCTGGCGGAACTCTTCGGCGAGGTGCGGACGGTCTCCGCGACCATCGCCACGCACATCCCGCGTCGGGTCGACGAGGCCGGCCGGCCCTACCAGGCCACCGCCGACGACGCCGCGTACGGGGTCTTCGAGCTGGCCGGAGGCGTCATCGCCCAGCTCAACTCCTCCTGGGCGGTGCGGGTGTTCCGCGACGAACTCGTCGAGTTCCAGGTCGACGGCACCGAGGGCAGCGCGGTGGCCGGGCTACGCCGCTGCCGGGTGCAGCACCGGGCGGTCACCCCGAAGCCGGTGTGGAACCCGGACCTGCCGGTGACGGAGGACTTCCGTTCGCAGTGGACCGAGGTGCCGGACAACGAGGACTTCGACAACGGTTTCAAGGTGCAGTGGGAGGCGTTCCTGCGGCACGTCGCGACCGGCGAGGAGTTCCGGTGGGACTTCCTGGCCGGTGCCCGCGGCGTGCAGCTGGCCGAGCTGGGTCTGGTCTCGGCCCGCGAGGGCCGCCGCGTCGAGGTGCCGGAGCTGGCGCTGTGACCGGCACCGAGGTGACCCTGCCCGACGGTCGTCGGCTTCGGCTGACCGGCGGCGCTGGATATCCCCGCCCCGACGGTCCGCCGCGCAGCCGCATCGCGTACGCGGCCGCGCACGTGGTGGCCGACCCGCAGGCCGACAACACCCCGGGCACCCCGGCCACCCTCGACTGGGACCGCACCCTCGCCTTCCGCCACCACCTGTGGTCGTACGGCCTCGGGGTGGCCGAGGCGATGGACACCGCGCAGCGCGGCATGGGTCTGGACTACTCGGCCACCCGGGAGCTGATCCGGCGCAGCGCCGCGGAGGCGCGGGCGGCCGGCGGCCGGATCGTCGCCGGCGTCACCACCGACCAGCTCCCGGCCGGTCCGGCCAGCCTCCCCGAGGTCACCGCCGCCTACCGGGAGCAGCTCGACGACGTGCAGGCCGCCGGGGCGGTGCCGGTGCTGATGTGCAGCCGCCACCTGGCGGCCGCCGCCCGCGTCCCCGAGGACTACCTGCGGGTGTACGACGAACTGCTGACCGCCGCCGACCGGCCGGTGGTGCTGCACTGGCTCGGGCCGATGTTCGACCCGGCGCTCACCGGCTACTGGGGCAGCACCGACCTGGACCTGGCCGCCGACACCGTGGTCGAGCTGATCAAGAACCACGCGTCCCGGGTGGACGGCATCAAGATGTCGCTGCTCGACGCCGGGCGGGAGGTGGCGTTGCGCCGCCGACTGCCGGCCGACGTACGCCTCTACACCGGCGACGACTTCAACTATCCGGAGCTGATCCGGGGTGACGAGCAGGGTCACTCCGACGCGCTGCTGGGGGTCTTCGCCGCCATCGCGCCGGCCGCCTCGGCGGCGCTGGCCGCCCTGGACCGGGACGACCTGGCCGCCTACGACGAGATCTTCGCGCCCACCGTGCCGCTGGCCCGGCACCTGTTCGCCGCCCCCACCTGGTACTACAAGACCGGCATCGTCTTCCTCGCCTGGCTCGCCGGCCACCAGGACCACTTCACCATGGTGGGCGGCCTGCAGTCCGGCCGGTCACCGGCGCACCTGGCCACCCTGCTCACCCTGGCCGACGCGGCCGGTCTGCTGCCCGACGCCGAGCTGGCGGCGGCCCGGGCCCGGGCGTTCTTCACCGTCGCGGGGGTGACCCAGTGACCGGCCAGGCGCTACACCGGTTCTCCTTCAACCAGGCCACCGCACAGCACTGGCCGTTGCCCGACGTGGTGGCCGGTTGCGTCGCCGTCGGCGTGCCGGGCATCGGCCTGTGGCGGGAACCGGTCGCCGAGTACGGTCTGACCCGCGCGGCCAAGCTGGTGCGTGACGCCGGGCTGGCGGTGACCACCCTGTGCCGGGGCGGCTTCTTCACCGCCGACGACTGGCGGGACCAGAACCTGCGGGCCATCGACGAGGCCGCCACCCTCGGCGCGCCGGTGCTGGTGCTGGTCTCCGGCGGACTGCCGGCCGGCAGCAAGGACATCGACGGTGCCCGGGCCCGGGTCGCCGACGCCATCGCCGAGTTGGCACCGCACGCCGAAGCCGCCGGGGTGACCCTGGCGATCGAACCGCTGCACCCGATGTTCAGCGCCGACCGGTGCGTCATCGCCACCCTCGGTCAGGCCCTCGACATCGCCGAACGCTTCGATCCCAGCGTGGTCGGTGTGGTGGTGGACGCCTACCACGTGTGGTGGGACGACACCGTGTACGCCCAGATCGCCCGCGCGGGGGAGTGGATCGCCTCGTTCCAGGTCTGCGACTGGATCACGCCGCTGCCGGAGGGCGTGCTGCTCGGTCGGGCACTGCCCGGCGAGGGCTGCATCGAGTTGCGTCGGCTGCGCGAGGCGGTGGACGCGGCCGGCTACACCGGCCCGATCGAGGTGGAGGTCTTCAACGCCGACGTCTGGGCCCGCCCCGGCGCAGAGGTGCTCGCCGCCTCCATCGACGGCTACCTCCGCGAAGTCGCATGAAAGGAGGGGCCCCCTATTAACGCCTCGTGTAGTAAAGGGGCCCCCTGCTAACGCCGCGCCCCGCGCCCACCTGACAACGCCGTTCCGTATATGGAACGATGGCGTCAGGTGGGCGCGGCGGGTACGGGGAGGCGAGCCGGTTGACGGGGCAGACGATCGAGGCGGAGGGCGTCGAGGCGGGCAGCCCGCCCGGGGTGCGCGTCGACTGGCGGATCCCGCAGCCGCGGCCGGGGCTCGCCGGCGCGGTGGACCGGTTCTTCGGGCCTGGGCGCAGCCGGCGGGAGAACCTGACCGAAACCGCGGCACATCTGCTGGTGCTGGCGCTGCTGGCGGCGTACGTGATCCGGCAGGCCGGTGGCGAGAACTGGTCGGTTGTCGAGGTCGTCGTGACCGCGGTGATCGCCGTGGACCTCGTCGGGGGAGTGCTGACAAACGCAACGAACCCGGCCAAGCGGTGGTACCACCGGCCCGGCCGGCGCAACCCACGGCTCGGTTTCGTTGCGGCGCACCTGGCGTACCCGGTGGTGGTGGCGCTGCTCCCGGCGGCCGGAGCCGACCTCGCCTGGCTGGTGGCGAACGCGGCGTTACTGGTGGCGGCGGCGGTCGTGATCGAGTTCGCAGCGGTCGAGGTGAAGCGGCTGCTCGCGGTGGCGCTCTATCTGGCCGCGGTGCTGATCAACCTGACCTGGCTGCCGGTGGCTGCGGCGTACGCCTGGTTTCCGCTGTTCTTCTACCTCAAGCTGCTGGTCTGTTTCCTCGTCCCGGAGGCGCCGCTGGTGCGGGCGAACCTCACCGGCTCAGCCCGCGAGCAGCGCTAGCCGCGGGTGGCGAGGGCGTCGACCAGGCGGCGGGTGGAGCCGGCCAGGTTCCACCGCTCGGCCAGGTCGAGGAGCCGATCCGGGTCGGCCGGCGCCACCGGCAGCTCGGTGGGCAGCGCCGGCAGCGGCACGTCCAGCGCGACCCGGACCACCTTCGGCGCCACCGCGAGATAGTCGCGGGCGGCGGCGATTTTGGTACGCAGCCCGGGCGCGAAACCGGAGCCGGGGTCGTCCAGGGCGGCCAGGATGCCGGCGATGTCGCCGTACCTGTCGACCAGTCGGGCGGCGGTCTTCTCCCCGACGCCGGCCACCCCCGGCAACCCGTCGCTGGGGTCGCCACGCAGCGCGGCGAACTCGGCGTACCGGTCGGCCGGCACGCCGTAGCGGGCCCGGACCGCGGCGTCGTCGCAGTCCTCCAGCTTGGCCACGCCCCGTCCCACGTAGAGCAGCCGCACCCCGCGAGCGTCGTCGATCAACTGGAACAGGTCGCGGTCGCCGGAGACCACCTCCACCGGGCCGGGCTGGGTGACCGAGAGGGTGCCGAGCACGTCGTCGGCCTCGTAGCCGGCCGCGCCGACCACGGTGACGCCCACCGCGTCGAGCACGTCGAGCAGCATCGGCACCTGCGGGGTGAGGGTGTCCGGCACCACCTCGCCGCCCTCCGGCGCCACCCGGTGCGCCTTGTACGACGGCAGCAACGCGACCCGCCAGTCCGGCCGCCAGTCGTGGTCCATCGCGCACACCATCCGGCCCGGCCGCCGGGTGCGGACCAGGTGGGCGAGCATGTCGAGGAAGCCGCGTACGGCGTTGACCGGCTGGCCGTCGGCGGTCTTCGCGGCCGACTCGGGGATGCCGAAGTAGGCCCGGAAGTAGAGACTGGGCGCGTCGATGAGCATGATCGGGGTCTGCGGTGCCACGCCCGACAGCCTGGCACACCCCACCGACGTTCGGCGCGCCCGCCACGACCAGGAGGATGTGATGACCCCGCCCACCGGCCTGAAGCTGACCCAGGTCAACCTGGACACCCCGGACCCGGCCGCGCTGGCCCGCTTCTACCGCCGGCTGCTCGGCTGGGAGATCGAGGTCGAGCAGCCCGACGACGTCATCCTGCGCAATGCCGACGGCGGGGTGGGGCTGTCCTTCCAGCGGGAGCGGGCGTACGTCCGACCGACCTGGCCGGCCGAGCCCGGCCGGCAGCAGATGTCGATGCACCTGGAGATCGGCGTCGAGGACCTGTCCGCCGCCGTCGACCACGCGCTGGCCTGTGGCGCCACCCTGGCCGATTACCAACCGCAGGACGACGTACGGGTCTGCCTCGACCCGGACGGCCACCCGTTCTGCCTCTGGCTGATCGATTGATCGACTCCGTTTCGGCGCGATGGCGGTCCGGGTGGGTGGGATACCGCCATCGCGCCGAAACGGTGCTCGGGGTGGGGCTTATGGCGGTGTGGCGTTCGGTCCGCTGTGGCAGGTGTGTCTGGGGGTGTGTGGACGCTGTCGAGCTGATGGCGCAGACGGATCAGGGTCCGGGTTCCCAGGCGGCGGGCGGCGGGGCGGGTGGCTGCGTGATAGCGCAAACGGTTCAGCTCGACAGGGCCCGGCACCCCAACCATGGGCCACCTGCCGGCCGTGCGCGGGATCTGCCGCTACCAGGACGTGTCGGCCTGCGAGCGGCCGTCACTGTCCGTGTGATTGCTCGGGCGCTTTGCCGTGGGCGAGGTCGGGGCTGGCGTTGAGGCCGGTACCGATCTGATCCGGCAGCGGGTAGACGTGCTCGACAGGAAGTTGAGCTGTTGTCGCCTGTTCGTTGTCGCCTCGCAGGAGTTCTCGGACCTGCTGCACCATGGGGGTGATGTCGGTGATGGTGACAACCCAGTCGTCGACGTACCGGTCCACAGCCTCGCGGGACAACCCGACCTGCAGTGACCGGTACGGCAACGCCGTCAGATGCAGGGACCGTTCCGGATCCCACTGCACTCGGACCGGGCTGCTCTTAAGATGCCGTGACCAGGTCGCCTTGTCGCCGTGCAGGTCTCGGTCGTAGTGGCTCAGGCAGCCTCGCGCCAGCGACCACTCAAATCCCTCCCGCGTGATGTCGATGGACAGGACGCGTTCCTGTCCCGGCTGAAGGGGGCTACGAAGCGGCCGGCTGCCACCGCCGGCAATGCGATTTGCGGGGGATACGCCCTGGTACACGGTGATGGTGTCGGACGAGTAGCGGGCGCGGATCTGACGGGCGGGAACAGGCCGGCACTCGACCGTTCCACCGAGATTTCGCATCCACGCGAGCGCCAAGCCGAACTACACGTACGGCGGGATTCGCATTTGCCGCGAAGCGCTTGTCACCGAAGGTGGCGTAGGCGCCGCTCGTCGATCCTGACGATGGGGGTCTGACCGTGGCTCCGCTTCTTCAGACGTGAGGGCGCGAACCATCGTCAGGTGACGGTGTCCCGGTGAACGGCGCCGGAGAGAGATCCTGGCGAGCGCCGGTAATCCCGGCTGCCTGGTCGTGTGCCCGGTTCAGGATCGCGTCCGCTTCCCGCCGGGCGGCGGTTAGGATCCCGTCGGCTTCGCGTCGGGCGGTGGTGCGGTGGTCATTGGCCTGCTCCTCGGCGAGCTTGAGGATTTGTTCCACCCGAGTGCCCATGCCGCTGAGGGTGGGCCGTTGCCGGTTGCGCCGTCGTGGTTCCGCGACGTCCGCTGTTCCTACGTTCGTCGGGTCGCCGGCGATCCGGGAGTCCTCATCGCGGTCGTCCAGGCCGTCCCCAACGAGATTGGATTCCCTCGTACCCACTACCGAGAACGCGACGCCGATCGCGGCGACCACTATGCCGGACCAGAGGGCGACCGGCCCGAGGGACGGACTGACCGCAGCGCCGATGCCCAGCCCGGCCACGAAGGGGACGGCGGCTCTCGTAGCCGCATTGCGCATGAGTCCTCCGCGAGTGCAATCCGGCTCCCGGATCCAGCGTGACACCCGAGTCAACCCCCAGTCCGATCAGCGACGAGACATGGGAACAAAAGGATGCCCATCAATCGAGCACGAGGTCCAGCCGACCATCCGGATCTGCCGTGTAGCGGGCGAACCTGCACCCCTGGCGTCGGCGCTTCAGTCCTGGTCGACGAGACGTAGTCTGATCTGGTGGTTGTGCGGAGTGTGACCGATCACGGTTCCGCGCACCACGGTACCCACGAGGGGAAGCGGGACGCCGTGCGGCATCGCCGTAATCTCCGCCAAGCCCACTACGTCCGGCACGCCAGCAATCTCTACGAATACGCCGAAAGGTTGGCGGCCGATGACGTGGCCGGTCACCGTACTACCCTCGGGCAACGCGGTGACCGTGATCGTCCATCGAGCAGATGCCCGTTCGGCAAGTCGCTCGCCATCCACTGGCCATGAGTATTCATTCATGAACAGAAGTATGGGCGACACGTGGCCTGCGCAGCCGGACAGGAGGACGAAGTTCAGCCGATGATGGCGGCGAGAGTTGGGTTCGCAGCTCGCGTCGTAGCCGACGGCTGCGGCGAGCAGCCTGGCGGTTGCTGAAAGGCTGGGACTGCAGTTTCACCTGCCAGTTCGTCGAGAGCCGGGTCGCCGACCGCTACCCGCAGATCCAGGACTGCGGGGTCGGGTCGGCTGATCAGCCGGTCCGTCGACGACACCGGGGCTGGAGAACGACACCGAAGGCGCTGCAGGACGGGAAGACTTCGGTGGCGGCCATTGCGACGACGCGATCTGGGCCCCGGTGACCGGCAGGGTGGGCGAGATCTGGTCGAGCAAGCGCTGCGCCAGGGTGGCGTCGATCTCGAGGTCTGCGCTGATGCGAACATCGGCCGCGGTCGCCAAGTCCACGACGTCGTCGCTGGTGAAGGCATCAGCTCCGAGAGTACTCAGCCGTCGCGCGAACTCCTGGACATTGATCATTTGCAGCCTCACCGTCGGATTGTTGATTATCCACCGTAACCCCCGCTTCGGTCGGCGGATCCTGCGCCCGCCGTGCGGCCGACAGTCAGCGCCGACAACTGCGACCGCTGCGCGGCAGTGTCCGCAACTCTTCGGTGAGCTAATCGCGCGTGGGGCCGGCAGGGTCGTCATGCTCTGTGTTACCCATGCTGTCCCGCGACGCCCGGAAATGCCGCTGTCCGCGCCTTGGCCCGGCCGGACACTGCGCTGTCGTGCCGACAAACGGCTGCCCGTATGGCATCTGACACCATGGCCCCGTGCGGCGATCTCCGACCGAGCCACCGACCTCCGTGCTGGCGGGCACCGACGTGGCGCTCGTGGGCCTGTTCTCGGCCAAGGACAAGAAGTTCGGCGCAAAGCTTGACGTGCTGGCGGCCTCTGTGGAGGCCCATGGCGGGCGGGTAGTGAGCCGGCACGTCCAGCGGCGGGGTGTCTCCCACGGCGGTGCGGCCAAATTGGCTGTGCCGTTCTCGCGGCGGACACTGCTCAGCCCGGGCAAAGCGCGCGAGATCGCGCAGGCGTGCCGGGACGCAGACGTCGGTGTTGCGGTGTTCGTAAACCCGCTCACGGAACACCAACGAGCTGTTCTCGGCGACATGTTCGGGTGCTTCGTGACCAGCGGCGAGGGCCTCTTCTCCGCCGATCATTGAGTGCCCGCACATGCCGCCGTGCGCGCGCCCGTCAGCGTCTGGTCGGGCCGATGAGCAGATGGCGTATGGTTGCCGCGCCGTAGAGTCGTAGAAGCGTCGTGCGCGTGGCACCAGGAAGGCGTGGCCATGGCGTGGTTGGAAGGTTCAAGTCGCTCACCGTCGGCGACCGGGCCGTTCGATCCGTGGCTGATGCCCCGGTTGGAGATGTCATGGCGGCCCAGCCTCGCCCCGATCGACGATCCGGTCGCCAAGCTCGGTGGGCTGCCGGTCTGGATAGATGAGCCGTTCTGGCCGGTATCCGCTCAATTCGGGTCACCGATGACCTTCATCGGGCAGTTCCCGCTGCCGGGCCCCAGCCTCCGGATGAGTTACCTGTTCATGACTCAAGACGAAGAGTCACTGGCGGGGACGTTTGAAGCCGAGGGTGGTGAGAACGCGCTGCTCATTCAGCCCGGCGGGCGGGTGCCGTCGTTCGTCACCGGCCTCGCCACGGGCACCGGACCGACGTTGTGGCGCCGCGGCAGTCAATGGACCGAGCGGGTGCCTGTCGAACTCCACATCGATGTGCATCTGCCAGACGAAGCAACCGCGTCCTTCTTCGAGCGGGAGGTCGCCTACCAGGACGCTGCACGCCGTGGTGTTCACTTCGACGGCGACAACGACCACGGACGAGTCGACTGCCGCAGTTATGTCGGCGGCCAGCCTTTGCTCTGGCAGCCGTGGACGACCGACCTCGAC
Organism: Micromonospora endophytica; assembly: GCF_003236305.1. Lineage (GTDB taxonomy): Bacteria > Actinomycetota > Actinomycetes > Mycobacteriales > Micromonosporaceae > Micromonospora > Micromonospora endophytica. The sequence goes on along the minus strand of NZ_POTX01000016.1, from coordinate 12,050 downwards.
GCCTCGTGGCGCTTCTTCTTTCAACTGGACGACGCCGAGGGGTGGGGCGACGACGAGTACGCACTCAACTTCGGCGGCGGTTCCGGATACGCCTTCCTCAGTGAGGACCAGCGGGAAGGCCGCTTCTTCTGGGACTGCGTCTGAACGTCCGCTCATGCCGCGATCCGCGCGCCTGCAACCAGGGCACGGTACGGCGAGTGGCCTTCGGATCACCGGGCTGCCTTCGCCCTGACAGTCAACCGGCGCTTCGGTCCCGACACCATCCCGACCACCGTGCTGCAGCTCCATTGGCGTGCGTGGCGAAGCTCAGGGGCGGCTGGCGTCGGTTCTGATGCCGCTGACGAAGGCGGTCCAGGAGACGGGGTCGAAGCTCAGGGTTCCGGCGGCGGGTGCCTTGGAGTCGCGTACGTCGATCGCACTGCCTCGATCGCGGACCTCGACGCACTGGCCGTTGCTGCCGGAACGGCTCGACGTGCGCCAGACGTTACGCTCCATGCTCGCTCAGCTCCTTGATGAACTTGATCGACTCGGCCGGCGACCTCGCCAGCATCCTCAGATTGTCGTACGCCGCTGACAGCCGCGCCAGGTCGCGGCTGGACTCGAGGAACAGCTCACCGGCCAACGTCTCGATGTAGCCCAACGGCGGCTCGTCCTGCTCGAAGCTGAGCAGGGCGAAGCCGCTGCTGTCCGCCAGGTGCGCGCCGGCTTCGAAGCGGAGCACCTGGATCGTGATGTTGGGCAGTCGACTCACCTTGACCAGGTGGTGAAGCTGCTCGCTCAGCACCTCCGGGCCGCCGACCTCGGTTCGCAGGGACGCCTCGGAGAGGATGGCGTGCATTCGCAGCGGGGTCGGCTGGCGGTGCAACACCTCCTGACGGGTCATCCGGGCTGCGACGCGCTGGTCGACGGTTTCCGGGTCGGTCTCACGGCCGATGATGTTGACTTCGCGGGCGTACCGCTCGGTTTGGAGTAGACCGGGCACGAGCATCGGCTCGAAGTTCTTGAGTTCGACGGCTTCGGTCTCGTAGGCGATGTATGTGGCGTACTTGCCGCCGATGCGCTGCCACCAGCCCTCTTCGCGCAGGTCACGGGCCAGCTCCAACAGCGACGTGCCGGGCTCTTCGTCGATCCGGATGCCGTAGGTGACCAGTAGTTCCATGACGTCACCGGGCCGGAGCTTGATCTCGCCGGACTCGATCCGGCTGATCCGGGATGTCGAGCAGCGGACGAGCTTCGCGGTCTCCTCGCCGGTCAGTTCCTTGGCTTCGCGGAGCTTGCGCAGCTCCCGGCCGAGTCGACGGGATCGTGGCGTCGCTGGCGTAAATCGAGGCATGTAGTGATTCTGCACCAATCCCGACTACTCGTCTGCATCGACTCACATGCAGATTTTCATTGATCATGGATTGATGCTTGCCTTGCATCATGTGATGCGCAAGCCTGGTTACGGTACGCAACGGATGTGGTCGAGGGGTGTACGGTGCCGCCCCGGCTTCGCGGTCTCGCTTGGAGGTGAGAGGACTCGTGCTTGTCGAGTTGGTGATGATGGTGCTCAGTGGGGTGCTGCTGGGCTTCGTGGCCGGGCTGTTCGCGTTCAAGGTGAAGTCGCGGTGGTGTCCGCGCTGTGGTACATACACCCACACCATGCCGCCAGCGGCGGGCATCCGATGAACCATCCTCACCGCCGCGACCACAACTCCGTACCCCTCGGACGACGGGTGGCTGAGCTGCGCGTCAACCGGGGCATGAGCCAGCAGGCCTTCGCCGATCGGCTCGGCAAGTCAAAAAGCTGGGTCGACAAGGTGGAGCGCGGCGTACGCAAACTCGACACCACACGTGGGACGCGGAGCCTGCTGGTGTCCACGTACCGAATCACCGCCGCGGTGCTGATCAAACTCGACCACGCCGAACTCGCCTGGCTCGCCGCTGACCGGGCCGTCACCGCCGCCGCCGAAGGCCCCACCCTCACCGCCGCCGCCACCATCGGCATCACCCAAGCCCTACGCGCCCTCGACCACCACCACCTCGCCGTCACCGCCGCGATCACCGCCGCCGACACCGCAGACGACGACAACGTACGCGCAACCCTCTACCTCCAGGCCGCACTCGCCACCGCCAGCTACGGCGACCGCCGCAACACCCACGACCTACTCGACTACGCCGCCAGCCTGGCCGGTCGACGGGCCAACGACACCGACCCGCAGCACACCGGGTTCGGGTCGGGTGCCGTCGAATCGGCTCGATTCCTCGCCGCCCACTGCCTCGGCGACACCGCCGAAGCCCTTCACCGCCACGAACACGCCATCCGCAGCCACGGTTGGCGGCGGCTGCCGCCCGAGCATCGCGGCGCCCACCTCATCGACGCCGCTCGTGCGTACCTCGACACCGGCGACCCGGCCCAGGCCGGGCAGGCGCTCCTCGACGCCGACCGGATCGCGCCCGCCGAAGTCCGCAACCGGTCGGTCGCCCGTACTCTCCTCGCCGAGATCATCCACCGCGGACCAGCAGCGGCCGACGTCGCGCGACTGGCCACCATCCTCGGCCTCACCCGATGACGGCGAGCAGTCGGCCATTGCCGCGAACCCGGCCAACTGGGCCATCAAGGCCTGGATCGTCGCCGACTAGGGCACTGGTCCGATCAAAGTATCGCCCCACGCACCCCATCGCTGTCCGCGATGAAGCCACCGGACACAGCGCTTCAGTAAAAGAGTCGCTGTGGCCGACTTTGATACATGCCAGAGGTGGTTGTCACCCCACATCGGAACATCAGCGATTTCCTTTGTAACCAAGCCATTACAACCCGCACGCTCCTGTGTGTCATCTTCCGGTTCGAATGGAGGAACACATGCGTCTCCGATCGTTCGTCAGCGCAGCGCTGGCTGCTGTTCTGGCCGCCGCCGGCGCACTCATGCCAGCGGCACCTGCCGCAGCGGCCACCGCTGACCGCTGGGGGTTCGCCTACGTCAAGGACCCCACCGTGCCGGTCTGGACCGTGCTTGACACCACCCGGCAGTGGGGAAGCTGGAAGACGGCATTCCCGGCCGCCTGGGCCGACGGCATCAAGCTCGCACCCGGCCGATTCCAGGTCCGCTTCCCGCAGGTAGGCGCCGGCTCGCGGGGCGTGCCGCACGTGACCCCGGTGAACCGGAGCGGGCACTACTGCGAGGTGGTTCGCTGGGGCCAGTCCGGCGCCGACCAGATCGTCGACGTGCAGTGCCACAGGCCCGGCGGCACGCGCGAGGACACCCCGTTCACCGTGCTCTGGACGACCAGCTCGGGCGTGCTGCCGGCCGGCAACTCCTACGCGTACGTGCAGTGGGCTGGCGGCGCGATGACGCAGTCGTACAACTCCACGGGCATGGTGAACGCGGTCGGGGCGTTCGGCGTCGGGCAGTACGCGGTGCGGCTGCCCGGGGTGGGGCTACCCGATTTGCTCGCCGGCAACGTGCAGGTCACCGCCGTGCAACCGAACGCCGCTCCCCGCCGATGCAAGGTCAACTCCTGGGGCCCGCTCAGCACCTACGTGCAGGTGGAGGTCTTCTGCTACGACCAGGCCGGCGCGTTCACCAACACCGACTTCGTCCTCTCGTACCACCGCCGGCGGTCGGTGATCGGCTCCTTCGGCCCGCCGACGTACATCGGATACGTGGGCACCGCCGTCGGCGGGCCGACCAACGACAACTCGATGGTCGGTGTCGGTGCCAACACGGTGGTGCCGCTGGCCCCCGCCGGCCGATTCCTGGCGACTTTTCCGCAGATCGGCGTCAGGGAGACGCATGCCCAGGTCGTGGCGCAGGGCCCTGGCAGCAACTACTGCCATCTCACCCAACCCTGGTCGTACACCACTGATGTCGAGGTCGACGTGATCTGCTTCGACAACGCCGGCGTGATCACCCCCCACCGCTTCCTGGCCACCTTCACCTCCCGGGTATGACGCCGGTCAGCGTCGGCGGCGGGCCTCCTCCGGCCGCCGCCGACGCTGCGGCGAGCGGGCAGGAGCATCGAAGACCTCACCGAAGTGAAGTTCCCCGCCGCCTGCGGGCGTACGGCAGGACGAACAGGTACAGACCGGTGAGCAGAAGCAGGGCCAGCGGGAGCAACGGCAGATAGAACACCCACTCGACGGGATCGGCCTGCGCGACGGCGACGAAGGCGACGGCCATGGTCACGGCGAACGTGACGGACGTCCAGCGATGGGTTTGTCGGACAGCGTTGTTCCAGTTCATGGCGACCTCCATGGAGTGTGAGCCCGGCGTGACCCAGCCGGCGGGATGTCCTGGGGCAAGCTTGCTGCGGCCCGGCGGCGGGGCGCTTCTCGATTCCTGACCGCTCTGCCGGTGCGCGCCGGCGATTCGACCGCCGGCGTGTTCGCCGGGCCGACCAGCGGCGTCCGTCAGCTGCCCAACCCGAACGAACGTTAAGCTGAGAGGGTGGCGTCTGCACCACAGGCGGCATGCACCAGATCAACACCCACCCCGGGGAGCTCACCGCGCCATGACTGTCGACCGGATCCTGCCCACCGACGAGGCCCACGACCTGCTGGAACTGGCCACCGAACTCGCCGACCGGGAACTCGCCCCGAAGGCCGTCGAGTACGAGTCTCGCGCCGAGTTCCCCCGCGAGGTGCTGCGTACCCTGGGCCGGGCCGGCCTGCTCGGCCTGCCGTACGCCGAGGAGCACGGCGGCGCCGCCCAGCCGTACGAGGTCTACCTCCAGGTGCTGGAGATCCTGGCCAGCCGCTGGCTCGCCGTCGCCGAGGCGGTCAGCGTGCACACCCTGTCCTGCTACCCGGTCGCCGCATTCGGCACCGAGGAGCAGCGCAAACTGCTGCCCGACATGATCGGTGGCGAGCTGCTGGGCGCGTACTGCCTCTCCGAGCCGCAGGGCGGGTCGGATGCCGCGGCGCTGACCACGAAGGCGGTCCGCGACGGCGACGCCTACGTGGTGACCGGCACCAAGGCGTGGATCACCCACGCCCAGGTGGCCGACTTCTACAACGTCTTCTGCCGTACCGGCGGCCCCGGCGCGCGCGGCATCTCCTGCCTGCTCGCCGACCGGGCCACGCCCGGCATCCACCCGCAGGCCGCCGAACGCACCATGGGTCTGCGCTCCTCGCCGGTGGCGCAACTCGCCTTCGACGACGCCCGGGTGCCGGCGGACCGACTGATCGGCGGCGAGGGCAACGGCTTCACCATCGCGATGTCCGCCCTGGATGCCGGCCGGCTCGGCATCGCCGCCTGCGCGGTGGGGCTGGCCCAGGCGGCGTTGGACTACGCGGTGGACTACGCCCGGCAGCGCCAGCAGTTCGGCCGCTCGATCATCGACTTCCAGGGTCTCGGCTTCACCCTGGCCGACCTGGCCACCCAGATCTCCGCGGCCCGCGCGTTGATGCTGGCCGCGGCGCGGCTGCGGGACGCCGGCCGGCCGTACTCGATCGAGGCGGCCAAGGCGAAACTGTTCGCCACCGACATGGCGATGCGGGTGACCACGGACGCGGTGCAGGTGCTCGGCGGCGCCGGCTACGTGGCCGACCACCCGGTGGAGCGGTACATGCGGGAGGCGAAGGTGCTCCAGATCGTCGAGGGCACCAACCAGATCCAGCGTCTGGTGATCTCCCGGGCGTTGGCGAAGGGCTGACCGAACGGGGTCGCCCGCCCGCCGACGGTGACGCTCGGCGGGCGGGTCGTCGCGCCGACGGCCCGTACTCGGTAGGGTTGCACGCCGTGGAGGAGATCGACCAGGCCATCGTCGTCGCGCTGACCACCGACGGACGGCTGTCGTACACAGACCTCGCGGAGAAGGTCGGGCTGTCGGTCTCCGCGGTCCATCAGCGGGTACGCCGGCTGGAGCAACGCGGTGTGATCAAGGGGTACGCCGCGCGGGTCTCCTTCGAGGCGCTCGACCTGCCGCTCACCGCGTTCGTGGCGATCCGCCCGTTTGATCCGTCCCAGCCCGACGACGCCCCGGAGCGGTTGGCCCACCTGCCGGAGATCGACTCGTGCTACTCGGTGGCGGGGGAGGACTTCTATCTGCTGCTGGTCCGGGTCGCCGGTCCGGCGGACCTGGAACGGGTGCTCCAGGAGATCCGTACCTCGGCAAATGTCACCACCCGGACCACTGTCGTGCTCTCCACTCCGTACGAGCACCGACCGCCCAAGGTAGGTCCCGATGTGCCGACGCACCGGCACCGCGGCGGTACGACCGAGCCACCGGGTTAATCGACACCCGGTTACCCCCGGTGCGGTCGACGGGCCGCCGACGGAGCTAGGATCCAAGCCGAATTCCGCGTGAGCACGACCTGAACGTGCAGTCGACGCCGGACCAACCGCCGGCGTCGACTCCTGTTGCCGAAGACACCCGGGTTGCCTCGCGTGCCTTCAAGGGGAGGATGAGATGTACCGATCGACGCGATTGCCGTTCACCCGTACGGTGTCCGGGGTCCGCTCATGACACGGATCCTCATCCGCGCCGGCAAGAGCCCACTGACTGTGCTGTCGCACGAGCAGAGCCTCGCCTCGTCGCGGCTCGGCATCTTCGGGTCGAACTCCGGCAACATGCTCTTCTACAGCGCGGTCTTCCGGGTGCTCAGCGTGCCCGACGCCGAGGTGGTCGCCAACTCGTACGTGCACGAGCGTCCGGTGCACCTGGGCCGCTACATCCAGCGCACGAACGAGGAGTTCGACCGGTTCGTGCTGCCGATGGCGAACTCCTACCGGGACACCTTCCTGCCGCACCTGGAGCGGCTCGCGAAGGTCATCGAGAAGCTGACGATCCCGGTCACCGTGGTCGGCATCGGGGCGCAGCTGCCGTACGGCACCGACTTCGACACGCTGCCCGACGAGTACAAGCGGATCGTGACGCGGTTCACCAAGGCGGTGCTGGACCGGTCGGCCTCGATCGGGGTGCGCGGCGAGTACACCGCCCGCATGCTCAAATACCTGGGCTTCGGTGACGAGCACGTGCGGGTGATCGGCTGCCCGTCCATGTTCGGCAACGGTCCCCTCGGGCCGCTGGTGCGCAAGGTCGACCGGCTGACCTGGGACAGCCCGTTGGCCATCTCCTACACCCCGAAAGTCAAGGGGGTCGACCGGCTGATCGAGGCCAACACCACCCGCTACCCGAACAGCGTCATCGTGCCCCAGCAGCATCACCGGCTCGCACTGATGCTGTGGGGGGAGAACCCGGCCAAGGTCGGCAACCCGCGGATGCCGGTGCACACCGATCACCCGCTGTACGAGAACGACCGGATGCGGTTCTTCGTGGACGCCTCCACCTGGGTCGACTTCATGGCCGAGCAGCACTTCGCGTTCGGCACCCGGATCCACGGCAACGTCGCCGGCGTGCTGGCCGGTACGCCCTCGGTGGTGCTGGCGCACGACTCGCGTACCGTCGAGCTGGCCGAGTACCACGGCATCCCGTACCGCCTCTACGCCGACCTGCCGCCGGACGTCGACGCGCAGCGGCTCTACGAGGAGGCCGACTTCGACGGGTTCCTGCCCCGGCAGGCGGAGACCTTCGCGACCTACGTGAAGTTCCTCGAGCACAACAATCTCGAGCACGTCTTCCAGCCGGGCAAGGCCAACCCGGCCTATGACGCGGCACTGGCCGCCGCCAAGTTCCCCGGACCGGTGCACACCCTGATGGCGTCGGACGTAGTCGGCCGTCGCCAGGTGATGTCGCGGCTGCGTTGGCTGCGGCAGGGGCACGACGGTGATCTGGAGCGGCCGGCGTACGCATTTGAACCACCGTTCCGCGAGCCACGCGGAAAGGAGTCACTCGAGGAGCGGGTGACCCGATTGGAGCAGGAGCTGAAGGTGCAGCAGAACTTCCTGGCGAGCTGGCGCGGCCGGGTGGGCAGGGTGTTGCGGATCAACCCGTCGTCAGCGGGGGTCCGGCGGTGAAGCGTTCCGGGGTCGGCGGCTGGTTGGCCGGCCGACTGCCCATTCTGGCCGCTGAGGCGGCGGCCGTGCTCGCGCTGCTGCTCGCGGCGGTGGGCAACTCTCCCCTCTGGGCACTGCCGCCGGCGCTGATCGCGGTCGGTCTGCTGGGCTGGGTGTGGCGGGGCGCGTTCCGGGGCGGAAAGGCCCGCTCCGAAGCGACAGTGGTGGTGCGGCTGTTGCTGCTGGCCACCGCCTATCTGCTCGGCGCGGTGCACGGCGGGCTCGATCCCTTCCTGGCGGTGGGCGTCGGTCTCGCGGCCGTGGCGGTTCTCGGCGAGGCGCCGGTGATGGCGGTGTCCCGTGCCGTCTACCCGGTCGCGGCCAACCTGCCCGGCAGCGGCCTGCGGCCTGCCCTGCGGCCCAACACGAGCCGCGCGGTGCTGGTCAACGGCGTCGCGGTGGTCACGGCCCTGATCTGCGGGTTCACCGGCCTGACCGGGCTGGTGACGGTGGCGGTGTCGGCGGCGGCCCTGGGTCTGGTCGGCTTCACCGGTTGGCAGGCGACGACCCGGGTGCAGGCCCGGCACCGCAGCGAGGAGCGGTTGACCGCCGCGCTCACCGCGTACGAGCCGGCTTTCGTGCTGCACTGGGAGGCGCCCTCCGCCACCGGCTACCAGATCGCGATGTGGCTGCCCTACCTGGAGCGGCTCGGCAAGAAGTACTTCGTCCTGGTGCGCAGCGAGGCCAACTTCAACGAGGTGCTGCGACTGACCACCGCACCTGTGGTGTTCCGGGCCGGGTTGACCGAACTCGACGCGGTCATCGTCCCGTCGTTGAGGGCCGCCTTCTACGTCAACACCGCCACGAAGAACTGCCACCTGATCCGCTACACCAGGCTCAAGCACATCCAGCTCAACCACGGTGACAGCGACAAGGTGCCGAGCCACAACCCGGTGTTCCGGATGTACGACAGGAACTTCGTCGCCGGCCAGGCGGCGATCGACAGGTTCGCCGCCAACGGGGTGAGCATGCCGGCGGAGATGTTCACCATTGTGGGACGTCCGCAGGTGGAGAACGTCGCCATCGCCGCACAGCCGATCGCCTCGATCGCGAACCCGCGGGTGCTCTACGCGCCGACGTGGGCCGGTTTCTACGCCGACTCGAACTACTCGTCGCTGCTTGTCGGCTACGACATCATCAAGGCGCTGCTGGCGCGCGGGTGCAGTGTGGTCTTCCGGCCGCACCCGTACTCGCAGCGGTCGGCGGAGTTGACCGCGGAGTGTGCCCGCATCCGGGCGCTGTTGGCCGAGGACAGCCAGGCGAACGGTCGGCCGCACGTCTTCGGTCCCGAGGCCGAGATGAAGATGTCGGTGGTGGACTGTTTCAACGCCTCGGACGTGATGGTCTCTGACGTGTCGAGTGTGGTGGCCGACTACCTGTACTCGGAGAAGCCGTTCGCGATGGTCGCGGTCTCGGCGCCGCCGGACCGGTTCACCGACGCGTTCCCGCTGGCCCGCGCGGCCTATGTGATCGACGCGCACGAGGGCCGGGTACGTGGGCTCGACCCGGTGCTGGACGACATGCTCGGCAGCGATCCGCTGGCGTCCACTCGTCACGACCTGAAGAAGTACTACCTCGGCGACATTCCCGCCGAGGGGTACGCGCAGCACTTCCTCGACGAGGCCGGTCGCTACCTCTGAGTTCCACCTGACGGCTCCGGTCCGACGTACCACGTCGGACCGGAGCCGTCGGCGTTCCGGTGTGGTGCGTGATCAGTCCGCGGTGGTGTTTGCGCTGAGGCCGCTGGGCCGCGCCTGGTCAGGCCGGCGCGGTGGGCGCGGGCTGGTTCCAGCGCAGGATGACCCGGCGGCCGTGCTCGTGGCCGAGCAGGCTGAGGGTGGCGGTGTCCAGCCGGAGCAGCGCCCCGGCCGAGGGCGGTAGGCCGACCCATCGGGCACCCAGCACGCGCAGCGTGTGGGCGTGTCCGACCAGCGCCACGGACCCCTGGTCGAGCAGCGGATGCAGGCGGCTGAGCATCCGGTCGACGCGCTCACCGACCTCGCTCGGAGATTCCCCGCCCGGACAGCCGTCGGACCAGACGCTCCAGCCGGGCTGGTCTTCCTGGATCTCAGCGGTGGTGAGGCCCTCGTACTCGCCGTAGTTCCATTCGGTCAGGTCCTCGTCGGTGCCGGTGACGGTCAGCCCGGCCAGCTGCGCGGTGCGCAGGGCGCGGATGCGCGGGCTGGTCAGCACGGCGGCGAACCGCTGTGCGGCGAGGGCGGCACCGAGTGCGCGGGCCTGCCGCGCACCGTCGGGTGTGAGTTCCAGATCCGTGTACGACGTGTGTCGACGGCTGGCGCTCCAGGTGGTCTCACCGTGCCGGATCAGCATGATCTGCCCCATGCGCCCAGTTAACCACCGCGCCGCTGCCGTCGCCGGTGCGGCTCGGACGGCACCTAGTGTCCTAGGATGCCTTACGCGATGTGATCCCTCACCGGGGTTTCCACGCAGCAGCTGAGGGGACACAGAACAAGAAGGTCGGACTTACCGCCAGAGCAGAGGAGGCCCGACATGAGCTTCACCGACAAGGCGAAGAACAAGGTCGAGCAGATGAGCGGTGCCGCCAAGGAGCGCATCGGAGACATGACCGACAACGAGCGCATGCGTGCCGAGGGCGCCAGCGAGCAGAGCGAGGCGCGGGCGCGTGAGGCGGGAGAGAACGTGAAGGACGCCGGGCGTAACGCCAAGGACGCCTTCAACCGGTGACCATACCGACGAGCAGGGCCGCCAGATGATCTGGCGGCCCTGCTCGTCGGCGGTGCGGCGGGGTCAGTCGTCGCGGTGGGTGTGCCACCATCGCTGGCCGGCCTCGGGCAGCGTGTCAATCGGGTCGTAGTAGGCGTAACGCTTGCTGAGCGCGGCCAGTTCGGCGGACTCGATCGAGGTGCGGTAGTTCTTGGTCCAGTAGGAGATGCCGCGTTCCCGGTCGTACTCGGTGACCATGTGCACCCAGCGCTTGCCGACGAAGGGCACGTCGCAGACGATCCGCGGGGTGGCGTAGCCGGGCAGGTAGCCCATGATGTCGTGCTGGAGCTGCTGGGCGTGCCAGACCGGAACCCGCCAGTGTTCGGCGTTGGGGATCATGTCGCACATGTAGAAGTAGTAGGGCAGGATGCCGGCTTCGCCTTGCAGGGCGAAGCAGAGGTCGAGCAGGTCGGTGCTGGTGGCGTTCACGCCGCGCATCAGCACGCCCTGGTTGCGTACGTCGCGGACGCCGACGTCGAGGGCGGTCTGGGCGGCTCGGGCGACAAGTGGGGTGAGCGACTGGGCGTGGTTGACGTGGGTGTGGATGGCCAGGTTGACGCCGCGTCGGGCGGCGGTGCGGGCGACCCGTTCCAGGCCCTCGACGACGTCGGGCTGGAGCCAGTGCTGGGGCAGCCCCATGAGGGCCTTGGTGGCCAGCCGGATGTCGCGGATGGTCTCGATCTCCAGTAGCCGCATCAGGTACGACTCAAGGTTGCGCCAGGGCACGTTCGCCACGTCGCCGCCGGAGACGACCACGTCGCGCACGCCGGGGTGGGCCTTGAGGTAGGTGATGTGGGCGTCGTAGCGGTCCACCGGCTTGAGGGTGAGTTTGAGCTTGTCGACCATGGGGGTGGAGTTGCCGACCAGGTCCATGCGGGTGCAGTGTCCGCAGTACTGCGGACAGGTGGAGAGCAGTTCGGCGAGGACCTTCGTGGGGTAGCGGTGGGTGAGGCCCTCGGCGACCCACATGTCGTGTTCGTGCAGCGAGTCGCGACTGGCGTACGGGTGTGAGGGCCAGTCGGTGCGGCGGTCGGAGGCGACCGGGATCATGTAGCGCCGGATGGGGTCGGCCAGGAGCGCCTCGGTGGTGGGCGTGCTGGTCGGCACCATCGTGTTGATCATCTGTGGTGGCACCAGCATCGACATGGTCGCCAGGGCACGCTGGTCGGCTTCCAGGTCGGCGTAGAAGGTCTCGTCGACGGTGTCGCCGAGGACGGTGCGTAGCTGCTTGATGTTCTTGACGCAGTTGACGCGCTGCCACTGGGCGTTTTCCCACTGGTCGCGGGTGACGTGGCGCCAGCCGGGGAAGCGGGTCCAGTCGGGTTCGACGAGGGGGGTGCGGCGGTATTCGTACGGTTGGCCGGTGGT